>NZ_LT629710.1:1596250-1915500 GCF_900104535.1 Nakamurella panacisegetis | reverse complement strand
GTCGTGGCGTTGCAGGTACCGCCGACGGTCGAGTTTGCGAGCGTCAAGCCGCTCGGCAGGTTGTCGGTGAAGGACCACCCGTTCTTCGAGCCCAACTCGCTGGTGTTCGTCACCGTGAAGGTCAGCGTCGACGATTCACCGGTGCGGGTCAGTGCCGGGCTGAACGACTTGTCGAGCTGCGGGGTCACGTCCAGGATCTGGATGTTGTCGACGGTGTGGTCGTTGCCCGCGCCGCTGCCGTTGTTGTTGACCATCTGCACCCCCACCGAGGTGCCGCTGAACAGAACTGATCCGTTGGAGGTGTAGGTTCCGACGTTGACCGGATTCGCCGGGGAAACCCCCAACGCCGGTGGCGTCACGGTGGTCCCACCGGTGCAGCCGTCGATCTGGCTGCCTGCGGGAAAGGCCGTGCCGACGCTGTCCAGCAGTGAGAACTGCAGCAGCGGCGCGGACGCGAAGCAGTTGTTTGCCGCAACGTCGACGCTGAAGGTCAGGAACCGGTTGGTGGCGACGAATGGGATGTTGGTCGCCGTCTGAAATTCAACCTTCGGTGCGCCCGGGTCACCTGAGGTGTAGGCCGTATCGGCAAAGTTGCCCCCTGCGGCGGCTGCGGTCTGCCCGTGAAACATGCCAATGGCCTGAGCCAGCCGCTGCGAGTCGTTCCAGGAACTCTGCAAATTGTTGCAATCGGCAATTTGGGCCGGTGCCGTCACTGACTCATTGGACGACGCGATCCAGCCGTTGCAGTCTTTCAACCACGCTGGATCTGCGGTGTAGGTCTGGCCGGTGGCGCCGGTGTACCCGGAGAGCCTCACGATGGGGCTCGGGCCGGGCCGGTTCTGGAAGTCCTCCTGATACACCACCGACGGGGCGGACGGCACCCCGGGATTGCCAGGTGCAGCAGATGCCACCTGCGGAGTGATGAGCGTGATGGCCGCGCTCAACGACACGGCGGCCAGGCTCACGGTGGCCAGAGCGCGGCCGGGCCGACGAGGCTCCGAGCCGCGGAAGCGGGAGCTGAGGCGAGGTGCTCGGCTCCCGCGCCGGAAGGGGATGGAAAGGCGCACGAGGTCTCCTGGGTGCTGACTCGTCATCTCGCCGGTGGCGGCGATCTGGGCGCTCCTGTGAGCGCCTGAGGGTTTGCAGAGCAAGTGGAAACCCCCTTCACTCTGTAGGCCTAACGATTGACCGGAATCTCACCTGAAAGATCACCCACGCACATGGATAGTGAGCGTCCGATCGACATGGCGACGCCGCCACGGTGTCCTAGTCGGCCCACTGCGCTGCGCCGTCTGATGTCATGGACCCGTGAAAGTTCGGTCGTTGCGTCATGTCCTCACGAATGAAGAAGCGCGGGCCCTGACCTCCTCGCGTTGGTGCGTGACCGGCGTGACGGGTCGACGCGGCTAGCGTGTCGCGATCCACAGGGCTTCTTCGCGGTTGTGCGCCCCGAGCTTTCGATACAGCGCGCGAATGTGGGTCTTGGCCGTGTTGGGGGAGATGTGAAGGGCCGCGGCCACTTGTGCGACCCCTCCGTGCCGGCGGAGAGCGCTCAACACCTCGCGCTCACGTCGGGTGAGCTTGACCGCCGTGCGGTGCTCCCACGGTGCCGGGACATCGGGGACGGCGTCGTCGAGGAGTGGGAGAAGGAGCTCTCGGAGTGCGGGCGACGCGTTCGCCGCCGCGATGAAGGCACGGTGGTAGGCCACGGTTGATGCGGCGAACTGCAGAGCACTCGGGCTGACCTGGCCCGCCGACGCGATCTCGGCGGCTGCGTAGAGAACAGCCCCCGTTGGCCCGTATCGCGTCGGCGTGAGATTGCCGCGAGCCGTCTCCTCCTGCCTGAACAGCGCGAGCGCGTGGTCGGGTCGTCCCCGGAGCAGCGCCTGCCGAGCTCGGGCCAGCACCACGACGGACCGAGTTGGAGGCAACTTCGGCGTGGCCAGCACCTGGTCCGCGGCGCGAAGATCCCCCGCGGCTTGGTACAGCGCGACGAGGTCAGCTCGGAGACAGGCGCCCGCCATCGTGTCAGGACTCGTCCGCAGCGAAGTCGTGACCAGCACGGCGTTGATCTCGTGGATCAGGTCCCACGGCTGGTCGTCGAGGATCGCCGCCCACGCTCTCGCGTGCAACGCGATCCAGCCCCATTCCCCGTCGATGATGGCTTGGTCGATGCGGCCAAGGAGTCGATGCACGGCACCGGTATCGAGGGACGCGATGTGCACCAGCAGCTGGGCCAACAGGCCGGCCCCTTCTGAGGCGTACGCCACCGTGCCGGGTTCACTGCGGGCTTGGTCGACGCCCTCCAGCAGCTGGGCCGCGTCTGCGTACCGCTCGCTCAGGACATGAACCAGAGCCAGGTGGCCGCGAGCAAAGGGCGCGAAGGGATGGCCCCGCTCGTAGGACGACCAGCGCACCGCCTCGAAGAAGCAGGTCGCGGCCGCATCAGAATCGCCGGCCAGCAGCTTTGCCGTCCCGCAACTCACCATCAGCCCCGGCATGATGTCGCGAAGGCCCTCGGATTGGCCCGGCCAGACCTTGAGGTCTTCCAGGATCTGATCGACCACGTCCGCCGCGTCCTGGTGCCAGCCGTGGGACACGAGCTCGGCGAGTCTGGCTCGCCGTATCCCGAGGATGTCACGTAGAGCTGGATCGGCCTGAGAGCGCACCCAGGTGTCGAACTCCGCTTGGGCCCGCTCGTCCAGCAGCGCGCCGGGTCGCCGTACGGCGTCAACCACGGCTCGCCGCAGGACCTGGCGCGGATGGTCGGAGAACCACTGATCCCCTGCGCTGTCGAAGACCCTCTCGAGCAGTTCAGAGTTCGTATACAGATATCGGAAGAACCGCTGGTCCAGGAGTGTGTCGACCGCTTCCCAGTCGTCACGGTTCAGCGCCTGTTCCAGGTCGCGCACTCGCCACCCCCCTCCCTTACGTACTCCCACCGGGCGACCGCGCCGCGCACGCGGCAGACTGCCCGTGAACGATCTGGTCGGCCGAAGCATTGACCGCGCCGTCGACGGTCACTGTGGTAATGCTCCACCCGTAATCTCACCTTGGATGTCACCTTGGCCCGTCGGATCCGCCAGACTCGCGCGGCCAGGGCAGCGCCTTCCACGAGATGTCGCGCCGATCCCCGCCGGGGGCAGCGACTGTCCTTCCCGTTCTCACCGCTGCTCCACTTGTCTGTATTACTGATGCTCCGGGTGGGGCCAGCACTACATAGTGCCCTATCTCGCACCACGAGCGCCGCGGCGCCGTTCCGACGAGGTCAGGATGCCGGGGAGAGATATCGAGTTGTGGCCCAGGGGCAGCATAGTCGGCGACCGGCGCGCCTCTGAGCGGGGACCGACACGTCGAATGCGGGACGCGAATGTGACCTGCGACATGACGCGGTGTGCCACCGGTGCGGAGGTCTGCGACGCGACCACGGACGTGGTGCAGGTTTCGTGCGATCGGCCGCGGCGAACCGAGCCGTCCTCCGCCACCCGGGGCGTGCGTCGATCTGGATCAGGTTTCAGTCTCGGACGAGCCGATGCCCGACCTGGTCCCCCAATGAGGGCTTGGCTGGGGTTACCGTCACCGCCGGGCCGACCACGGCCCGCGAGACGGCGACGTCCACCGCAGGGCGACGCAACGGTGTCCCGACATCAGGACGGCCTCAAATGGCCCCCGGGATTACACCCGCTCATCGGCCGGGCCAAACGAATGCATTCGACGTTGGCGAATTTCGATTGATGCGTACAGCACGTTCAATCGTCCTTCTCGGATTTCGGCCGCCGGCCAACTCACCGTCGGTGCAGGCCCGGCCTCCAGCTCGGGGGCAGGGGGAGCTTGCTGCATTTTTGTTCCCTTGCACAGACACCGGGTGCGCCGGAGGGTGGACTTTCAACCCTCGGGCGCACCCGGTTACTTCGTCGATCTATTCGGTTGTCAGATCCTGCTGCGGGTCCGGCGGCGGGAGCTGATCAACCATGCTGCTGCGCCGAGCATCACCAGCGCCAGGATGGTGATCCCGGTGATGATCATGCTGATGTCGGGTCCGGTGCCATTGCCGGCGTTGCCGGTGTCGATGACTGTCGGCGGCACTGGCGGTGGCGGGGTGACCTGGTGGGCTTGGGCCAGGACCACCACCGTCGCGGGCGGCGACACTATCGCTGAACCGCCGGGTGGGGTGCCGGTGGCGGTGGCGGTGTTGGCCAGTTTCCCGACCGCCACATCGGCCGCGGTGGCCGCGTAGGTCGCGGTGCAGGTGATGCTCGCACCGGGTGCCAGCGACGCCATCCCGGCCGGGCAGGTGATCGCCGACAGCGTCCCGGTCCCGCTGAACGTCCCTTCCACCACCTTGGCGTTGTGCAGGGTGACGTTGCCGGTGTTGGTCACCTTGAAGCTGTAGGTGACCAGTTCACCGACCTGGCTGATGACGGTCTTGTCGGCGGTCTTGACCAGGCTGATCGCCGGGCCGGCCGGGGAGTGGACCACCGCGTTGGACGGCGCCGAGGTCACCGGCTTCGGGTTCGGACTGCCCGGGGTCACCGGTGGGGTGCCGTGCGCGGTCGCGGTGTTGCTGACCGCACCGGCATCCAGATCAGCCTGGGTCACCGCATACGTCGCGGTGCAGATCTGCGAACCTCCCGGAGCCAACGCACCCTTCGGGCAGGTCGCCACCGGCGGGGTTCCGGTGCCGGAGAACGACCCTTCGGTGACACCCACCCCGTTCAACGTGACGTTGCCGGTGTTGGTGACCAAGAAGCTGTAGGTGACCTTCTGTCCGAGGGTGGTGTAGGTGGCCGGGTTGGCCGTCTTCACCACGGTGATCGCCGGTGCCGGCTTCGCGGTGACCACCGCCTTCGACGGGTTGGAGTCCGTCGGAGTCGGGTTCGGGTCACTGGGGGTCGGCGGCTGCGTGCCGTGGGCCACCGCGGTGTTGTTGATGACGCCGGCGTCGACGTCGGCCTGCGTCGCACTGTAGGTCGCGGTGCAGGTCTCCGACGCTGCCGGTGCCAACGTGGCCTGCGGGCAGCTGGCCACCGGCGGGGTGCCGGTGCCAGAGAAGCTGCTCTCGGTGACGCCGACCTTGTCCAGGGTGACGTTGCCGGTGTTGGTCACCAGGAAGCTGTAGGTGACCTTGTCGCCGGCCTTGGCCACCGTCGTCGGGGATGCCGACTTCAGCAACGTCATCGACGGCGCCGGCGGCTGCGGAACCACCACCGTCGACGGCGGCGACACCACCGGCGCACATGTCGCCGCCGGCTTCAGCTTCGCGGACTTCGCCGTCGCCAGCACCTGCGGGCACGGCGGGGTGCCGGTGGCGGTGGCGGTGTTGGTCACCTTTCCGGCATCCACATCGGCTTGGGTGATGACGTAGATGGCGGTGCAGGTCACCGACCCTCCCGGCGCCAGCGAGGCCGCCCCGGCCGGGCAGACCGGCGCCGACATCGTCCCGGTCCCGGAGAACGCACCCTCCACCACCGTGGTGTTGGTCAACGTGACGTTGCCGGTGTTGGTCACCAGGAAGCTGTAGGTCACCGTCTGACCGACGGTGATAGCCTTCTGCGCCGCCGCATCAGCGGTTTTGACCACCGTGATCGACGGTGCCGGGGTGGCGGTGACCGTCGCCGTGGACGGGTTCGAGGTGCTCGGGGTGTTCGACCCCGGCGGGGTCCCTTCCGCGGTGGCGGTGTTGTCCACGAATCCGGCGTTCACATCGGCCTGCGTCGCAACATAAGTCGCGGTGCAGGTGATGCTCTTGCCCGGTGCCAGCGCCCCGGCCGGGCACACCGGCACCGGCAGAGTCCCAGTACCGGTGAACAACGCCTGCGTCTCCGCAACCGCGATGTTGTCCAGGGTGACGTTGCCGGTGTTGGTCACCAGATACGAGTAGGTGACCTTCGCCCCGGCCTTGGCGATGACGACCGGGCTGGCCGACTTCACCACCGTGATCGCCGGAGCCGGCGGGGCCGTCACCACCGCGGACGACGGCTGGGACACCGGCGGTTTGGTGGTGCCCGGCGGGGTGCCGGTCGCGGTTGCGGTGTTGGTGATGACCCCGGCGTCCACATCGGCCTGCGTCGCGACATACGTGGCGGTGCAGGTGACCTGCGCGCCCGGTGCCAGCGGTGCCGGGTCGCAGACCGGAGCCGGCAACGTGCCGGTGCCGGAGAACAACGCCTTCGTCTCCGTCACCGACACGTCGGTCAACGTGACGTTGCCGGTGTTGGTCACCAGGTAGGAGTAGGTGACCTTGTCGCCGGCCTTGGCGACGGTGACCGGGTTCGCCGACTTCACCAACGTCAACGCCGGGGCCGGCGGCACCGTCACCAACGCGCTACTGGGCGGCGACACCGGCGGGTTACCCGTCGGTGGGGTGCCGGTGGCGGTCGCGGTATTGGTGACCTTCCCGGCATCCACATCAGCCTGCGACAGGACGTACGGCGCGGTGCAGGTGACCTGCGCGCCCGGGATCAGCGACGCCGCAGCCAGCGGGCAGGTGATGACCAGCGGCCCGTTGGTGCCGGAGAACGCCGACTCGGTCACGGTCGCGTTCTTCAAGGTCACGTTGCCGGTGTTGGTCACCAGGAAGCTGTAGGTCACCGTGTCACCGGCCTTGCCGACCTGCACCGGGTCCACCGACTTCGTCAACGAGATCGCCGGGGCCGGCGGAGCGGGCAGGTCCACCGTCGACTTCGGTGAGGTCACCGGGGTGCCGGACGGCGGAGTGCCGGTCGCGGTCGCGTCGTTGCTGATGTGATCGGCGTCCACATCGGCCTGCGTGACCACATAACTTGCGGTGCACACCATCTGCGCACCGGCCGGCAAGGAGGCGACCTGCGCCGGCGGACACACCGGCGGCGACAGGACCCCAGTCCCGGAGAACGAACCTTCGTTCACCGTCACGTTCGTCAGGGTGACGTTGCCGGTGTTGGTGACCACAAACGTGTAATGCACGGTCTGACCCAACGAGATCGACGCCATCGCGGCAGCATCCGCGGACTTCACGATGCTGATACCCGGCGCCGGAGTGATCGTCACGATCGCGTTGGACGGCGGCGACACCGGCGGCGGCCCCGCCGGCGGGGTGCCGGTGGCGGTCGCGGTATTGGTGACCTGCCCGGCGTCCGCGTCGGCAGCAGTGATCACATACAAAGCGGTACAGGTCATCGACGCCCCGACCGCGAGGGAGGCGGTGGCCGGGCAGGTGATGGTCAGCGGAGCGCCGGTGCCGGAGAACGCCGTGTCGGTCACCGACGGGTTGGCCAGCGGCACGTTGCCGGTGTTGGTCACCAGAAGTGAGTAGGTGACCTGCTGCCCCGGCTTGGCCACCGTCGTCGGGTTCACCGTCTTCTTCAACGCAATCGCCGGCACCTGCACGATCGTCTGGGTGGAACAGCCACCGACGGTGGCGCACGCCCCGCCGGGGCCGTCCGGCACCACGGTGTTGGTCAGCAGTTTGTCGCCGGTATCGGCGGCGTTGACCTTCACCTGATAGGTCACCGTGACGCTGGACCCGGCCGCCGGAGCAACCGCCAACGGACCGCTCCAGCTGACCACCCCGCCGGTGACGGTGGCGGTGCCGGCCGAAGCGGTCACCGAACCGGCCACATAAGCACCGTCATCAGCCACACCAGCCAAAGCGTCGGTGAACGACGCCGCCGCACCGCCCGAGCCGGGATAGGCCGCAGCGCCGGTATTGGTCACCTTCACCGTGTAGGTGACCGTGCCGCCCTGCAGAACCGTTGCCGCAGAGACACTCTTGGCCACCGTGTACGAGGCGACACTGGTCGTCGTGGAACACGCCGGATCACCGGAATTCACCGTGCAGTTGGACTGACCCGGCGGGGCGACCACCGTGTTCGGCAACACCTTGTCACCGGTATCAGGCGAATCGACCTTCACTTTGTAGGTGATGGTGACAACCTGACCCGGCTGGATGCTCGCAGCCGTCCACTTCAACGACGAACCCACCAGCGACACCGTCCCGGAATCAGCGGTCGCCGACCCCACCAAAGCCGAATCATCCAAAACCGCCGACAGATCATCAGTGAACGACGGATTCGGGAACCCAGCCGCCGACGTCGCCGGCTCCGTCACCTTGATCGTGTACGTGATCGTCGAACCTGAAGTCACCGTCGCGCCGACGTTCGACGTCTTGGCGATCTTGTACGGATCAGGCACCACGATGCCCGCAGAATCGGTCGGCGTCAGCGTCGGCCCGGTCGGCGGAGTCACCGTCGCCGACGCCGTGTTGACCGTGGTACCCACCGCAGCGGTCCCGCTGCACAGGATCGTCTTGGACGCACCAGCCGCCAACGAGGCGATGGTGGTGTCACACCCAGGAACGATCGGGTCGGTCACCGGGATGTTCGTCAACGTGCCGGTGCCCTTGTTGGTCACCACAACCGCATACGGCACCGTGTCGCCCGCCGCGTACTGCTGGAAATCGGCCACCGTATTGGCGTCATGCCAATCACCGGGCTGCACCGTCGGATCGCTCGCCGGGTTACCACCCTTGACCAAAACATACTTCTTCAAATCCAGCGCGTAGCAGTCACCGATCGCCGTCGTCGCCGACGACAACATCGGCAAAGCCGTGTGACCGGCGATGCTGTTCGCGGAGTTCACCAGCTTCTGGCCCGGCTTGTTATCCGACGCCGCCGGGCTGGTGCACGACGTGCCCGCCGGAGTGGTGAACGCAATCCGAATGTTCTGTGTCGCACCAGGAGCCAACGCGGGCGCGATCACCCGGATCGCCGTCGGATGCGCCACCGCAGTGGTCGACCAGCCCACCGTGTTACCGGCGACGCTGCCCGGGGCACCACCGTTGGACACATTCCGCGGATCGTTCGACAAGGAGGCGAACGGAGCCGTCGAGTAGTAGATGGTCGAGCCGGCCGGAGCGGTCACCCCGGTGATCGTGTAGGTGCCATCGATGTTGGTGCCCCGGCCGTCCGCGATATTCGGCAGCACGTCGATGGTGTCGGTGAAGGAGTTCGAGATCGGGTCCTGGGAGTTGATGGCCAGATCCCACGCGGAAGAGTCACCGTAGAACGACAACACGTTCCCCTCGACCGACTTACCGAGCGTGGTCGCCCCGTTGCTCGGCACCGTCACACTGGCGGTCGCCTGCTTGGCCGCCGCGGGACGGTTGTCGCCGGGAACGTCGACCTCCGCCGTGTTGGTCAACACGGTGCCAGGTGCAATGGCGCTGTTCGCCGCCGTCTGCGCCTCGTAGGTGATCGGCTGCGGAACGTTGGCCGGCACATTCGTGAACGTGTAGGTCAGCACCTGCTGCCCAGAGCCGTTCACCGTGATCACCGGCGTCGGGCTTCCCGAGCCAGCGACATACGTCATCCCGGTCGGCAACGTGTCGGAGACGGTGAACGTCTGGTTCGGCGGGCTCGTCACGGCCAGATCCGCTTCCGCCGTCAGGTTGTAGCTCACCGGCACACCCGGCGCCGCCGTGGTATCCGGGGTGGTCTTGGTGATTGCACCCTGCGGCCCCTGGATCCGCATCGCGTCGCGGATCCCGTTGGTGTTCGGGCCATACGTACTACCCGGTATCAGGGCGATCGTGTTGGGGTTGGTGCTGATGTTGGTGTAGTTGTTCAGGTTCGGATAGCCCGGGAACGTCGTCGCGGTGTTGAAGGGCCCGTTGAAAGTTCCCACCGCCCAGGACTCCGCGTTGATCGGCGCGGTCGGCGGGACGTAGCCCCAGACCCGCAGGAAGTGGTGGACCTGCGTGTCCACCGCCGGATCCCAGGTCATCTTCACGGCCGTCACCCCGGCGGGGAGGTTGATGAGGCACTGATCATCGGAATACGCCGGGGAGATGTTCGCCGTCTGGCTGGCGCAGCCGGCGGGAAAGGGCGCGGCGATCCACGGGCTGCCCGCGACGCCGACCGGCTCGCCACAGGTCTCGGTCTTCGTGTTGAGCGCATCCGTGCGGTACCAGATGTGGGCCGTGGTGATCCTGGTATAGGAGTTACCGTCGGCCGCGAGGGCGTCCGTGTATCGCGGGGTGAAGGCGGCTGGGTTCTGGAACATCGTGCACTCGCCGGCCAAGTCCGCGCCACCCGGCCCGGCGTAGCCAGACCAGGCCACACTGTCCGCTTGGGCCACCAGCGGCTGATCATAGATGGTGTAGGGGCCCGGATTGGTCGACGTTCCCGCCGCGGGCCACGGGAAGACCTTGTCCTGGGCAGTGCCGGGAGCGGCCCACAGGTTCGCGTCCCACGGGGAGCGACCCACCGTCGGGCCACCCTGCCAGCTCTCCGAGAATATGCCCGGAACAATGAGGGTCGTGCCCGAGACGTCGTTGCCGGCATTCGTCTCCGGCTGTGTGACACCATCACTGAAGGTGAACGGGGTCGGTGTCGCAGTAAAGGTCACCCCGGTGTTCGTCGTGATCGGGCTGGTGTAGCTGAAGGTGAGCTTGCCGGAGGCTACGAAGTTGGTGGTGGACGGGATGGCGTTGCCGAGGCTGTCTTTGGACGGCACGTTCTGGAGCGAGTAGTCCAGGCCGCTCACAGCGACCGTGTAGTGCGTGCCGCTACCGGTGATCGTGCAGGTCGGCGCATTCGTGCGGTTGGTGAAGGTCGGGTCGGAGAAGGGGATTCCGATGGCCTGCGCCGAGTTGCCGACCGGCGCGCAACCCTCCCACTGCAGGCCAGGCAGCTGACCGGCCGGAGTGACCGCGAGGTCGACGGTGAACGTGTAGGTCGACGGGCCCGGAATGCTGCCGGCCGTCATCGAGACGCCGTAGTCGACGATGACCGTTTGGCGGGTTCCGCCCGAGCGGCTCGGTTGGGTCACCTGCTGGTAGCCCGAGCCCGGGGCGCTGATGATCAGGTCCATACCGTGGCTGCCGGTGATCTTCAGAGGCGGCGTCGCCGTCGGCCCCGCCGGCGCGACAGCGGAGTCCGACGTCACGGTCCCCGAAACCGACAGATTGGACCCGACCGCGCCATTTGCCTTGACCGGTGCCTGGATGACGCTCGCGGTGCCCTCCGTGACAGTGCCGAGGTTGCACAGCAACTGGGTGCCGTTAGCGCTGATCGCCGACGGCGGTGTCACGCCCTTGGTCTTGCACACCGACGGGATACTGACAAACACCCCGTTGGTCGCGGTCAGCGTGGCGCGGACGTTGCTGACCGGGCTGTTCGCGAACGGGTCGCTGGCGTCGTTGGTGTTGACGTGGAACTCCGCGGTCCGCGTCACCCCGTATGGCGCGTTGGTCGGTGCCGGGGAGTCGGCCCAGTTGGCGGTGATCTCGTGCACCGCCACGGTGGCAGCCGAGGCCACCGTCGTACTGGCGAACACCGACGCCAGAGCGATCACGGTGGCCAACACTCCGGCCTTGCGCCACCGATGGGAGCCACCCTCGTACCTGCCTCCCCGCGTCAGCCGCGGGCTCGTTGGAACCGGAGAAGCTGACACGGGGCGACGAGACATACCAATGCTCCCAATGCTCGGAGTCTGATGACAGCACACCCCATAGCGTCAACCGAAGGGTGATCAACTGAATCTTTACCGCAAATGGAGGAAATGCGACACCCACCACACGAAGCCGCCCATCAACCATCCCCAAAGGCCAGTCACTCCACATCGAGATATGTGACGCCCGACGCATCACATGAGGGGGAGTGCATTTCAGCGGGACTTCGTCAATTACCCGATTGGCCTAACCCCCAGAGCACACGATTGACACACAGAGGCCCCGTCTGTGTTTTAGAGTGATGCGCAGATCCTCCTAACGTGCGGCCTTCGGTAGATCGCTGGCGATTCACCCGGTCCGGTACAAATCTGCGAGGGGCCGCTTCACTCCACCGTGAACCACCCCGGCATGTCCGGACACCTACGGGTTTGAGAGCGCAGCGGTTTGCTGGGCTCTGATTTGAGCGTAGTGGGCCTGCTCGAGTTCGACCGGTGGGAGGTCGCCGTTGTGCTCGTACAGGCGGCGGTGGTTGAACCAGTCGACCCATTCCAGGGTGGCGACTTCGACCTGCTCGACGGTCCGCCACGGGCCGCGGGGCTTGATCAGCTCGGTCTTGTAGAGCCCGTTGATCGTCTCGGCCAGAGCATTGTCGAAACTGTCCCCGGTGCGACCAACGGAGGCGTCGATGCCGGCGTCGGCCAGCCGCTCGGTGAACGCCACAGACGTATATTGAGATCCGCGGTCGTTGTGGTGAATCAGCCCCGAAAGGTCCTGCACCCCTTCACGTTGCCGGGTCCAGATCGCGTGCTCGATGGCGTCCAGGACGAGTTGCGCGGTCATCGTGGTCGCCGATCGCCACCCCACGATCCGACGGGAGTAGGCATCGATCACGAACGCCACGTACACCCACCCGGACCACGTCGAAACATACGTGAAGTCGGCCACCCATAGGCGATCTGGCGCCTCCGGGTCGAAATGACGATCCACCAGATCACTGGCCCGTTGCGCTTGCGGGTCGGCGATAGTGGTGCGTTTGACCTTGCCCCGACGAGCCCCGACCAGACCGAGCCGGCGCATCAGCCGCTCCACCGTGCACCGGGCCACCGCGGTGCCCTCCCGGTTCAGCGTCAACCACACCTTCCGCGCCCCGTAGACGCCGTAGTTCTCCGCATGCACCGCACTGACCTGCGCGGACAGCGCCTCGTCCCGGACAGCGCGGGCGGAGGGCTGCTGGTGGGTGCGGTCGTAGTAGGTGGACGACGCGATCTTGCAGCCGTGCTCGGTGAGCACCCGGCAGATCGTCCCGACGCCGTATTCCGCCTTGTGCTGATCGATGTAGCTGATGATCACTTCTGTCGGCGGTCGAGCTCCGCCGCGAAAAAAGTTGACGCCGACTTCAATATCTCGTTGGCCCGCTTCAACTCTCGGTTCTCCGCCCGCAACTTCCGCAGCTCCTCCGCCGCCTCGGAGGACACCCCCGGCCGTTTGCCGGCATCGACCTCGGCGCGGCGGACCCAGTTCTGCACCGTCTGCGCAGTCCCGATCCCCAACTTCGCCGCGACCGACTCCACCGCCGCCCACTCCGACCCATGATCGGACCGGATCTCCGCCACCATCCGCACCGCCCGGTCCTTCAACTCGGCCGGGTACCGCTTCGACGTACTCGCCATGACTCCATCTTTCCTAACAAGAGGAGTGTCCGGACATGCCGGGGTGGTTCACCGTGCCGATCGGAACGCTGTCGGGGTGCCCGAGGTACGTTGGTGGTCAGCAACCTCGGGTCGGCGGCGGTCAGCAACATTGTGGTCTCGGATCCGATGACCGGGACGGCGTTCGGCCCGGGGATGATCTCGACGGCGGGAGAGTCGATGGCCTGCACCACGGCGAATCGCCCCATCACCGGCGCCGATGCTGTGCCGGGCGCGGTCGACAACGCCGCGGTCGCCGCCCGCAGCGGGGTCACGGTCGCAGTTGGGTCCAACCAATTCGCCGGCTAAGGACCCGTCCACTACAAAAGCACGATCAAGGGACCACACAGATGCGCACCGTATTCAGCAAGAAGACCGTGACCGCGCTACTGGCTGCGGCCGGGCTGTCAATGACCGGCTGCAGCTCCACCTCCACCGCCGGCCCAGCGCCGTCAACCACCACCGCAGTTTCTCCGACTACAGGTGCGACGGGGACCACCGCACTGCCCACGACCTCAGGTGCGGCGTCAGGTACCTCGAAAGCCTCCGCGGGGTCCACCTCCGGCAAGTCCTCTGCACCCGGCCTTCCCAAGGGCGTCACCGCGGCCGCATCGATCCCCACCTCGGCACTCAACAAGGCGAATCTCCGCGCCAACGTCGCCCTGACCGGCTGCAAGAGCGTCACCGGGGGATGGGGGGCTACCGGCACCGCCACCAACCCCGGCAAGAAGGCGATCGCTTACACCATCACTGTCTTCTTCACCACCACCGCCGCCACGGTCATCGACACCAGCCAAACCCACTTCACTGTCAAACCCGGCGAAAAGAAGACTTGGACCGCCACCAAGCAGTTCACCACCCCACCTAAGATGCTCTGCGTCCTCAGGGGTGTCGGCTAGTCAGTTCTGTCGGCATGACCGTAGGCCTGCCGGCCCGAAGGCAGGTGTCAATGATGAACACCTGTACCGGCGGTCGCCGGTTCGGCGTCGTGTTCGCTCCGGCCGTGCTGCCGATGGGCAGCGGATTCACCGCCGGCTCGGTCAGCCCGCAGGGACGGCGTAGGCGAGTGTGTTGTTCTGGTAGGTGTTGTAGCCGCCGTTGAGCCCGTCGACGTGCAGCAGGTTCCCGCCGCAGGTGACCAGGACCAACCGTCGCGGGCCGGTGCGGGTGAAGATGCCGGCGGGCAGAGCCTTCTTGTCAATCGAGTCCAGCGCGATCACCCGCCAGGAGATACGCACGCCTTTGCTGTCGGTGGTCACCACGATAGCTCCTGGCTGCACGGTGTAGAGGTTGTACAGGGCCCCCTCGCCTTGCCCGACGAAGTTGACATGGCCGGCGATCAGCACCGTTCCGTGCTGATCATCGATGTCCGCGCCGCCGCTCCACCTGCCTACCTGCCGCACGTCGCCGGGGATGATCAGGCCGCCGCGGTCGGTGCCGACCGGCAGCACCGGCGCGTCGATGCCCAGTGACTGCACGAACAGCCGGTTCGCGCCGTCGAAAGTCCACGGCCCGACGTGCCGGGGCGGTGCGGTGCCACTGCCACTGGGCCGGCCCCCACCGTCGGATCCGTTGTTGCCTGCGCTGCCGCCGACCGGACCGGTCGCCGGCGGCAGCACATCCCCGGGCAACAGTGCCGCCGGCGGAACCGCTGCGGTGAACGGATGCTGCGGCACAGGGGCCGGCGGCGGTGGAACCGATCTGGACCCAGCCACGATCAGAGCTGTGGCCACACCGGTCGCTGCGATCATCAGCGAGGCGATCAGCCACGGCAGCCACCGTCGCCGGCGTGGACGTCGACCCGACGCGGCCTTGGCCGGCATCGCTGCTGAGGGGGAGATCATCGACACTGTCGCCTTCGCTTTGATCGGAGCCGTACTGGGGGCCGAAAGGCCGGTGGGCCCGAAGGTTTGATTTCAACCTTCGGGCCCAACGGGTGTCGCGTCAATCGATGTTGGCGTCAGACCTTCCGACGGGTTCGTCGGGTAGTGATGATCCACGCGGCGCCGCCGAGCATCACCAGCGCCAGGATGGTGATCCCGGTGATGATCATGCCGGTGTTGGGTCCGGTGCCGTCGCCGGCGTTGCCGGTGTCGATGACCGTAGGTGGGGGCGGGGTTTGTTGAGTGTCGGCGAGGACGACGACTTTGGAGGGGTTGGAGATGAGTGCAGTGCCGCCGGTGGGGGTGCCGGTGGCGGCGGCGGTGTTGTTGATGGTTCCGGCGTCGACGTCGGCTTGGGTGGCGACGTAGGTCGCGGTGCAGGTGACGCTGGCGCTGGGAGCCAATGATGCGGCGGCGGCCGGGCAGCTGATCGCGGACAGTTGTCCGGTGCCGGTGAATGTTCCTTCCTGGACGGCGGTGTTGTGCAGGGTGATGTTGCCGGTGTTGGTGATCTTGAAGCTGTAGGTGACCAGTTCTCCGACCTGGTCGATGACGCTCTTGTCAGCGGTTTTCAGCAGGCTGATCCCCGGGTGCGGGGTGCCGGGTCGGTTGACCGGGTTGACCGTGCAGGTCGGATGCTGCGGATCGGCCGGGGTGCACTTGGGTGAGCTGGAGGGCGGGTCGGTCGGCTTGAGCAGGAAGTTCGCGAGCTGGCCGTCGCCGTGGTCGGGATTGGCGACCTTCACGCGGTAGGTGATCGTCACCGTCTGACCGGCGGCGAGCGTGCCGGTGATCGCGGAGCGGTGCTTGGAGCCGAACGCTGTCGCCTTCAGTGCCGGGTTGGAGGTGACCGGCTGGCTGGTCACCGCTGCGTCGTCGACGAGTTGGGTGATGTCATCGACCCGGTTGACCGCACCTGCTGCCGCACCGATGTTGTGGTAGTGCAGCGTGTAGGTCAATGTCTGTCCCGGGTCCACCGTGGTGCCGGTGGTCGGGTCGACGGTCTTCCACTCGATGACGTCGGGCATCGGGTTGGTCGTGCAGAGCGGGTCCTTCGGACCGCAGGTGCTGCCGTGGGCTCCTCCGGTCCTGGTGAGGAAGTTGCTGGCGGTGTCATTGCCGCGGTGCCCGTCCGGTTTGACGGTCACCCGGTAGGTGACGGTGTAGGTCGCGCCGACCGGGACCGTCCCGGTGATCTGGAACGTGCCGCCGGTGACCGCACCGATCGTCAGATGTGTGTTCGAGGCCGCCGGCGCGCTCGTCAGCGTCGCGTCGTCGAGCACACCGGTGAGGTCGTCGGTGTAGTCCACCGATCCAGCCACGGCCCCCGTGTTGTGGAAACCCAGCGTGTAGGTCAGCACCTGGCCGGCGGTGACCACCGATCCGGACTTGGGATCGACCGATTTGCTGGGCACGATCTGCGAGACCGGGTTGTGCGTGCACAACGGGTCGGCCGGGTCGCAGCTGACCGGCGGGGTGGTGCCGGTCGGGAACAGGAAGTTGTCCAACGCGTTGTCGCCGCGCTGCCCGTCCGGCTTCACCGTCACGGTGTAGGTGACCGTGTAGCTGGTCTTACCGGGCACCACACCGAAGACCTGGAACTTCCCGGTAGTCACCGAGCCCACCGTCAGCGCTGCGTTGGACGCAGTTGGGCCGCTGGTCAGGCTGGCGTCGTCGAGAACTTTGGACAGGTCGTCGGTGTAGCTGATGCTGCCGGCCCCCTCACCGGTGTTGGCGAAGGTCAGCGTGTAGGTCAGGACCTGCCCGGCGACCACGGTGGACCCGTTCGCCGGGGCCACCGCCTTGGACGCGGTGATCAAGGCCGCCGGTACCGACACCGTGTCACAGTTCGGATCCTGCCCCTGCTTAGGCACGCACGCGGTGTTGGTCATGATCGTGTCGCCGGTGCCGTGGTAGGTCACCGAGTAGGTGATCGTCACCGCCTGGGTCACTGCCAACGGACCGGACCAGGTCAGCGTGTTGCCGCTGACCGACGGCGTGCTGCCCGAAGTGGCGGCGGCGTCGCTGTCGTAGGTGGCGTCATCGAGCACCTTGGTCAGGTCGTCGGTCATCGTCGCCGGGCTACCTGCGGTGTAGTCGACCGACCCGTCGTTGGTCACCGTCACCGTGTAGGTCACCTTGTCTCCCGGTGCCGGGCGATCCGTCGTCGACGCGGTCTTGACGATCGACAGGTGCGGGATCGGGTGCGTCACACAAGTCGGGTCCGCGACGCAAGTGCCTGCAGAGGGCGGTTGCGTTCCGGGCGGGGCGACGTAGTTGAGCAGCACGTGGTTGCCCTGCTGCGCGAACGGCTTCACCGTCACCGTGTACGTCACGGTGTAGGTCGCCCCGGCCGGGATGGTCCCGGTGATCGGCAACCGACCGCCGGAGACCGCACCCACCGTCACGTTCCCACTCGAGGCCACTGGCGTGCCGGTGATGCTCGCGTCATCGAGCACGTCGGTGAGGTTGTCGACGTAGTCCAGGTTGCCGGCCGCCGCGCCGGTGTTCTGGAACGTCAGCGTGTAGGCGATGGCATCACCGGAGGAGACGTTGGCACCGTCGACCGGGTTGGACGACTTGGTCACCGACACCTGCGGGATCTTGTGGTCGGTGCACAAAGGGTCACCGGAGACGCAGTTGGTCGGCGGCGTGGTGCCGGTCGGGACCACGAAGTTGGCCATGTCGTTGTCGCCCCGCTGGCCGTCCGGCTTCACCGTGACCTGGTAACTCACCGTGTAGGTCGCGCCGGCCGGCACGCTACCGGTCACGGCGAATGTGCCAGCGGTAACCGCACCGACGGTCAGGTTCGCGTTGGAGGCCGCCGGCGCACTCGTCACCGTCGCGTCGTCCAGGACCTTGGTCAGATCGTCGGTCCAGTCCACGGCCGCGGTGCCCTTGCCGATATTCTGGAAGGTGAGCGTGTACGTGACCACCTGACCGGCCACGACGGCGGAGCCGTCGGCGGGGTTGGCCGCTTTCGACACCTTCAGATCCGGCACCTGGACGAGCGAGGCACAGTCCGGGTCGGTGGAGTTCGCTGCACAGTTCGCCGGCGTGCCCGACGGAGTCACCACCCGGTTGAACATCGAGTGGTCACCGGTATCCGGACTGTCCACCGTCACCGTGTAGGTGATCGTCGCCGTCGCATCCGCCGCGAGCGGCCCCGACCAGGAGATCACATTGGACGTCGGATCGTAGGACGCAGTCGTCCCGGGGGTAGAGGTCAGGCTTGCCGCGTTGTACGCCGAGTCCTTCAGCACGTCGGTGATGTCGTCGGTGAAGCGGGCCGGATCGCCGGCGGTGTAGTCCATCGTGCCGGTGTTGTGGACGGTGATCGTGTACGTCACCGTCGTCCCTGGTTTCGCTGGATCCGGTGCCCCTGTCTTCAGCACATGCAACATGCACTGCGCCGCCGAGGGGGCCACGTTGAAGATCGCCGGACCGGTCGAGTTGCCGGCGGGGCCGTCGGTGATGGTCCCGGCGGTCGTCACCGCGGTCGCGGTGTTCGACACGACGCTGCTCTGCAGGCACGCCACCGGCGCAATCACCGTCTCGTAGCAGGCGATCTGCACCGGATCGCCCTGCCAGGCCACCGTTATCCGGGAAGCGTCCACCGCCGCCGTGTCGGACACGGCCGCGATGTTCACCTGAGCCGTCAGCGTCGCCGTGTTGCCCGTCACCGGGATCGAGGAGATGTCGATCGTCTGCGCCCCGCTGGCCGGGAACGGCACATTCGTCCACGCCGGCAACGGGTTTCCGTCCGCGCCGAAGAGCGTCAGCGTGGCCCCTGCATACTGCGAACCGTCCAGACCGGGCAGCGTCACCGTTTCCCAGGACTGGACATGGGCAGACCGGCCGTCGCAGTAGGAATCGGTCGGCGTGAGCTTGACACTCTGCGACGCGGTCGAGCAGGGAGCGCCGGTGGCCGCGTTGAAGACGCTGATCTGGGCCCCGTCACCGTTGGACGCCATGCAGCCCGGGAGGTTCTGCAGGGCGCGGACGGTGTAGCTCCTCAGGTCCGGCGGGTTGGTGGTGAACGCCGCGCAGGGCTGCACCTTGCCGCCGACGAGGGGCTGGGCGAAGTCGTAGCAGTCGACCTGGTCGCCGTTACCGGTGTAGTACTTCGTACCGACCAGCACGCCGGTGCCGAAGCCATTGTTGTTCAACGGCGAGAAGCTGTAGGAGGTCCCGGCCCAGGGATTGCCGATCGCATTGCCGGCGGTGTCGAAGCAAGCCGAGTTGTACACCGCGCACGCTCCGAGCAACGTGCCGGCCGGAGAGACGACGGGGAAGACCTCGCTGTCGTAGTTCGGTCCCGGGGTACCGACCGTCGCGGGAAAGCCGGGGCAAACGGCGCTGGTGGCGGTGTCGTAGCAGGTCAGATGTTCGAGCGAGTCGATCGAGCCCCGGTAGCTGGCGTACACGTAGCGCCCGTAGGTGCCGACCTCCCGCGAACCGGCCACCGCAATCGGAGCCCCACCCGCAACGTTCACTGCCCCGCAGGACGTGCCAGTCGGGCTCACGCACTGCAAGAAGCCGTTGAGGTCCAAGTAGTAGTAGTTGCCGTCGCTCGCGGCGATCCCGTCACCGGATAGCGGGTAACCGGGAACCGTCGTCGTCCCCAACTGGTTGTACCCGCAGCTGACATTGGCGATTAGATCGAGGCATTGCATCCCGAACGGGTCCACGCCGTTGGCGCCATTCTGGGAGACCGGCCAGTACAACCGGCCGTTCTCGATGAAGGAACCGTTGGTCAGGGCGGTTGTGTAGACCCCTGCCGTGCCCTGGCCGATCGGCGTGCCCGCAGTAGGGTCCACGAAGGTCGAGAAGCCTGGCCAGCCGGGGCAGACCTGGTTCGTGAGGGTCGAACAGAAGACCGCCGTGGGCGAGTTGTTGTGGTGAAAGACGGTGTAGATGCTGTTCCCGAAGCCCTCGACCGAATAGCCGTCGCCGCCCGGCGTCGAGAAATTCACGGCCGCAGCGTTGAACGTCGGTGACCGGCCGGAAGTCGCCGTGCTCAGCACCGTGCCGGTCGCGCTCACGGTGTTGCCGGTGACGTTGCCGATGAAGTTGGGCGAGGTCTGCAGCGAGTTCAGGACGTAGGTCTGCCCGCCGGTGATCTGGTCGTTGACCGAGACAGTGGCATCCGCACCGGTCTTGTTCTGGTACACCAGCGCCCACCGGACCGTGTCACCGGGTTGCGCGGTGCCCTGCGCGCCGGTGGCCGAGTTGGCCCTGGAGTTGTTCTGCAGGTTCGTGGCCGTCTTGCTGAAGTCAGACGTCGCCGTCGAAGCAGCCGGGGCCGCAACGCCGGCGAGCGGACGAGCCTTCGTCGGTGCCGGGGAACCGGCCCGGTTCGCCCGCCTGTCCTGTTTGGCCGCCGTCGGGGTCGGAGAACCGGTCCGGTTCGCCACCACGTCATGCTTGGCCGTCGTCGTCGCCGGTACGGCCATCGCTACCGTCGTACCGGCGAACGGTGACAGCAGCGCAACGACCGTGAGCAAAACGCCTGCGGCGCGCAACCTGCGCAGCCGACCGGCACTCCGAGCCCTCCTACCCGACATCACATGCCCGGAGGAACGAGTTGCGGCGCGATTGAACAAGATAGGGCTCCTCGAGCTTGGAGTACCAGACGATGACTCACTCACTCAGCGGCGTGCGCGGAGAGTGGCCACACGCAGTTTGTACGGCATGCGAGCGAAGAATGACATCGAACGAGGGACGTCGCGGCCTCTTTCGGAGCCCGTCGGTCGCTCTGTGTGAGAAGGTTGCGCTGGACCAGGATCAGCGCGACCTACGAGATGGCCCAAAATCGGGTGAGATTCGAAGGCCACCATGGCCGACCGCTACAAGTCCGCACGAAAGATCGCCGAAACGGGCCCGATCGGGTGGCTAGCAACGTCACCCATTCGGGGTGACCCGCCCTGGGGTTCGGTGGAGCTCGGACTACCCGATTCCGGCCAAGGGGCCAGGGGTTGGTGGGTCAGTCCTGTTGCTTCGAACGCGCCTTCGAACAGCGCTGGCGGTAGGCCGCCGAGGTGCCTGTGGAGCCGGGCCGTTGTTGTGCCAGTGCAGCCCGGGCTGGCCAGTGGCGCGGGACCGTTCTTCACCGACGGCTCGACTCTATAGCCGTCGATCCGCGGCAGATGGTCGCACGTCGGGTGAGCCAGCCCACGATCAACTGGATCGGCCCTGATCAGCCACAACACTGGTGGAGACGAAGGGAATCGAACACCTAACCCCCGCCTTGCAAATTCCAAAAGAATGCGGTTGAAAGAGCCTGAAGCTGACTCTGACCTGCGGCTATGGTGATCGTCTTGGCGTCACCGTTCGCTCGTTGATCACCCTGATTCAGCCCGAATCACCATCGATTGTGGGCAGAATGCCGGCAAATCTCGAACAATGGCAGCCATTCAATTATTAGCCCTAATAATAGGATGACGGCCTTGCCGAGATCCACTGGAACCCGTAGGACGGGTTACCGGCTCGTCCGACGACAAGTGCAGTCCGCCACGATACAACGCCGGGTGGTCGGGACTGCCCAGACATCCCCGGTTCTCACTTGTCAAGCGGCGGCCGCAGCTTCCTGCCCGGACCAGGCGATTGTTTCGTCGTAGAGCTCGTGATGATCCAGGCAGCCGTGCAGGATGCCGGTGAGTTTGTTGCCAGGACACGGAGTGCTTGATAGTGGGTGCTGCCGCGCGTGCGGTGGGCGTCGTAAAACGCTCTGGCCCCGGCCGAGGCGTTCAGCGCTGCGATCGCCTGTTGGTGCAGCGCGTCGGCGAGCCTTCGGTTGCGGGCATAGCGGGCCAGCACGACGCGGCTCTTGCCGGAAGCCTTGGTGATCGGCGACATCCCGGAGTAGTTGCGGTGGGCGTTGGCGTCTGCGTAACGGCTGGGGTCGTCACCAAATTCAGCGAGACCCGGGCCCCGAGGATCTGCCCGAGACGGGCTGGCTTAGATAGATCTCAGCGTCCGGGTGCCGGCCAAAAGACTGACCCACCTGCTCACCCAGAAAACGTTGACCTGAGCCGACAGTGCGGCGATGACGGCGACCAACGCCGTAGTGCTGGCCGCGTAGGCACCGACGACCACCGGCCGGGCGGCGAGCTGCTCGGCGCGCAGCGCGGCCACGACGTGCTCGGCCGTCGATTGAAGTTTGCGTTGCCGGCCACCGCGGCGCAGCAACGTCACCACCCGGGCCGGTGTTGAGCCGGCGACCCCGCTCTGGGCTCGGTGCCGCGGCTAGATCCGTCGGCGGCGCCGTGCGGCCAGCGTCGTCGAAGCTCCCAGGAGTAGCAGCAGCGCCGCGGCACCGAGGAGTTGCGGTAGGGCCGGCGCGCCGGTGTAGGCCAGTGGCGGGTCGGGGGTCGGGGCGATGGGTGCCGGTTGGACCGGGACGCTGGCGTGCGCGTGGGCCGACTGCACCTGGGTCGTCACACCGGTTCCGGTGGCGACGGCCGTGTTGTCCACCGTGCCGGCCGCCGCGTCGGCCTCCGTGATGGTGTGATTCGGTGCAGTGCACGACATCGACTCACCCGCCGTGAGGGTGCTGGCTGGGCAGGTCACCGCCCCGGCGGTCGGGTCGGACACAACGACGTCACCGACTGTGGTGGTGCCCTGGTTGGTGACGACCAACGTCCAGGCGATCTGGTCACCGGCATCGATCCGGCCGTCACGATTGCTGTCGATCGCGTTGGCGGTCTTCACCAGTCCGAGCTTGCTGACCGTCACCGTCACCTTCGACGGCGGAGAGGTGACCGTCCCACCGCCGGGCGGAGTAGCGCCGGCGGTGGCCGTGTTGACCAGCTTCCCGGCATCCACATCGGCCTGCGTCGTCGTGTAGCTGGCGGTGCAGGTGATGCTCGCCCCGGGCAGCATCTTCGCGGCCGCAGCCGGACAGGTCACCGGCGACAGCGGACCCGTACCGGAGAACCCGGCGTCGGACACGGTGACGTTGGTCAGCGTGACGTTGCCGGTGTTGGTCACCAGGAACGAGTAGCCGACCTTCTGACCCGCGCCGGTGATCGTGGTCAGGCTCGCTGACTTCAGCACGGAGAGAGCAGGTTTCGGATCATTGGGCACGGTCACCTTCGACGGCGGTGATACCGGCGGGGTGCTGGTCGGTGGCGTGCCCGTTGCGGTCGCCACGTTGGTGATCTTCCCGGCATCGACATCCGCCTGCGTCACCGTGTACCCGGCGGTGCAGGTCACCGAGGCACCCGGTGCCAGCGAAGCCGCACCGGCGGGGCACACCGGGGCAGACATCGTTCCCGATCCGCTGAACGTGCCTTCGCTGGGATGTACGTCGGTGAGCGTGACGTTGCCGGTATTGGTGACCACGAAGCTGTAGGTGATCTTCTCGCCCACCTTGAACGACGCGGCATCGGCCGGCGACGCCGATTTCACCACGGTGATCGCCGGTGCCGGCGGCAGTGGAACGGTCACGGTCGACGGCGGCGACACCGGCGGGGTGCTTTCGCCCGGTGGCGTGCCCGTCGCGGTGGCGGTGTTGCTGATCGCCCCGGAGTTGATGTCCGCCTGGCTCAGCACATACGCAGCGGTGCAGACCATTTGCGCGCCCGGAGCCAGAGACGCAGTGCCGGTTGGGCACACCGGTGCCGACAGCGTCCCGGTTCCGGTGAAGACCCCTTCGACCGGGTGCACGCCGGTCAGGGTGACATTGCCGGTGTTGGTGACCAGGAACGAGTAGGTGACGGTCTGCCCGGCTCTGGCACTGCTGATCGGAGCGGCAGATTTCACCACGGTGATCGCCGGGTTCGGGGTGATGGTCACCGTCGCCGTCGACGGCTCGGACACCGGGGTGGTGTCACCCGCCGGCGGGGTACCGGTGGCCGTGGCCGTGTTGGTCACCGTGCCGGCATCCGCATCGGCCTGCGTGGCGGTGTAGGTCGCCGTACAGGTGACCGACGCGCCCGGGGCCAACGACGCGGCCCCAGCCGGACAGGTGATCGTCGGCGCCGTCCCGGTACCGGAGAACGCCGTCTCGGTCGGGTGCACATCGGTGAGGGTGACGTTGCCGGTGTTGGTGACCAGGAACGAGTAGACCACGGTCTGCCCGGCCGCCGTGAGAGTCGACGGAGTCGCAGTCTTCGCCACGGTGATCGCCGGGTTCGGGGTGCCCGGGATGGTGACCGTCGACGACGGCGCCACCGGCGTGGTGTCACCCGCCGGCGGGGTGCCGGTGGCACTGGCCGCATTGGTGACATGCCCTGCGTCGACATCAGCCTGGGTGAGGGTGTAGGTCGCGGTGCAGGTGACCGACGCGCCCGGGGCCAGCGAAGCCGCTCCGGCCGGACAGGTCGGCGCGGACATGGTGCCGGACCCGGTGAACGTCCCTTCGGTGGGTCGCACGTCGGTCAACGTGACGTTGCCGGCGTTGGTGATCAGGAAGGAGTAGGTGATCACCTGGCCGACGGTGAAGTTCACCGGGTCCGACGGCGTGGCCGACTTCACCACGGTCAATGCCGGACCCGGCGTGATCGCGACGGTTGCGGTCGAGGGCTCTGACGTCGGCGGGGTGTCGCCCGCCGGCGGCGTGGCGGTCGCGGTGGCGGTGTTGATGACCGAACCGGCATCGGCATCCGCTTGCGTCGCGGTGTAGGTGGCGGTGCAGGTCACCGATGCGCCAGGGGCCAGCGAAGCGGCGCCGGCGGACAGGTGATGCTCGGTCGCGTGCCGGTTCCGGAGAACGTACCGTCCGTCACGGTGGCATCGGTCAGGGTGACGTTCCCCGAGTTGGTCACCACGAACGAATAGGTGACGGTCTGCCCGGCCGCGGTGATCGTGGAGGGCGAGGCCGACTTCACCAGAGTGATCGCCGGGCCGGGGGTGACCGTGACGGTCGCGGTCGACGGCTCGGATGTCGGCGCTCCGTCACCCGGGGGTGGGGTCGCGGTCGCGGTCGCGGTGTTGCTGATGGTTCCGGCGTCCGCATCGGCCTGAGTCGCAACGTATGTCGAGGTGCAGGTGGTGGAGCCGCCCGGGGCCAGGGTGATCGCCGGGCAGGTGATCGACGACGGCGTGCCGGTGCCGGTGAAGGCGGTATCGGTGACCACCGGGTTCGTCAGCGACACGTTGCCGGTGTTGGTCACCAGGAACGAGTACGTCACGGTCTGTCCGGCGGCGGTGATCGTGGTCGGCAACGCGGACTTCACCACGGTGATCGCCGGACTCCGGTGGCGGTGACCACGGCGGTGGACGGGGGCGACACCGGTGTGGTGTCCCCGGGGGGCGGCGTCGCCGACGCGGTGGCGGTGTTGCTGATCAGGCCGGCATCAACATCGGCCTGCGTCGCGACGTACGTGGCGGTGCAGGTCACCGACTCACCCGGTGCCAGCGACGCGGCACCGGCCGGGCAGGTGATCGTCGGGGGCGTCCCGGTGCCGGTGAACGCGGTGTCGGTGACCGTGGCATCGGCCAGAGTGACGTTGCCGGTGTTGGTCACCAGGAACGAGTACGTCACGGTCTGTCCGGCGGCGGTGATCGTCGCCGGCGTGGCCGACTTCACGACGCTGATCGCCGGGTTCGGGGTGATGGTCACCGTCGCCGTCGACGGCTCGGATACCGGCGGATTGTTGCCCGGCGGTGGCGTAGCGGTGGCCGTGGCGGTATTGGTGATCGTCCCGGCGTCGACATCGGCCTGGGTCGCAACATATGTCGCGGTGCAGGTCACCGACTGGCCTGGTGCCATCGTGGCAGCAGCGTTCGGGCAGGTGATCGTGGGCGGTGTGCCGGTACCGGTGAACGCGGTGTCGGTGACGTTGGCGCCGGTCAGAGTGACGTTGCCGGTGTTGGTCACCAGGAACGAGTACGTCACGGTCTGCCCGGCGGCGGTGATCGTCGACGGAGTAGCCGATTTGACCAGCGAGATCGCCGGGTTCGGGTTACTGGGGATGGTCACCGTCGACGGCTGCGACACCGGTGGGGTGTCACCCGGCGGCGGCGTTCCGGTCGCCGTCGCATCGTTGGTCACGGAGCCGGCATCGACGTCCGCCTGCGTGAGCGTGTAGGTCGCGGTGCAGGTCACCTGCGCACCGGGGGCCAGCGAGGCAGCTCCGGCCGGGCACGTCGGCGCGGCCATAGTTCCCGCCCCCGTGAACGTGCCCTCAGTGGGAGTGACGTTGGTCAGGGTGACGTTGCCCGCGTTCGTGATCACGAACGAGTAGGTGATCACCTGGCCCACGGTGAAGTGGGCCGCGTCCGACGGGTCGGCGGACTTGACCATGGTGATCGCCGGGTTCGGGGTGATGGTGACGACCACGGTCGACGGCTCGGACACCGGCGGGGTGTCACCCGCCGGCGGGGTACCCGTGGCCGTGGCCGTGTTGGTCACCGCGCCGGCATCGGCATCGGCCTGCGTGGCGGTGTAGGTCGCAGTACAGGTGACCGACGCACCCGGGGCCAACGACGCCGCCCCAGCCGGACAGGTGATCGTCGGCGCCGTGCCGGTACCGGAGAACGCCGTCTCGGTCGGGTGCACATCGGTGAGGGTGACGTTGCCGGTGTTGGTGACCAGGAACGAGTAGGCCACGGTCTGCCCGGCCGCCGTCAGAGTCAACGGAGTCGCAGTCTTCGCCACGGTGATCGCCGGGTTCGGGGTGATGGTGACGACCACGGTCGACGGCTCGGACACCGGCGGGGTGTCACCCGCCGGCGGGGTACCCGTGGCCGTGGCCGTGTTGGTCACCGTGCCGGCATCGGCATCGGCCTGCGTGGCGGTGTAGGTCGCCGTACAGGTGACCGACTCACCCGGTGCCAGCGACGCCGCCCCAGCCGGACAGGTGATCGTCGGCGCCGTGCCGGTACCGGAGAACGCCGTCTCGGTCGGGTGCACATCGGTGAGGGTGACGTTGCCGGTGTTGGTGACCAGGAACGAGTAGGCCACGGTCTGCCCGGCCGCCGTCAGAGTCAACGGAGTCGCAGTCTTCGCCACGGTGATCGCCGGGTTCGCGGCGGTGGTCGGGGTGTGCGTGGTCGACGGCGTCGAGGTGATCGGAGTGGTACTGCCGGGGGGCGTACCGCTGGCCGTCGCGCTGTTGTCGACGGCGCCCGCTGTGACGTCCGCCGCCGTGACCGTGTACACGTTGTCGGCCGTACAGGTCGTCGAAGCACCGACGGCCAGCGGTCCCGTCGGGCAGGTCACGGCACCGGCCTTGGCATCGGCCACTGCGATGTTGCTCATCGCCACGTCGCCGGTGTTGGTCACGGTGAAGGTGTAGGCGATGGTGTCACCGGCATCGGTGAGTCCATCCCCGTTCACGTCGGTCACGGCAGCGTGCTTCACGATCGCGAGGGACGGGTTGCTGAATGTGACGCTGCTGCTGCCCGGAGGGTTCAGGCCCGACTCGGTCACGTTCCCCGGGCCGTTGGTGTAGGTGCCCGCCGTGTTCGAGGTGACGGTCACCGTCACCGTGCACGAGGCCATTCCGGCACTCAGGTTGCCGGTCACGGTTGCGGTGGTGCCGCCGGCCGGTGCCGTCACCACGCCCGCGGGGCACGTCGTGGTGGCGGCTGGAGCCGCGACCGTCAACCCCGCCGGCATCGAATCGGTGAAGGACCAGCCGTTCTTCGCGCTGAGGTCAGTGGTGTTGGTGATCGTGAAAGTCAGCGTCGACGTCCCACCCGTCTTCACCGAAGTGGGACTGAACGACTTGTCGAGCTGCGGGGTCACGTCCAGGATCTGGACGTTGTCGAAGGTGTGGTCGTTGCCGGTGCCGCTGCCGTTGTTGTTGACCATCCGGATCCCGACGGAGGTGCCGGTGAACAGGACTGATCCGTTGGAGGTGTAGGTGCCCACGTTGATGGTCGCCGCCGGGGCATTGCCCAACGCCGGGACCGATTCCGTGGTCGTACTGGTGCACGCGTTGATCTGACCGCCGGCCGCGGTGGCCGTGCCGGCAGTGTTCAGTAGCGAGAACTGAAGGAGCGGCCCCGATACCGCGCAGTTGATGGCGGCCACATCAACCCGGAAGGCCAGGAACCGATCGCTGGCGATGAACGGAATGTTGGTCGCCGTCTGGAATTCGACGTTGCCGACCCCGGGGTTACCCGAGGTGAAAGCGGTGTCGGCGTAGTTGCCGGTGGCGGCGGCGGCGGTCTGCCCGTGGAACATGCCGATGGATTGGGCCAGCTGCTGCGACTGGTTCCAAAACTGCTGCCCGCCGGCGCAATCGGCGACCTGGGCCGCTGATGTGATCGATTCCGCGGCCGAAGCGATCCAGCCGTTGCAATTGGTCAGCCACGCCGCGTTCGCCGTGTAGGTCTGTCCCGATGTGCCCGTGTATCCACTCAGCCGAACGATGGGACTCGGACCGGGACGATTCTGGAAATCCTCTTGATAGATCGTCGACGGTGCTTGCGGCGTCCCTGGCGTACCCGGAGTGGTAGCGCTCGCCACGGGAGCGAGGGCAGTACTGACCGCGACCACCCCGGCCACCGAGAGCACCCCGGCCACCAACATCATGACCCCGGTGCCGGCCATCGTCCGTCTGGCCGCGTGCGCGGCGCGCCGCCGAATGGGAAGCAGAGCGGTGAACCCTCGAGATGCCGGACGTTGCTGACCGGCGGGGTGGGGCGTGTATCGGGACAAGACCGGCTCCTGGCGTGGCGGTGGCGAAAGACGTGAACCCTCGACTGCACTCGTGCGGTCGAGTACGAACGAACGGAGTCTTTACGCCACCC
The DNA here is from genome assembly GCF_900104535.1 of Nakamurella panacisegetis. NCBI lineage: Bacteria > Bacillati > Actinomycetota > Actinomycetes > Nakamurellales > Nakamurellaceae > Nakamurella > Nakamurella panacisegetis. The sequence continues at coordinate 1,886,791 of NZ_LT629710.1, read as the reverse complement.
GAGTGAAACCACGACTCGGAAGGGAAATGTCATCCGGGTTCTCACCCGGTTTCTCACCCGGCGCACGGCCACCTGCTCTGACTACTCACCGTGCACAAGGTCATGGATCGACCGGCCCGGCGCCGGTTCGGCGGGCCTGCGTCACCTGATCGTGTGGCCTGCCCGTCCGTATGCGAAGAGAAATGCGTTCTCAGCGCAGGTGCCTCCGTGTCCGGCCCGCCGGGAAGTTCACTCCGACGGGCCGGTCCGGACGGACGACACGAGCGGGGCCGGCAGTCCGGGGTCAGTTCCCCGCGAGGGCCGAGAACAGCTGCTCGTATCGTTGCGCCGGACCGTGTGCGAGTCCGGACTTCACGAACTTCGCCCAGTCGTCCGCCAGGACCTCGTCGAGACCCGACTCGATAGCGTCCAATCCAGCGGCCGCCAAGGCCGCCGGGGAGATCTTCGGCGCTTGCACCCCCGCGGCCATGTCCGTGTCGACCAGACCCATGTACACGCCGACGACGTGGGTGCCCTGGTCCGCGAGCTCGAGCCGCGCGCTGTCGGTGAGGCTCCACGCCGCCGCCTTGGAGGCGGCGTAGGCGCCGGCGCCCGGCATCGTGAACCACGACAGAGCCGACACGACGTTGAGGATCGCCCCGCCCCCGTTGGCTTTCAGGATCGGAGCGAACGCCTGGGTCGTGAGCAGCGGACCGTAGAAGTTCGTGTCCATCTCGCGCCTGATGTCCCCCACGTCGCCGGAGACGACGGACGTGCCGGTGGAGATTCCGGCGTTGTTGATCAGGACCTGGACATCACCGGCCGCATCGGCGGCCGCCTGGACCTGCGAGGGGTCGGTGACGTCGAGCTGGATCGGATGCACGCCGTCCACGTCGACGGAGCTCGCATTGCGCGAGGCGGCGTAGATCTTCCGCGCCCCACGCTCCTTCAGCTGGGCGACGAACTGCGCGCCGATACCTCGGTTGGCTCCGGTCACCAACACGACGGCGTCCTTCAACAGCATGAGATTCCTCTTTCTGTAGCGATCACTATGAATTCCGCCCTGGACCATACCAGATTCCGTAGCGATCGCTACGGTATGGTGTGGGTATGGCTGGACGACCCCGGAGCTTCGACCGCGAGAGTGCGTTGGCGGCCGCCGTCGAGCAGTTCTGGCGCACCGGCTACGAAGAGACCACCATCGCCATGCTGACCAGGGCCATGGGCGTGACTCCCCCCAGCCTGTACGCGGCGTTCGGCGACAAGGACCGTCTGTTCGAGGAAGCGTCCGCCCTGTATTTCCGCCGGACCTGCGAGGCGGTCGACCGGGCGGCCGCCCGCCCGACCGCACGCGGGGCCATCACCACCATGCTCGACGACACTGCCCGAGCACACACCGATCCCGAGACACCGCTGGGCTGCCTCATGCTGACCGAGCCGCGGCTCGCCGCACAACGAGAGGTCCTGCACGGTCGGATCTCGGACCGGATCGCCCGAGGCGTCACCGAAGGCGACCTCCCGGAGACCGTTCAGCCCGACGAGCTGGCCTCGTTCCTGGTGGCCGTCATGCGCGGGATGTCAGGGTGCGCCCGGGACGGAGGTTCGACCGACGAACTCCTCGCCATCGCCGGCGCAGCCATGGCCGCCATTCCGGCTCCGAGCTGACCGACAGCCTCACCAGGCGGGCCGGAGTCGACCCTCGCCGGCGACCGCGGCGAGGGCTTCGCGCAGTGCGGTGGCCTGCCCAGGGCTGATGCGCTGTTCCCACCCCTCGACCGTGCGGGTGGCCGCGCGCTGCGCCGCCCGCGTGCAGTCGTGGCCGCGTCCGGTGAGCACGAGCAGCCACGCGCGCCGGTCATGCGGATCGGCGACTCGGGTGAGGTAGCCGCGGTCGAGGAGGTAGTGCACCAGTTCGCTGGTGGCCTGTTTGGTGATGCCCAGATGCTCGGCGAGCTGGGCGGTGGTGGCCGGGGCCTCGCTCAATCGGGCAAAGGCGAAGCCGTGCACCGGCCGCACGTCGTCGAAGCCGCCCTCGGCCACGCCGTGCTGGATGCCGTCGACCAGCAGCGCGGACAGACGCAGCACGGCGGTCGCGGCACTCCAACTGTCGACAGGCACAGGAACATCTTGACATACACGACAGGCAGCCTGACCATGTAGTCAAGCAACCTGTCTATCTAGGAGTGTCCGATGCCCGTTGTCCGTCCTGCCGATGCCGTGTCCTTCGAGACCCACGGCAGCCAGTTCCTGTCCTACGTCAGCCCCTCGAGAGGCAGCAAAGCGTTGTGCGCCTGGCAGCTCACCGTCCCGGCCGACCTCGTGGGGGTCGCGCACCGGCCCACCCGCGAGGAGGTCCTTCTCGTCCTGGACGGCGAGCTGCGGGTGACCCTGGACGGCAGCCACGCCGCGCTGCATCGGGGTGACGTGGTGCTGGTGCCCGCCGGCAGCGAGCTGCGCGTCGACTCCGGCCCGCAGGGCGCCTCGGCCTGGGTGACGACAACCCCGGGTCTGGAGGCGATCACGGCCGACGGCACCCGAATCAGTCCCCCGTGGGCGGCCTGACTACAGCTGCGGCCGAGCGCCTCAGTGACGCACCCCAATGCACGGTGGAGGCCGGCCGCCGCGGCCGAGCCGCGACAGCCAGCAGTCGGCCTCGGTCGTCAGGACCGGAGGGCGGCGATGATCATCTCCAGCAACCGGTCGGCCTGCACCAGCCCGGCCTCGCCGGGCGGCACCCGCCAGAGGCAGCTGAGTAGAAGAATCACGTCGTTCGGGTCGATCCCGACGCGGATGTCGCCCCGGGCGACGGCCGCGTTTAGCAGCGTGGCGATGGCTCCGCTCACCGGCCCCCAGGTCGCCCCGATCACGGCCTGCGCGGCATCGCTGGTCAACGCTTCTCCCAGCCCGTGCTTCATACGGGCGTGCGCCGCCAGCCCCCTGGCCCACGCCCTGAACGCATCCAGCGGATCTCTCTCGAGCAGGAGACCGTCGACCGAAGCGACCAGGTTCGCCACTTCCTCCTGATACACCGCGAGCACCAGCGCCTCCCGCGTCGGGAAGTGCCGATAGAGGGTGCCCGGGCCGACCCCGGCGAGCTTGGCGATCGCATTCAACGACACCTCCGGGTCGGCGGCGAACGCCGGGTACGCGACCTCGAGGATGCGCGCCCGGTTGCGCTGCGCATCCGCCCGCTGAACTTCCACCATGTTGTCTCCTTGCTAAGCGGAGAGTTCTCCGCTAGCGTCATTGGCGCCAACCGGAGAGGTCTCCACCTGACTATCTAAGGAGTTCTCATGCAGTACCGCAAGCTCGGAACGACAGGACTCGACGTTTCGGCCATCGCGATCGGTGCCATGACCTACGGAGAGCCCGGCCGTGGCCACCCCGTCTGGTCCAAGGGAGAGCAGGAGGCGCGCCCCCTCATCAAGCACGCGCTGGACGCCGGCATCAACTTCTTCGACACCGCCAACATGTACTCGAACGGGTCGAGCGAGGAGATCCTCGGACGCGCGCTCAAGGACTTCGCCAACCGCGATGACGTCGTGATCGCCACCAAGGTCCGTCACCCGATGCGCCCCGGACCCAATGGTCGGGGACTCTCGCGCAAGGCGGTCATGACCGAGATCGACCACTCACTGGAGCGCCTCGGCACCGACTACGTCGACCTCTACCAGATCCATCGCAATGACCACGCGACACCGCTCGAGGAGACGCTGGAAGCGCTCAACGACCTGGTCAAGGCCGGAAAGGTGCGGTACCTGGGCGCCTCCTCGATGTTTGCGTGGGAGTTCGCCAAGGCCCTGCAACTACAGAAGCAGCACGGCTGGGCCCGATTCGTCTCGATGCAGGATCACTACAACCTGCTCGCTCGCGAAGAGGAACGCGAGATGATCCCGCTCTGCCTCGACGAGGGAGTGGGCACGATCATCTGGAGTCCGCTCGCCCGGGGCCGCCTGTCCCGGGCCTGGGACGACGCGCGCTCCACCGCCCGCTCGACCAGCGACGGCGACTACGCCGACCTGCTGTATTCCGCCGCCGAGGAGGATTCCAACCGCGCGATCATCGACGCCGTCGGCGACATCGCGGCTGCCCACGGGGTGAGTCGGGCCGGCGTCGCGCTGGCCTGGCTGCGCCGGCAGCCCGTGGTGACCGCACCGCTCGTCGGCGCGAACTCGACCCGGCAGATCGACGACGCGGTCGCATCACTGGACGTCGAGCTCACCGACGCCGAGGTGACCTCCCTGATCGCCCCCTACACCCCGCGCTACGACTTCCAGGGTGTCTCCGACGAGGCGACCATGGACGCAATCCGCGCTCGCGTACCCGGGATGGCCCTGAGGTGACGGCCGCCGTCCGCACCGGGTCGAGCGGTTTGCTACCGCGTCAGACCCAGGTAGGGCACGACGACGGGTGATCCCTTCGTCCAGTCGAGTGCGGTGGACTGGACGGTGGCGCCGCTGATGATGTCGATGGCGTTGGGATCGGCGGTGTCGGTGTCCACCGACGGCAGGCTGGGGTCCCAGGTGCCGGCGCCCCCGCCGAAGCGGTACTGACCGACGAACCCGGGGCACCCGGTACCGGCCCAGCAGTCGTGGCTGTAGACGGGCCGGATGTTGCCGATGCCCTCGCTGTCCTCGGCGTCGCTGAACATCGATACCTGGTAGGTGGCCGTGGCGAGGTCGGTGGTGCCGAACACGGCGGCCGGGACGGTGACGACGATGAGGTGGCTGCTGGGGAGCACCTGCAGGTCGGCGGCGCCGATCTTGTTCAGTCCCGTTCCGTAGACGCCTTCTCCGTAGGTGCTGGTGTCGTGGCGCCCGTCGGCGACGATGGCCTGCGACCAACCGGTGGCGCCGCTCATGTTGCTGCCGGGCAGCAGCGGGGTAGCCGTGGTCGAGGTGTCCGCGGCGCCGTGGACGTAGATGTTGAGCCGCTGCGTGCTCATTCCGTTGCCGCCCCAGGGGTTGTTGATCTGACCGGCGGTACGGGTGACCATCCGGATGTCGGCCCCGTCCTGGTAGACGGTGAAGTTGGTCAGGTCGAAGCTGCCGGCGTTGAAGGCTCCGTCGGTCGGGTAGACGTAGCTGCCGGGGCCGTTGTCATCGCCGGTCGGGTCGGTGAGCGACCCGACCGCCGTGCCGAACGTCTGGATGGTCCGGACGATCTGGGCGGTGCCGCCGTTGGCGCCCACGGCCGCGATGACGAGCTGGTTGCTGGTGGCGGACAGGGTGATCTGCGTGTTGAACACCCCGCCGGTCAGAGCGAGTTGCTGCTTGACGCCGTTGACCGACAGGTACACGGCCACGGCGGTGGTGGTGCCCTTGACCGTCACGGTGCGGCTGTCGGCGACGGACTGGTCGGCCAGGCCGGCCACCGTCAGAGTGGGTGCCGACGGGGTGTGGCCGGTGGCGTAGCGCTGGGCGACCACGGCGGGGGTCTCGACAACCTTGTGCTGCCCGATCCCCTGGGCCAGGCGCACGTACTGGGCCATCGCCCAGGACAGTGGCGCGGCCGAGCCGGTGCCCTTCCCGTCGACGTGGTGGTAGCTGGTCGGGTCGGTCTGGTCCCAGATCTGTTCCGGGATCATGCGGCCGGCGTTCGCGGTGTTGGCCATCGTCTGCAGGTAGGACAGGGCATTTCCGCCGGTGCCGAGGACGTACTCGCCGCGTTCACCGGAGAGCAGCGGCCACGGGCGCCCGATGCCGACGCCGGTCCACGGGGCGCCGTCCGCCGTTTCGCCGTATCCGTCGTACGTGTAGCGCTTCCACACGGCTCCGGCCGGGGTGGTCTCCATGAGCGACTGGTCCACCGCCGCCAGCGAGTGCGCGACGTAGGAATCGGTGGGCGCCTTGACGCCGAGCCGGGTCAGTTCCAGGAAACCGGCGTCCACGACGGCGTTCTCCGGGTGGGTGCCGGCCCCGTTGGCCCAGTTCCGGGTCGCGCCGTCGTCGGGGTTGCCGCTGCCGGAGATGCGGATGTAGTACTGGCCGTCGGACAGGTTGCCGTTGCTGGTGTAGGTCCACTTCTCGATGCTGCGCTGCCACTGGTCGGCGGTGGCCTGGTAGATCGCGGCGCCGGCCCGGTCGCCGACCTTGGTGGCGATGGCGGCGGCGGCCGTCAGGCCGGCGATCTCGTCGGCGATGGTCGACGGCGAGTAGCCACCGGTTTCCTCCCACCGTTCCTGCGGGGTGGCCGGCCCGGTGGCCACGAGGTAGTCGGCGGCCTTGGCGATGTGCTGGGTGTAGAAGGTCTTGTCGAACTGCCCGACCTGCCAGGCCAGGATCAGCGGATAGGCGGTCTCGTCCAGCTGGATGTTGGTCTGGTCGGGGGTGCCGTCGACCTTGGAGTTCTGCGGGAAGTGGCCGTCGGGCTGCTGTTGGCGGGTGAACAGCCAGTTCACGGCGTCCTGGGCGGCCTTGACGTCACCGGCGGCGAGCAGCCCGGTGGCCTGCTCGTACTCGTCGCGGGCCCAGACGAAGTGGTAGCCGTTACCGGCTCCCCCGGCGCCGGTGGCGTCGACCGCCTGGCCCCACGGGATGGTCAGCGACGCGATGAAGGCGCCCGGATACGTCTTGTCCTGGTTGGCCTTCACCGCCATCACCGAGGCCCAATACTGGTCGGCGAGCGCTCCGGTCACGCCGCGGGGCGTCCGGCGCAGGCCGTTGACGTAGTGGTGCCAGCCGCGCTGGTAGTTGGCCTGCTGCGACCGGAACGGGCGCTGGAGGCTGGCCTTCGCCCCGGCGAGCGCGTGGTTGGCGTCGGCCGCGAAGGACAGAGCCAGCGTGAAATGCGTGGTGTGCCCGGCTGTTCCGTCCACCGGAACCTGGCCCGCCTGGGCGATGTTGCCGGGACCGGCGGCCGGGTAGGTGGCCGAGAGGGTGTGGTGGACACTGATGTCGGTGGCGCCGTCGGAGCTGCCGACGAATCCGGTGGAGGTCTTGCTGAACGGGACCGACGAGAGCAGCGCGCTGGCCACCGGGGTGCCGGCGACGTGGGTGTCGGTGGCGACGAGGGCTGACCCGGACGTGGAGCCGGAGTCGTTGCCCGAGTCGCCGGCCAGGGACGGGTCGTAGAGCGTGAACAGCTGGTATGCACCGGATTTGAGGGCCTGGAACGAGACGTCCATGAGCACCGATGCCCGGTCGGGGTCGGTGACGTACGTCTTTATCAACCGCCAGCGCCCGGCGTGATCGGTGGAGATCTGCTGATAGGTCAACGATTTCGGGTCGGCCAGGCTGACCGTGCGGTCGACCGAGGCATCAGTCTCCAGCTGGGTCCAGCTCGAGCCGTCGGTGACGGCGAAGTCGAGCTCGCGCGTGTTCGGGGTCTGACCGTTGGGGTAGTACACCTCGCTCATGGTGCCGCCGGTCAGGGTGTACCAGATCTTCGACGCGGTGGTCGTGGAGGTACCGATGCCCTCCTTGTCGCCGGTGGTCCAAGTGGCCGATGCCCCAGGCGATCCCGGCGCGGCCGGCACGGCGGCCGAGGCCGCTGCAGCGGCGGTCGACGGGGCCGTCAGCAACGCGGCGGCCAGTGCGCTGACCGCGCCCAGGGCGGCCCAGCGGCCGGCACGCCCGCGCCGGCCGGATCGGATCTGCTGGTGCACGTGGATCTCCATTCGTCGTCGATGACACAGCGGAGAAGAGCCGATCACGGTGCTACATCGGGTGATCGGCCGCTTCGAAGATGGCGAGCACGCAGGACGGCTCGGGGATCACCGCGGAATGAGCGGGCCCGGATTGCCGAACCGCTGGGTGACCTCGTAGTCCGGGGCGGCCCACCGCGCCGCATTGGCGATGACGTCCTGGACCGCGGAGTGGTGGTACGTCGGGTACGTCTCGTGGCCCGGACGGAAGTAGAAGATCTTGCCGGATCCCCGGACATAGCAGGCACCGCTGCGGAATACCTCACCGCCGGTGAACCAGCTGATGAAGACCAGGACGTCCGGCGTTGGCACCTCGAAGTATTCGCCGTACATCTCTTCCTGGTCGATGATGATGTGCTCGTCGATGCCTCGGGTGATCGGGTGCCCTGGGGCCACGTTCCACAACACCTCGGTGTCGGTGCTCTCCCGCCACTTGAGGTTGCAGGTGGTGCCCATCAGGCGGCGGAACAGCTTGGACCCGTGCCCCGAGTGCAGTACGACCAGCCCCATGCCGCCGAGCACCCGCAACTGCACGCGCTCCACGATCGCGTCGTCCACCTCTTCGTGAGCCAGGTGCCCCCACCAGATGAGCACGTCCGTCTCGTCGAGCACGGCGTCGGTCAGGCCGTGCTCGGGCTCGTCGAGGGTCGCCGTGCGTGTCTGGATCCCGCGGGCCCGCAGGGCTTCGGCGATCGTGACGTGCATGCCGTCGGGATAGATGGCGGCAACTTCGGGGTCGCTCTTCTCGTGCCTGAATTCGTTCCAGACCGTCACGCGGGTCATGAGTTTCCTTTCGGGAGTTGTTCCGGCCGGCCTGTCCGAGACGAGGCGATTGCGGCCAGGGCCAGCGCGAGGGTGGCCAGGTTGTCGGATCCGCTGGTCTCCGCGGCGCGGCCCTCCCGGATGGCGGTGGCGAACTCCAGGGTCGAGCCGATCCGGTCGAACACGGCGTAGGGGGCGAGCGTCAGCGGGTAGGAGGGTCCGGATAGCGGGTGCACCGTCACACAGTCGCCGTCGGTGGTCAGGTCGTTGCGGCCCGTCCATTCGATGCTGCCGTCGGCGCATTCGATCATCCACTGGCCGGCCCATAGTGTCGGCTTGTCGGTGCTCACCCAACTTCCTTGGTAGTTCACGACGGCTCCCCCGTCGAACGCGACGGTGGCGACCGCAGCCGCGTGATCGGCGAAGTTGCTCCAGTCCGGGTTCCACGCGTGGCAGGCCACCGAGACCGGTTCCTGCCCGAGGATGAACCGCATCAGGTCGAAGTGATGGATCGACATGTCCAGCAGCAGCGGATTGGTGGAAGCGTGGAAGCGGCTGACGCCGGCGCCGGTGGTGTTGGCCAGCTTGCGGAAGTTGACGCTGACGGCACCGACGGAGCCCAGCGTCTTCCGGGCCACGAGGTCCGCGACCGCCCTCGCCGCGGGATAGAAGCGGTAGTTCTGACTGACCATCAGAACGAGGCCGGCCGCCTGGGCGGCGTCGACCATGGCCTGGGCGTCGACAAGTGAAGCCGCCATGGGCTTCTCGACCAGGACGTGCTTGCCCGCGGCCAGCGCCTCGAGAGCGACGGCGGCGTGATCCGGGAGCGCCGTCGTGACCAGGACCGCCTCGGCGTCCGTGGCCGCGATCGCCTCCCGCAGGGAGGCAAAGCACAGCGCCGGGTCGACGTCGAGTTCGGCCTGCAGCAGGTCGAGCATCTCGGGGAACACGTCGACCCAGGCCACCGTGGTCAACAGGTCAGGGTGCCCGGAGAGCGCTTCCGCCCAGGACCGGCCCCACCCGCCCAACCCGACGTGGATAACCCTCAGGGGCGTACTCATATTCATCCCTTTCTTCGTCCGGGGCGTTTGGGCTCACCGCAGCCCCGGACCGTGATGTCAGCCGAGCAGATGGATTCGTGACTCCCACGGCTGCAGTTCCGCCGCCGTCGAGGCACCGTGGGTGGTCACCAGGACCTGTGCTTGCGTGAGGTCCGGTACCGCCCCGGCGGGCAGCGCCGCCGGCGCGGACGAGCAGTTGGCGATCATCACGAGCATCTGACGGCCCAGAGTCCGGGTCAGTGCCCAGATCTGTTCGTGCTCGGGCAGCAGCAGCTCGAAGCGTCCCTCCACGACGATCCGGTGTGATTTCCGCAGGGCGATGAGTTGCCGGAAATGGTGGAAGACGGAGTCCGGGTCGTTCTCGGCGGCGGCCGCGTTGATCGTCACGTAGTTGGGGTTGACCGGCAGCCACGGCTGGCCGGTGCTGAACCCGGCCTGGGCGGAGTCGTTCCACTGCACGGGGGTTCGCGCGTTGTCCCGGCTCCTGGCGGCCAGTCCGGCCAGCACGGTCTCGGCCTCCAGGCCCAGACTCATCGCGTCCGCGTGGTAGTTCACCGATTCGATGTCCTGGTACTGGCCGATGTCGACGAAGTAGGTGTTGGTCATCCCGAGTTCTTCGCCCTGGTAGACGTACGGCGTCCCCCGGTGCATGTGCTGCACCGTGGCCAGCGTCTTGGCCGAGTTGACCCGGTGGGCGGGCGAGTCGTCCCCGAATCGGGACACCGCGCGGGGCTGATCATGGTTGTCCCAGTAGAGCGAGTTCCACCCCACGTCGGCCAGGCCGACCTGCCACGCCTCCAGGTTCTGCTTCAGGGCGGGCAGCGACAGCGGATGCAGGTCGAACTTCTGCCCGCCGGGCTTGGCGTCGAGGCCGACGTGCTCGAAGGTGAAGACCATGTCGAGCTCGCGGTTCGCCGGGTCGGTGACGGCCCGGGCCGTGTCGATGGTCGAACCCGGCATCTCGCCGACGGTGATCAGATTGCGCTCGGTCAGCCCGACCTGGGCGTTCATCTCGGCCAGGAATTCGTGCAGCCGATCTCCGTTCGCGATGGCGGCGAACGACGAGGAGTATTTCTGATTCGGCCCTACCGGGCCGTCATCGAACCGGGCGGGCTTGGAGATCAGGTTGATCACGTCCATCCGGAACCCGTCGACACCCCGGTCGACCCACCAGTTCATCATGGCGTAGACGGCCTGCCGCACCTGCGGGTTCTCCCAGTTCAGATCCGGTTGCTTCCGGGAGAACATGTGCAGGAAGTACTGGCCGCTGTTCCGGTCCAGCTCCCACGCCGAGCCGGAGAACGCCGAGCCCCAGTTGGTCGGCTCCGCACCCTCGGCGCCGGGCTCGAATCCGTCCCGGGCCGGGCGCCACCAGTACCAGTCACGCTTGGACGACAACGGGTCCCGCGATTCGATGAACCACGGGTGCTCGTCGGAGGTGTGGTTCACCACCAGGTCCATCACCAGCTTCATTCCCCGGCCGTGCAGCGCGGCGATCAGCTCGTCAAGGTCGGCCAGGGTGCCGAACGCCGGGTCGACGTCCTGGTAATCGCTGATGTCGTAGCCGTTGTCGTCCATCGGCGACCGGTACACCGGCGACAGCCAGACGACGTCAACGCCCAGCCGATGCAGGTAGTCGACCTTCCCCGTGATGCCGGGGATGTCGCCGATGCCGTCGCCGTTGCTGTCGGCGAACGAGCGGGGATAGATCTGGTAGACCACCGAGGACTTCCACCAGTCCGGCGGGCGGTTCTCGCCGGCCGCGACCGGCTCCGCGGGCGCGATCGGCTGCACGGCGGATGTGGATTCTCGTCCGGTTACCGAACCGGCCGGCGGGTTCACTTGACCGCACCGGCGGTGATGCCGCTGATTAGGTGCTTCTGTCCGGCGACGTAGACGATGATCACCGGGATGACGGCCAGGGTGGAGCCGGCGAAGATCAGCCCCCAGGCGCTGCCGTGTTCACCCTGGAAGGCGGCGATACCCAGCGGGAGCGTTCGCTTGTCGACGTCCGTGATGACGGTGAGCGCCCAGATGTATTCGTCCCAAGCTCCGAGGAAGGCGAAGACGGCCGCGGTGGCCAGCGCCGGCCGGGCCAGCGGCAGATACAGCCGCAGGAATTTCCGCAGGGTGCTGGCGCCCTCGACGGTCATCGCCTCGTCCAGTTCGCGGGGAACGCGTTCGAAGAATGCGCGGAGCAGGAATGTCGTGAAGGCGACTCCGCCGCCGGTGTAGAACACCGCGAGCCCGTTCAGCGAATCGGTCAGGCCGAGGTTCTTGGCCAGGATGAACTGCGGGACGATGACGACGATCCCGGGGATCATCAGGCCGGCCAGCAGCAGGGAGAACACGAAGTTCTTCAGGAAGAAGTCGAACCGGGCGAACGCGAACGCCGTCATCGAGGAGATGACCACCACCGCGACGGTGGTGAGCACCGCGACGTAGGCGGAGTTCAGGAAGTACAGGCCGAAGCTGTTGCTGGACAGGGCATCGCTGTAGTTGGCGGTGGTGAAGTTCAGTGGGAGGAGGTGCGGCGGGGTCGGCAGGGTGGCGCTGTTCGGCTCCAGCGAGGTGGAGATCATGATGACGAAGGGCAGGATCATCATGATCGCGCCGACGAGCACGATCGCGATGCGCGCCACCAGCCAGCCGCTCAGCCGGCGCTTGTTGGTCCGGGCCGGATCGGCGGCGGCCGCGGCGGGGCGGGCCTTGACGGTGGTGGTCATCGCTGGGGCTCCTTCTTTTCGCCCAGGAATTTGAACTGGATGAATGAGACGATGAAAATGATGATGGCCAGGATGAACGACATGGCCGACGCATAGCCGAAGTCCAGGAACGAGAACGCCTGCTTGTACATGTAGGTCAGGGGCACCTCGGTGCTGCCGGCCGGGCCGCCGTTGGTCATCAACAGCACGGACTGCAACACGTTGAACGCACCGATCACCTGCAGGACCAACACGAACAGGAAGGTGCCACGGATGCCGGGCATGGTGACGTGCAGGAATTTCTTCCAGGCGTTGGCACCGTCCAGGTCGGCCGCCTCGTACTGATCCTCACCGACGCCGCCCAGCGCGGCCAGGAAGACGACCAGGCACCAGCCCATGTTCTTCCAGATGCCGAGCACGGCGATCGCGATGAGGCCGGTCCACCGTTGCTCCAGCCACGGCACCGGGCTGTTCGTCAGGGGCAGCAGGTCGGTGATGCCCCAGTTGACGGCACCTCCGTCGGTGGTGAACAGGAACTTGAACAGCAGCGAGACGACCACCCAGCTGGTCACCACCGGGATGTAGAACAGCACGCGGTAGACCGTGCGGCCGGGGATCTTCGCGTGCAGCAGGACGGCGAAGAACAGCCCCAGCGCCATCGTCAGCGGCACCGACAGGACCAGATACACCCCGGCGTTGACCATGCTGGTCCAGAACTGGGGATCGTGCAGGGCCCGGGTGTAGTTGTCCAGGCCGATGAACGTGCTCGCGTCGGTCGGTAGGACGGCCCACTTGTAGAAGCTGATCTGCAACGAGCGGAGCAGCGGGTACCCGATGATCACGAAGAACAGGATCAGCCCGGGTGCCGCGAATGCCCACGGTGTCCACCAGTGCGCGGCGCGGCGGCTCGCCCCGCCCCGGCTCGGCTTGAATGCCCGAACCGGGACGGCGCCCTCCTCGGCAACGAGGACTTCGGAGGTCACGCCGGATCAGCCCTGGGCCAGCAGCGGATCGATCTGGGCCACGGCGGCGTCCATCGCGGCCTGGGCACTCTGCTTGCCCTGGAACGCCAGCTGGGTCTGCTTGGTGAAGATGTCATCGATCTTCGCCCACTGCGGAGTGGCCGGTCGCGGCTTGGCCGTCTTCAGCTGGTCCAGGAACGGCTGGTAGAACGGTTCCAGACTGGCCATCGTCGGGGCCATGCTGCTGATGGCGGAGAGCTGTCCGGCCTTGCCCATCGCCAGTTGGGCTTCGTCGGAGAGCATGTAGCGGATGAATTCCGCGGCCAGCGTCTTGTTCTGCGACTGCTGGGTCATGACGATGTCCTCGCCGCCGACCACGCTGATGCTGCCGCCCGCGCCGGAGAACATCGGTGCCGTCTGCGGTTGGAAGTTCTTGTAGGACGTGGCCAGGTTCGGGAACGTCCAGGGCCCGTCGACGATCGTCGGGTAGATGCCCTTGGCCAGGCCGTCGCTGGTGCCGACACCGCCGGTGCCGCCCAGGATGATCTGCGGGATGGCCTTGGCCTGGTACATGTCGATCAGCATCTGCAGCGCGGCCACCGATTTCGGGCCGTTGAGGTACCCGGTGGACTTGGTGACGTCGGCGTTGGTCATCTCACCGCCGTTGGACCAGATGAAGGGCAGCATGTTCCAGCCCGCGGAGCCACCTTCGGCGAAAATGTACTTACCGGGAGCCTTTGCCGCCGCCGCCTTGAGTTCGTCCAGCGTCTTGGGCACGGAGGTGATGCCGTCGGCGGCCAGTGCGGCCTTGTTGTAGATGGTGACCTTGGTGTTGGTGTCCAACGGCAGACCGTAGTACTTGCCCTTGTACTTGTTGGTCGCGAGCGGCCCGGGATACATCTTCTTGGCGTAGGTCTGGAAGTCGGGCATCGCGGCGTCCAGCGGGGTCAATACCCCCAGCTTGGCCAGTTCGGGCACGGTGACGATGTCCGCGCGGATCACGTCCGGCAGTGCGCTGCCCGCCACTGCCGTGACCAGCTTCTGGTGCATGCTGTCCGACGGGACCTGCACATCCTGGACGGTGACGCCGGGGTGCAACTTCTCGAACGCCGGGATGATGATCTTCTCCAGCGTGCTGACCTCGGGCCCGCCGGCGCTGTAGGCATGCCAGAAGACGATCTTGCCGGTCACCGCGGCACCGGAGGTCAAGGTGGGCACGGCGGTGGGTGCCGACCCGCCGCCGGTACCTCCCGTCCCGCATCCGGTCACGGCCGTTGTCAACGCGGTTACCAGGGCAATCACCGGGAGCGCACGGGTTTTCTTCACTGAGGGAGGTTCCTTTCCGGGTACGGGCTTCGTTGTCCGTCGGAGCGAAGTAGAGCAACCAGCCAGCTGACGTCGTAAGGAGGTATATAAATCTGTTTGATCAATCTGGCTTGCACTAGTCTGGACAGCATGACTGGTGCTGTCAAGTGGGTAGCGGGATGAACACTGCCGAGTCGACGGCCACCACTCCCCTGTTGCGTCGGCTGAACATGGCCGCGGTGCTGGAGTATCTGATGGGGGTTTCGGCGGTCACCGGCAGCGAGGTGATGACCGCGACCGGGCTTTCCCGTCCGACCGTGCACGCAGCGTGCGATCACCTGATCAATCTGGGCTGGGTCGTCGAGCTCGACGGGCGTCGACCCGAAGGTGACGGCCGGCCGGGCCGGCCCGCCCGCTGCTACCAGTTCAACGCCGAGGCCGGATACGTGCTGGGCATCGATCTCGGCGAACACAAGGTGTCCGTCATGCTGGCCGATCTCCGGGGAGAAGCGGTCGCCACCGCCACCGAGCGCAGCGAGCCCGACGACTCGGCCGCGACCCGTCTCGCCACGACCCGCCGGGCCATCCGCTCCGCCTCGAAGACGGCCGGAGTCGAGTCATCTCAGATCCTGGCCGCGAGCATCGGCGTCCCAGCGCCGGTCACCCCGGCCGGTCGGCTGGTCGCTTCGTCCGATCCCGAATACCTGCCCGGCATGGCCGACGTCGACATCGTCAAGGGCGTGCGTCGCGGCCATCACTGGCCGGTGCTGCTGGAGAACGACGCCAACCTGGCCGTCCTCGGCGAGCGGTGGAAGGGCGTCGGAGTCGGCGTCGACAACCTCATCGTCATCCTCTCCGGCGAAAGGCTCGGCGCCGGGCTGGTTCTCGGAGGCCAACTCATCCGCGGATTCGGAGGAGGCGCCGGCGAGCTGACCTTCCTCGAGCTCGTCGAAGGTATCGGCGACACCCACGGGATCGGGGCGTTCGCCCGCATCCAGGCGCGCGATGCGGTCGCCACTCTGCGCAAGGCCAAGCGCGGACCGTCGGCCCGATCCGGCGACGAGGACTCCCGCCATCCCGCGGACGCCCTGCTCGCCCTGTCCCAAGGCGACCCGGCCCGGATCACCGGCGACCTGGTCACCGCCGCCGCCCGCGCCGGCGACCCGGTCGCGGTCGAGATCCTCGGCCGCGTCGCGGAACGGATGGCCCGGGTGGTGGGGGTGATGGCCACCATGCTCAACCCGCAAATGGTGGTGATCGGCGGGGCCAGCGCCGAAGCGCTGGAACTGATCCACGACCCGATCGCCCAGCGGCTATCGGCCTACACGAAGCAGCCACCGCAGCTCGAGCGCACGCGGCTCGGTGATCGCGGGGTACTTCTCGGTGCCGTCCGGCTGGCCCTGGACCATGTCCAGACCCACGTCTTCGACGCGCTCAACTAGCCGTACCCGGCCACGGATCGAGCCACACCCACCACGGACGGTCACCGCTGCCGCACGGCAGGAACGACTTTGGCCAGCCTCTGCCGCGCGCGTTGCCGGGCCGTGACGCGGCCGAGGTGCTTGCGGTAGCGCCGTGATCACGCCTGTGCGAGCTGCTGCCGCTGACGGCCAAGTCCCGATATCTCCATTTCCATCACGTCACCGTCGGTGAGATAGGGAAAGCGGCCGGACATGGCCACACCGTGCGGCGTGCCGGTGTTGATCAGATCGCCTGGATCCAGCACCAGGAACTGGCTCAGCTCATGAATGATGCGGGCGACCGAGAAGATCATGTCGGCCGTGCTGGAGTCCTGCCTCGGCTGTCCGTTTACCCAGCTGCGCAACCTGAGGTTCTGCGGGTCCGGCACCTCCGTCGCCGGCACCAGCCACGGGCCGAGCGGATTGAAGGTCTCGCAGCTCTTGCCCTTGGACCACTGGCCGCCACTGAGTTCGAGCTGGAATGCCCGCTCCGACACGTCGTTCGACACGACGTATCCCGCGACGTGGTTCAGCGCCTCCGCCGGTGATTCGAGGTAGCGGACTCGCCGCCCGATCACCACGCCGAGTTCAACTTCCCAGTCCGTCTTCGTCGCACCTCGAGGAATGAGCACCTGGTCGTCGGGGCCGATCACGGTGTTGGGCGACTTGTAGAACAGCATCGGATTCGTGGGGGGCGCTGCGGCCGATTCGGCAGCGTGCGCGACGTAATTCATCCCGATGCACAGCACCGCTCCCGGCCGGGCGACAGGTGGACCGATCCGACGGCCACTGATGTCGACGACGGGCAGGCGTGGAAGCGCTGCGGTCAACCTGGCGATGCCCTCGCTTGCGAAGAACGAGCCATCGAAGTCGTCGGTCACCTGCGACGCGTCTCTGACCCGTCCGTCGGCGGCGACCACCATCGGGGTTTCAGCACCAGCGGCGCCCACACGCATCAGTTTCATCTTGTTCTTCCTGTCGCAGCTCAGTTGGTTCGGGCAATTTCGGATCGGCGTCGTGAAGATTCCGATTTCTGGCCAGGCGACGACAAGCTGGCTCCCCAGGGGCGACTGAGGCTCGGCCCTTCGACCGCCGACATCTCGTCGGTGACGAGAGCGGTGACCGAACTCGGATGAGTGCTGACGAACCTCGCGTCGATGCCGATGTGGGAGTGACCGAGCAGTACTACGACCTCTCGGGCGGCTCCGGTCATGGCCTGGGTGATGTCGGCGCTTGATGCACTGTGGTGGGACAGGCCACGGTCGGTGGAGAAGCCGTCCCCACCGACGAAGGCACGGCGCACGTGCAGGTGATCCAGGGATCTCCGGGCCACGGCCCCGGTCAGCTCCTGCGGTCCGCCTTGCTGGACGCCGGCGGTGACGATCACGTCGGCCGACGTAACGGCCAGAAGCCGAGCGACCGCCAGGGAGTTGGTCACGACGACCAGATCGCTCCGGGTGTACAGCTGGCGAGCGAGCGCCTCGCCGGCCGGGCCGGCTCCGACGATGATCGTGTCGCCGTCAGCAACGAGATCGGCGGCGGCCAGGCCGGCCGCCCGCTCGGCGTCCCACCCGAATCCCGCCGGATGTATGGAACCTGCGCCCTGCTCTGCGGTCGTCCGCAGCACGGCGCCTCCGTGGCACCGCTCCACAAGCCCGTCGCGAGCCAGGCGCACAACCTCGCGCCGCGCCGTTGCCACCGAGCATTGCGCGGCGGTTGCCATCTGGGCGAGCGTGGCCGCCCCGCTGGTTTCGAGCAGACGCAGGATCACCGGACGTCGTGCGTGGCCATTCATCTTTGTTCCCCCAGCCGGTCCGGCTGGATCGTCGCGGTCGCCCCGCTGCCCGATCGCCGGTGGCGATACGCCGCTCGCGGTAGGGTGCGGCGATGGGTAGCGCACGGCCGCCGGCCGACGACGAACCGGCGTCGAGCGTCGGTGCGGTGAAGTCGGCCGACCGCCTGATGACCCTGTTCGAACACCTCGCCCAGGTCGGGGAGGCAACGTTCAGTTCCATCACCGCGGACCTGAAGATTCCGAATTCTTCCGCCTACCAGCTGCTGCGCACGGCCCACCGACGCGGCTTCGTCGAGTTCGACGAGCACACCCGCACCTACCGATTGGGCCTGCGGATCTGGGAGGTGGCCCAGTCCTTCGCCGGCAACCTGGACCTGCCCGGCACGGCCCAGCCACTGATGACGGCGCTGTCCGAGGAGACCGGGGAGACGGTACAACTGGCCAGACTGGACGGGTTGGAGAACGTCTACCTGGCTATCGCCGAATCCAGTCAGGCCATGAAGCTCGTGTCCACCGTGGGTGCCCGGTTGCCGGCGCACACCACTGGAGTCGGCAAGGTTCTGCTTTCCGGGCTGGCCGACGAGGACCTGGCGGAACGCTTCGCCGGTGTCAAGCTGGAGCGGTTCACGAGGAACACCCTGACGTCGCTGCCCGAATTGCTGACCGAGGTCCACCGCATCCAGAAGCAGGGATACGGCGAGGACAACGAGGAATACGTCGTCGGCTGCCGGTGCATCGCGATGCCAGTGCGCGGCGGCGACGGCCGGCCTCTGGCCGCGATGTCCGTCTCCATCCCCACACCGCGCTTCAATCGGACCGTCGCGCGGGACGTGCGCTCCGCCCTGAACCGGACAGTGGTCGAGCTCGAGCGTCGTCTCGGCTCCGGTCTCGGCTGACCCACCCCCGTCCGGCTCGCCGCTGGTCAACGATTCACTCGACATAGAAGACCTGCCGGCGGACCTGGACCATCCCCTGATCAGGCGACGCCTTGTCTGCCGACAGCGGCCGCATCCCCGCCTCCCAGCGCTCACCGACTTCAGTGGGGTTGGAGTTGAGCGCGTCGAGGGCAGCGAGGTCATCGTGTTCGAAGTAACCGAACACCTCGTCCCCGTCCAGGAAGATCGAGTAGTTGCGAATCCCCTGGGCCTTGATCTGCGCGACTAGTTCGGGCCACGGTTCCGCGTGCGCCCGCACATACGCGTCGATCCCGGCCGGATCGAGCTTCTTGCGCCACATTGCTCTTGCCATGGAAGTTCTCCTTCACGGTCAGCTGGTGCTGATCTGATGAGTGCTAATAGGTGTGGGTTTCAGCGACCTAGCTGCACGGTCATCTGTTGGGCAACGTCCTCGTTGAGCGTGTACCCCAGACCCGGCGCCGTCGGCGGCGTCAACGAGCCTCCGGACAGGGTCGGATTGCCCGAAAAGAGCTGCCAGAACATCGAGTTCGAGTCCTCGGGCAGCACGTCGGGGAAGTATTCGGCAAACGGGCAATTCCATTGCGAGAATACGAAGTGCAGATTGTGCAGTTCGTTGGAGTGCGGGATCATCGGGATGTCGCGCGCCGCGCCGAGTGCGAATACCTTGCGTGCCTCGGTGATGCCGCCGAGCCGGTTCACGTCAGGCTGCAGGATGTCGGCGGCGCCCAGCGAGATGGCCTCGGCGAACTCCCACCGGGAGTAATAGTGCTCGCCGTGCGAGATGGGTGTCTCCGACTTCCTGCGCAGTTCGACGTAGCCGTGGACGTCGTGCGGCATCAGCGGCTCCTCGATCCACTTCAGGTCGTACGGGCGGAGCATGCGTTCCATCTTGATGGCGTAGTCGAGGTCCCAACCCATGTAGGCATCGGCCGCGAGTTCGACGTCGTCCCCGATGGTCTCGCGGACCGTGCGGATGAGCTCGACATTTCTGCGCATGCCGGCCAGTCCATCCTTCGGCCCGAACCCGAAGCGCTGCTTCATCATCCGGTATCCCTGGGCAACGTATTCCTTCGCCTCAGCGGCGAGCTCGTCCAGATCTTTGAGGGCGTAGAGCCGGCTGGCATAGGCGGTCGCCTCGGTGCGAACCAGGCCGCCGAGCAGGTCGTAGACCGGGACGCCGAGCGACTTGCCGATGATGTCGTACAGGGCGATGTCGATCCCGCTGATCGCGGACATCGGCGCGCCGCGCCGGCCGTAGCGGCTGGAGGACCGGTACATCTTGGCCCACAGGTACTCAGTGCGAAACGGGTCCTCGCCGACCACGAGATGTCTGAACTGGTGCTCGATGATCGGGGCGATGCCGGCATTGCCCGATCCGCACGTGCCGATACCCGTGATGCCGGCGTTGGTCTCGATCTCGACCAGGACCAGGTTCACCGGTCCCCAGTAGTCCCGCTCGGCCACGTCGGGGAACTGGGTGGTGGGCGTACACAGCCATGGGACGTCCGCCGCCCGGGTTTGACCGGACGGGCGGGGGGCAAGAGACCGGACACGTACGTCCGTGATACGAAGATCGGACACGTCTACTCCTTGATTCGGTAGATGCGACAGGCGTTGCGGCACAGCACGTTGTCCCGGCCGGCAATGGTGAAACGGTCCAGTGCGAGCAGATGGAACTCCACGAGCCGGCGGTAGTCGATGGTGGCCTTGTCGATGGGAAAGTTGCTGGCGAACAGCGTCCGATCCGGGCCGAAGCAGTCCAGCAGGACGGACAGGTAGTGCCGGAACTGGCGGTCGTCCCAGGTGGGGTCGACGGTCTCGAAGCCGGAAGTCTTCACCGAGACGTTCTCCAGCCGGCCGAGTTCGAGCAGGTCAGCCGCCCACCGCACCAGGTCGGCCTGATGCCACGGGACGTGCAGACCGCCGTGGTTCAACACGAATTGCACGTCAGGAGTGGCCGCGACGACGGCGGTTGCGTCCCGTAGCTGGGTCGGCAGAACCTGTAGGTCGAACGACAACCCGCGGCCGGCGAGGCTGGCGAGCCCGTGACGCCAGACCGGATCCAGCAGCAGCGGACTGGCCGCCTTGACGCCGCGGTGCCAGTCGAGCATCTGCCGCACCCCGACGACGTCCGGGCACTCCTGCTGTCGATCGAGAGCCGCATCCAGGTCAGGTCTCTCCAGTTGCACGGATGCCACCAGCACCGTGTGGATCCCGTCCTGTTGATGACCTGGTCGCCAGCGGTCCGTCTCCGCCAGCGACCAGGCCGGCCCGCGACCGGCCTCTATGTGAACATCGCCGACCAACTCGACGCCGGCGGCCCGGACGTCAGCGGCCAGATCGGCCAAGTCGTATCGCGGCATGCCCGCCGCACCGGGCAGATCGTCTGCGTAGCAGTGGTGATGCGCATCCACCACCCGTGGTCTGACGCCCGTGGCGGCCTCGTCGGCCGTGGTGCTCATAGGGCGGTCGGTGGTCGGTAGGCCTCGACCGGCTTGCCCGCGGTCGCGGACTCAACCGCCGCGGCCAGCAGCGCAACGACATCCGCGCCGATCTCCCCCGGTGCCGCGAGCGGTCGGGTCCGGTCGGGGTCGATTGCCGCAGCGACCAGGGCGATCGATGTGGCCCGTTCAGGATTGGCTTCCGCCTCCGTCAGGTCGGGCTCTCCTCGCAGAGGCATTTCTCCCCGGCTGATACCGAGGCGGCCGCGCACCGTGTCCAGGCACGCATGACCGCCGGCGGCGAAGAACCGGTACTCCTCGATGCGTGCTTCGTGGGACAGCACGCTGCCGGTGGTGGCGATGGTCGCGACCGAGCCGTCGCTCATCCCGACGGCCAATGAGTCCGCGAGATCGACCTGTAGACCGCCGAAGTTAGAATAGGCACTGACCGATTTGGGATACAGACCGGTCGCGGAGAGCATCACCGCGACGGCGTGGGTCATCTGGCTGTTCATCTGGCCCCCACCCCGTCGCGGATCCGAGTAGGTCGATGCCGACGAGGCGAACAGGCCTCCGTGCTCGAGTTGGGTGCTCACGTCGCCGGCCAACAGCCGGTGTACGCCGGTGGCGAAGAGCCCCTGACTCAGCACCGGCGCGCCCAGTTGGCCACCGGCCAGGACCGCCCGCAACCGGGTGAGGTGCGGGGAGTGCAGGAACGGGTAGCCGACGTGCAACCGGGCGCCGGTGCGCTCGGCTCGCCGGACCAGGTCCCATGCTTGCACTGGATCCAGCGTCATCGGCTTCTCGACCAGCACGTCGATGCCGGCGTCCAGCAGGGCGGCCGCCGGTTCGAAGTGGGAGTCGTGGGGGGTGGCGACGATCGCACAGTCCACCCCGGCGTCGATCACACCGGCAACGTCCGTCACGGCGACCGGCACGTCGAAGATGCGCGCGGCCTCGTCGACCCGCGAGCGGTCCTGGTCGCACAACGCGACGACGACGGCGTCCGGGTTCTGTTTGAGCGCAACCAGGTGCAACCGGCAGGCCCACCAGCCGACGCCGACCACCGCGACCCGGGCCACTCGTGTCGCCGTCATGAGGTCTCCTGGTCCAACAGCTCGAGCGTCTCCAGATCCACGATCAGGTCGTCGATCTCACCTTGCAGCAGCGCGTCGATGGGCCGGTGCGGGCCGCGGAGGCTGGTCGTGCCGATCACTCCGCGTCGCCGCAGCAGGTATTTCTGGATGTACAGGAACGACTCCATATCCCGCGATCCAAGAACGGTGAAGGGCGCGATGCGCCAGAGCAGCCTCGTCGCCGCGCCGCGGTCACCGGCCAGGAACAGCCGATGCACGGCGGCGAACACGTCGGGAAAAGCGGGACCCGGCATCGTGCCCATCGACCCGCGGACGAGCTCCTGGACGAACCCGGCACCACCGAGCCCGCCGAGCATCGTGATCGGCTCAGTGCCGGCCAACGCCCTGATCTCCGACATCTTCGGGCCCGGCGCCGGCGGCTCGATCTTCAGTGCGGCGACGGTGGGTGCCTGACGGGCGATCTCGACCAAGCAAGAAGCACTCAGCTCGACCCCGGTGTTCTGCGGAGCATCCTGGATCACCAGGGCCGCGCCGGTCTCGTTGGCGGTCTCGACGAATGCCCGGACGACCTCGGCGACGGCTGAGCCCATCAGACCGGTCGGCCTGACCATCACCGCGTCGGCACCGGCATCCACCGCCCGGCGCACAGCCGCGATGCCGGCACGAGTGCTCGGCACCTCCGCATTGCCGAGCACCTTGACCCGCCCGGCCGCAGCCTGGACGGTCGCCGCCACCAGGTCGACCACCTCCAGCGGGTCGAGCTTGTTGACCTCGCTCCCGTAGCCGATGCCGACCCAATCCACCCCGGCCGAGACAAGGAAGTCCAGTTCCGCTTTCAGGTCCGTCACATCGATGGATCCGTCGGCGAGAAACGGCGTGACCAGGATCGGGATGACGCCGCCAAGATTGACCCTCGGAATGCTCATCGGCGTTCCACCGTCACGGGCCCCTCGGCCACGTTCGGGAAGACCAGGATCTTGCTCGCCTTACTCTGCCCGTTGGCCAGGGCCGCAAAGCTGGACTGGGCTTCCGCCATCGACACCCGTTCGTCGATCAGGTGCGCCAGGACGGCGGGTGCGGTGCCCACCCACTTCGCCGTCTGCCGGAATTCCTCGGGGTCGTAGCAGAAGCTACCGACAACCGAGCGCTCCTTGGTCGAGATCTCGTATGCCGCCAGAGAGATCTGCGGTGCACCCATCCCCACCAGCACGACCGTCGCACCGAGCGGTGCGCAGGCGAAGGCGGTGGCCATGGTCGCGCCGATGCCGACCGCGTCCACCACGATGCTCGGTCGACCGGTCAAAGCGTCGGCCACCATTGCGGGTAGACCGGCCTCGTCGACCGCGCCCGGGTCGACCGCGACGGCACCGAGCGCTTCGACCACGTCACGGCGATGAGGGTCCGGTTCGGACACCACCACGGCGGCAGCGTCCAGTCGCTGCGCCGCCAGCACACACGCCTGGCCGATCGGCCCCCCACCGATGATCAGGACATGATCCGATGGTCCGCACCGGCCACGCCGCAGGGCGTGATAGCCGACCGCCAACGGCTCCACCAGGGCGCCGTATTCGGCCGGCATCGACTCGGGGAGCACGACGACATTTGCTGCGGGTACGGCCATCTGTTGGGCGAACGCCGAGCTGAATGATGTCGCCACCCCGATGACCACCTTGTCCGGGCAGTTCTGGTTCTGCCCGGCAAGACAGTCCGCGCAGTGACCGCATCCGATGACAGGGTTGACCGTGACGAGCGCACCGGCCGAGAGCCCGTACTCGTTCGTCCCTGACCCGAGCGCGGCGATCCGGCCGACGGTCTCGTGGCCCATCACCTGTCCGGGGACTCGGCGGCCGTTTTCGCCCGTGAAGCCGTGGATGTCCGAGCCGCAGATACCAGTGGCCACGATGTCGATGACAACGTCGCCATCACCGGCCTGCGGGTCCGGGACGGTGTCCACCGACAGGTCCCACCAATTTCTCAATACCAGTGCTTCCACAACGCATCCCATCGGTTTCGTGTCTGCGATTTTCTCGGACAATGCCGTAACGGCCCGTCCCTTTTCCGGATCCCCGCCTGAGCGGCCACTGCCGCTCGGTACTACGCTCATGCATCTTGTCGAACTTCGCTTCACATCTTTGAAATGCGTGAGCCCCGCTCACCGGACCGAACGGAGCATCACATGAACAATCCGATCCGCTGGGCCATCTGGGCCACGGGCGCCATCGCCGACAAGTTCGCCGCTGACCTGCCGCTCGTCGCCGACGCGGAACTGTTGGCGATCGGGTCCCGCAGCATGGCGAACGCGAACGCGTTCGGTGATCGCCACGGCATCCCGCGCCGGTACGCCGGCCTGCCGGACCTGCTGTCCGACGGTGACATCGATGTCGTCTACATCGCCAGCCCGGCCTCCGCACATTGCGGCGACGCGCTCACGGTCATCGCCGCCGGCCGACATGTGCTGGTGGAGAAGCCGTTCACCTTGACGTTGGCCGATGCGCACCGCGTGGTGGCCGCGGCCGGTGAGGGCGGCGTGTTTCTGATGGAAGCCATGTGGTCCAGATTCCTGCCCTACTTCGACATGCTGGCCGATCTGCTCGGCCAGGGTGTCATCGGGGACATACGTTATCTGGAAGCCGATTTCGGCATGCGCTTCCCGGCGGACAATCGTCTGTTCACCGCCTCGACCGGCGGCGGCGCCCTGTTCGACCTGGGCGTCTACCCCCTGCAGCTTGCACACGCAGTACTCGGCGTACCCACCAGCCTGCTGGCGTCCGGGCTCATCGGCCCCACCGGCGTGGACCTGACCACCCAGATCGCTCTGCGCTATCCGCAGGCCAGCGCCTCCCTCCAGACGAGCCTGACCGTGCCCCTGCGCAATGAAGCCCGTCTGGTGGGCGCCGACCGCGAGATCGTGCTGCCGAAATTCCTGCACTGCCCCGATGAGATCGTCATCGGACATCGCGACATGAGCGGCGGCGACCTGGTCGTGGACGAACGGCTTCCGGCGAACCAACAGGGCAACGGCCTGCACTACGAGGTGGCTGCGGTGCACAGCTGCATCCGCGCCGGGTCCGTGGAGCATCCGTTGATGCCGTGGGCGGCCACCCTGGAGGTGATGGCCATGCTCGACCAGACGGCCGGGCAGATCGGCCTGCACGTGGGCTGATATCGGGGGGAGGTCATTCATAGCGATCGCCTCCCCGGAGGCGGTCGCCGTAGACGGTCAGCAGGAGCAGTACGCCGATGACCACGTTGAGGTAGTAGGGATTGATGGCGTTGACGTCGAAGATGTTCTGCACACCCGCCACCACGAGCAGACCGAACAGGCCGCCGATGGGTGCGCCGATTCCGCCCCGCAGGATGGAGTAGCCGCCGATCATCAGCGCCGCGTACACCTGGAATTCCAGGCCCGTGCCCAGCACGTTCGACGCCCCGCCGAGCTGACCGGCGTACAGGATGCCCCCCAGGCCGGCCCCGAAGGCGCTGAGGATGAGCGCGAAGAATCGGATCCGGAGGGCGCCTATGCCAGCTCGGCCGGCCGCTCTGGCATCGCCGCCCGCGGCTCGAATGTGGCGGCCCACCCTGGTGTAGCCCACCAACACCGACGCGACCGCGACCAGACCCAGCCCCAACAGGAAGAGCAGGGGAAGCGGTCCGTAAGCCTTGGACGTGAATTCGAGCAGGCCCAGGACCAGGGCGGACGACAGGCCGGTCGGTCCGACGATCACCTGACACAGCCCGCGCAGGGCCGTCAACATCCCGAGTGTGGCCGCGACGGGCTCCGCTCCGAAGCCCACGATCGCCAGACCGTTGATGCTGCCGGCGATCACTGCGCAGAGCAGGGTGATGAGCCCGGCGATCCACGGCGAGTAGCCCTTGTTGACGAATTGGACGAACAGGGCGGCCGCGAAGCCGACCATGGAGCCGACCGACAGGTCGACGACGCCGGCCAGCAGCGCCACCGACGAGAACGTGGCGATGATGAGCGGAATCGCCAGGAAGCTGCCCACGTTGGCGAGATTGTCACTGGAGGCGAAGCTGCCGCCTTCCCAGGACAGACCGATCGCCACGACGATGATCAGCGCAATCCCGATGGTGCCGGTCGGGGTGTTGACCGCATCGAGCACCCGGCGCCCGAAGGTCCGTGGACGGTCGATGTCGAAATCCTGGAGCGTGGGCGGGCTGCTGGTCCTCACCGGCGTATTGATGGTCACCGTTTCGCCTTCTTCTGCGCCTGACCGTCGATGGAGACCGCGACGATCAGAATCAATCCCTGAAAAACGATCTGCCAGTTTGAGTTGAGTCCGAAGAACACCAGCGCGGTCGGTACGGTGGAGAGCAGCCCGACGCTGAGCAACAGGGTCAGCAGGCTCCCGCGTCCGCCGGACAAGGAGATGCCGGCCACGATCACCGCGGCGATGACCGGCAACAGGAACGTGGCGCTGTCGGTGGGTACGAATTGCGGTGTGGAGGCCGAGAACAACACCGCGGCGACCCCACCGCAGGCCCCTGAGAAGGTGAAGACCGCGAGCCGAGTGCGGGCCAGCGAGATTCCGCGGGCCTTGGCCGCCACCGGGTTACCTCCGACGCCGATGGTGCGCCGGCCGATCCTGGTCCGCGGTAGGAGTACTCCGACGAGGACAATCAGCACCAACATGGGCCACCAGATGCTGGGCAGGCCGAGCAGGTAGTGCTGTCCCCAGCGGCGTAGACCGGACGCCGTGGGTACCGCGGCCTGCTTCTGCAGCACATACAGCACGCCGACACCGACGAAGTTCGACCCGAGGGTCACGATGATCGGATTGATCTTGGCGGCCACGATGATGAGGCCGTTCAGCAGACCCCAGGCCGCCCCGGCCAAGACACCCACCACGACCGCGATACCACTGGAGACGCCGGCGCCCAGCAGGTCGGCGATGGCGAAGGAAGGGATGATCAGGGCGGCCGGTACCGAAAGGTCCAGGATTCCCCCGCTGATCGCCACGACCGCCTGCCCTACCGCCAGTACTCCGGTCACCGCCATCGTGAACGCGACGGACAGTAAGGTCTCGCGGGAGAGAAAGTCACTGCGGTGCAATGCCGATGCCACGATCAGCACCAGCCACGTTGCGGCCAGCGCGACCGGGGTGCCGGCCCCGGACCACTGAACGCGAGGTTCACTGGTGGCGGAGCCGGCATCGGTCAGTTGCGTGGTCATCCAGCTGACTTCGGGCAGAACATCTCGTACTCGGTCTGGGCACCGCCCGAGGCCAGCACCTTGGTGACCCGATCGGCGAGCGACGGGACCGACTTCGCCTGCTCGGCAGTCACCGGGCACGGCTGGACCAGAGCCGCCGGCTTGGTGCCGGAGTCAGCCATGGCCGGCGTCTGACCGGCGGAGATCTTGTCCAGGATCTGCTGGAAGGCGTAGACCGGGTACCCCTCCAGGAAGTACTCGACGCTGCCCATCAGGTGCGGGTCGACACTGCTGCCGCTGATGGCACTCCCGTCCTGGCCCCAACCCATGATGTTGTCGGCTCGGCCCAATTGTTCGGCCGCCTGGAGCGCGCCGACAACCCCGAAGTCGTTGATTCCGACGACCAGGATCTTCTTGGCGTTGGGGTGCGCCGAGAGGGCATCGCGCGCCGCCGGAGTGGAAGTCGCAATCGCGCCGCCACTTTCGTACGACACGTAGTTGGCGGCCGGAATGTCCGGACAGATCTTCTTCAGTCCGTCCCGGGCGCCGCCGGTCCGAGCCGTGTTGACCGGTCCGGCCGCGGCGCCTTCGGCGGACAGCACGAGATCAACCTGGCAGTTCCATTTCGTTTTGGCCATCGCACCGAGCGCCTGACCGGCTTGGTCGCCGGCCTTCGCGTTGTCGACTCCGACGAAATACCATCCGGGCTGGGCGATGTCGTAGGTGATGACCGGGATCTTGGCGGCCGAGAGCTTTGCTGCCATGACCGGATTCGTGCCCGGTTGCCCGTTGAACTCGAGAACGGCGTCCACCTTGTCGTTGATGAAGGTGGTGGCGTTCTTCAAGGCCGTCGGCCCGTCGTTGTTGTTGCTCAGCAGCACGCTGTCCCACCCCCGCGCCTTGGCCAGCGCTTGCGCCACCTGGCCCTGGGCCGGTTGCCAGTCTGCCGGTTGACCGCCCACGGCGATGCCGATCTTGAGCTTCTTTCCGGCGGCGGCGGCGCTCGAACCGCCGGCCGCCCCGGCGGAGGCCGATCCGGCAGCGGACGACTGGCCGGAGGCGGGTGCCGGCGCCGGCGCCGGCGCCGCAGCTGCGGCAGCGCTCGTCGAGGCGGTCGAACTGGGTGCCGACGTGGCGGTGGATGCCGAACTGCAGGCGGCACAGACGAGAACGGCGGCTGCGCCGACTGCAATGACGCCGCGGCGACCCAGCCGGATGGGGAGAGTTCTTGAGGTGCGCATGTTTTGGCGTCGGACCTTTCATCGTTGAATGGCAATGGAGTGGATGGTGCGAACCGCTGAATTGCTAGCTGCCGGGGGTCCCGACAACCGAGGCGGTGGCATGCTGATCGGCGTGCTCGTCCGGGGGGACGGCTCCCGTGATGAGACCGACGATCTCCTGGGCGGAGGTGTCGGAGACTGTTCGAGTGGCGATCGACCGACCCAGGCGCATCACGGTGACCCGGTCCGCCACCTGCATCAGTTGCTGCATGTTGTGGCTGACCACGATTACCCCGACGCCCCGACCGCGCATCTTGGTGATCAGGTCGAGGACCTGTCCCGATTCCCGTACGCCCAGGGCCGCGGTCGGTTCGTCCAGGATGACGATCTTGCGACCCCAGAGCACCGCCCGGGCGATCGCGAGGCATTGCCGCTGCCCACCCGACATGCCCTTGACGCCGACATTGACCGACGGCACCTTGACACCGAGCTCGTTCAGTACCTGACGCGCCTGTTTGCGCATGGACCTGTCCCCCACCAGGTTCAGAGCCCGCAGCCCGCGACGGCCGGACAGCTCCTCCCGGCCGAGGAAGATGTTCTGCACCGCGCTCATGGTGTCGACGAGGGCGAGATCCTGGTAGACGGTTTCGATTCCGTGGTGCAAAGCGTCGCTCGGCCGCCGGAGCTGTATCTCGCTACCCTCCAGTGTGATCGTGCCGGAGTCCGGAGCAATCGCACCCGAAAGAATCTTCAACAGGGTCGATTTGCCGGCTCCGTTGTCGCCGACGAGCCCGAGGACCTCACCGTTGCCGATCTGGATCGAGGCATCCGCCAGCGCAACCACAGCACCGAATCGCTTGGTGATGTGCGTGGCCACCATCGTGGGCTCAGGGGGACAGAGCCGATCGCTGGTGCCGGGCTCCGGCTGCAACGCTGGTTCGAGGGACATGCCGCTCCTAGCTAGCTGGGCTGGTTCGAAACCTTCGGAACGTCCGGTTGGCCGCACGCCGAGCAACAGATCGGAAGATCACACTGCCGTGACGCTTTGAATCGGTTCAGAGCTAGAGGAACCATAGGAGCGGCAGCCGATTGGTGTCAAGGGTCACAGCGAAGAAATCCCGGAAATGACGGTCTTCGGTGCACCGAGATGCTGGCTGACCGCTGCGCATCACCGGCCAACCGTTGCCGCGGCTTCCGGCATTACCGTTGTGGCGCAGGTGGTTCACCGTGGCTTCTTCATGTCGCGCAGGCCGGCCGAGCCCCTTGCCCGCCGACACGATCCTGGCGCGCTGGCCTCGCCATCACAACGGCATCCCCCAGGTAGGTCCGTGACAGCGCCAGAACGCGATTCACAAATGTGAAGTGAGATCCGGAGGAGTGGAGTGCGGCCGTCCGCCGGTGCGCGGAGCACCTGTGGATTCGCGGATGACCAGTTCGGCATCGAAGACGACGTGCTCGTGGTGATGATCTGGGCCCGCAGCGGCCTCGGCCAACATCAGTTCGGTTGCCCTCCGGCCGAGTTCGCGGGCCGGCTGGCGGACGGTGGTCAGCGGCACGACTCCGAACCGGGCGCCCTCGACGTCGTCGAAACCGACGACGGAGACGTCCTCGGGAATGCGGTAACCCATCCGGGCCAGGCCGGACATCAGTCCCAGAGCCACCAGGTCGTTGGCACAGAAGAAGCCGGTGATCTCCGGGTGGCGGGTCAACAGGTCTGCCGCCGCTGCGCTGCCCGCCTCGGTCCCGCCCAGCGGCCCAACCTCGGTCCGGACCAGGTGCACCAAGGCATGGCCGGCTGCGGCCGCCTCGGCACCTTCCCACCGCTGTCGGTACTGCGGAATGTCCAGCGGGGGGCTGACGTAGGCGATCTCGCGGTGTCCGAGCCCGATCAGGTGACCGACGGCCTGTTCGGCTCCGCCGCGGCCGTTGACTTCTACGGAGCAGAAGTCGGGATGTTGCCGTTCCAGCAAGACAACCGCGACGCCCCTGGCCCGCAGACTCGTCACCTCGGGCACACGCAGGCCCACCGGCGAGACGATGATCCCGGCCACCCGCTGCGCCTCGAGTGCAACGAAGTAGCGCCCTTCACGCTCGCGGTCACCCGCCGAACTGCAGATGACGACGAGCCGATCATCCTCCCGGGCAACGTCTTCGGCGCCGGCAGCGACCTCGGCGAAGAACGGGCTGGCCGCGTTCAACACGATCACACCGACCATCGAGGTGCGGTGGCTGCGCCGGAGCATCGCGGCCCCGGCATGCCGAACGAAGCCGAGGGCCTTCATGGCATCCAGCACCTGTTGGCGGGTGCCCGGAGACACGGTCTCCGGCCGGTTCAGCACATTGCTGACGGTGCCGACGCTGACGTGTGCCCTCGCCGCGACATCCTTGATGGTGCTCTGCGGTGGGCGAGGCGACGAGCCACTCACCTCGGTCGGCCGACCGGTGAGCGTGTTGTCGAACGCAGGATCGCCATGTCTGAGGGACCGACCAGGACCACCATCGGCGCTCCTTTCGTCATGGTTGCCTGCGCATAGGTCGACGATATCCTCAGCCGACCGACAGGCCCCGGCGCAGGGCTGCCTCGACGGCTGCTTGGTGGGCGATCGCGGCCGCGGACGTCTCCGCCCGGGGGTATCCATGGAAGGCGCCCGGGTAGACGTGCAATTCGGTCGGGACACCCGCCCGGACCAGGCGTCGCGCGTAGTCCACGTCCTCCTCGAAGAACAGGTCCAGCGTGCCGACATCCAGGTACGTGGGGGGGAGACCGCTGAGATCCGTCGCCCTCGCCGGCGCCGCGTACGGGGAGATGTCTTGGCCGCCAGGCTCTTCGCCGAGCAGAGCGGCCCAGCCGAACCGGTTGGAGTCCGCATTCCAGACGAATTCACCGGTATACGGGTGGGGGTCCGGATGGGTCACCGTACGGTCGTCCAGCATCGGGTAGATCAACAACTGCAGGATCACGGGCACCGCCTGAAGATCCCGGTTCAGCAGGCACAGCGCCGCCGCCAGTCCCCCTCCGGCGCTCTCGCCGGCCACACCGATCCGGGACGCATCGACTCCGATCGTGCTTGCCGCGTCGTGCAGCCACCGCAGCGCCGCCAGACAGTCCTCGATGGGTCCGGGATGTGGGGTTTCCGGGGCGAGCCGGTAGTCGACCACCGCGGCGACACAGCCGACCGCACTCACCAGACGCTGGACCTGTAGCGAGTCCTGATCGGCACTGCCCATGACATACCCGCCGCCGTGCACCCAGAGCAGGCCCGGCGCGGCCGTGGCCTGCAGGCGCGGGCTGATGACCAGGATGCGCAACGCCCCGGCTCCGGCCGGCCCGTCGATGAAGTGCTCGGCCAGCGTCACATCCGGGAAGGGTGGATCGACCGGCCGGGTGCTGATCATCTCCAGCCGATTCTGTTCGCGGATCGACGGCAGCGACTCGTTGGTCAGGGCCAGCGGCGGCCACGCGTCGAGGACGTCCGTGAGCTGCGGATCGACGAGGTGTCGAGATGTCATGGCAGAACCTCCGGGAGTGGCGCTGGTGGCCTCGGGAAACATCGGCCGACGCCGGAAGGAATCTTGCGTCGAGCCGGAAGGTTGACAGCAAATCACACCGATCCGGTGCTGTCGACGGGCTGGTCCGGTCATCCGGTGCCCGGTGCGCGGCGTCGCAGCGCCAGTTGGGTTTCTCAGCCCTTGGACTGCTGTCGGTAGGCGGTGGCGGTGCAGCCGTGCACAGCGCGGAAGCGTCGCGAGAAATAGAAGGCGTCGGGATAGCCGACAGCTGCGGCGATGTCGGCCACGGGCGTGGTCGTCGTGTCCAGCAGGTGCCGGGCCGCGGCCATTCTCAGGTCGGTGCGGAAGGCACCGACCGTGGTGCCCACTTCCTGTCGGAACCGGGCTGCGAAGTGCGAAGGACTCAGACCGGCACGGCGGGCCAATGCAGCGACGGAGACGGATGCCGCGACGTGGTCGCGCAAGTAGGTCACCGCGGCCTCGATCGGTGAGTCCTTGACCGATTGGCGCCCGTGGTCGGCGGCCAGCAGGGCGACGACGTGCCAGGCCGCCCCGGCTGCCCCGAGCAGGCTGTGCTCAGTACTGTCACGTTCCGTTCGATCGATGATGGTGTCGATCAGACCGACCGTTTGCCGGATGTCGCCGACCATCAGCACGCGGGCAGCGGTCGATACACGGGCAGCGGCAAGCAGATCCGGCACGGCGGACCCCGCAAGGTGCAGCCACCAAATCGTCCAGGGATCGGTCGGGTCCGCGCCGTAGGCGTGGGGCGGGCCGGGCGGCAGCAGCACCGCCTGGCCGCTGGAGATCGGTGACAGGTCGCCGCCGGCCGAGACCCACCCCCGACCGGCCGAACAGATCAACAACACGGTCTCGGGCGTCCCTGCGTCCCGAGTAAATCCATGTCCGGCCGCCCGTGGGTACACCCCGCAGGCGGTGACCAGTAGCTGTCGGGTCCCGGGGCGACGCAACGCGGCCCGCTGCACCGTATACGGCAGGACTTGAAGCCTCTGGCCGACGAATCCTTCAGCCCGTGACATGAGTGGATGGTGCCAGCTGTCAGTCGTTTCGTCCAGGTCTTCCGTGGTTTGCGCCATTCCGCCGCACCCGCCGGTCGACGTAGGTTCGTCATCGTGACCGTCTCCGAGTCCTCGATCGCGTTGCCGCCGGTACCTGACGATCAGCTGGGTCTGGGTGTAGCCGCCTGGTCGGAGCCGGTAGGCATCGACACCTATCCGGTCGACGAGCCCAGCATGTACCCGGCCTTCCTGGACCGGCGTGTGTACCAGGGGTCTTCCGGGCGGGTGTACCCCTTGCCGTTCTACGACAGCGTCGGCTCCGTCAAGCATCCGCAGCAGTGGCAGGCCATCCACGTGCAGAACGACTGGATCAGGTTGACGATCCTGCCCGAGCTGGGTGGTCGCATCCACGTGGCGGTCGATCGCACCACGGGACGGGATCTGTTCTACCGCAACAATGTCATCAAGCCGGCTCTGGTCGGGCTCACCGGGCCGTGGATCTCCGGCGGAGTCGAGTTCAACTGGCCCCAGCATCATCGCCCGGGCACCTTCCTCCCGGTTGACACGGACATCGAACGACGCCCCGACGGGAGTGTGACCGTCTGGTGCTCCGAACACGATCCGTTCAATCGGATGAAAGGGATGCACGGAATCCGGCTGTACCCGGACCGAGCCGTCATCGAGGTCGTGGTGCGGTTGTACAACCGCACCACTCTGCCGCAGACGTTTCTCTGGTGGGCCAACGTAGCCGTGCGGGTGGACGACGACTATCAATCGTTCTTCCCGTCCGACGTCACCGCTGTCGCCGACCACGCCAAACGTGCGGTCAGCTCGTTCCCACGTGCCGACGGCCGGTACTACGGAGTCGACTATCCGGATCGGGTTGACGCGGACCACCCGGACGCCGATCGGTTGGACTGGTGGCGCAACATTCCGGTGCCGACCTCGTACATGTGCGTCGGCAGTCGTGGCGACTTCTTCGGCGGATACGACCACGGTCAGGGCCTCGGTTTCGTGCACTGGGCCGATCACCACGTCTCACCGGGGAAGAAGCAATGGACGTGGGGAAACTCAGAGTTCGGACGAGTGTGGGAGCACAATCTCACGGACGGGGATGGTCCATACATCGAGTTGATGGCCGGCGTCTACACCGACAATCAACCGGACTTCTCCTTCTTGGCGCCGGGCGAAACCAAGACTTTCAGCCAATTCTGGTACCCGATCCATCGGATCGGCCCGGCCACCGATGCCACCGTCGAGGCCGCGGGACGCCTCGATGTCGCCAGGGATGAATCGGGCGCGGAGGTTGCCGTCGCCATAGCCGTCACCCGTCCACGTTTGGCTTGTCGCATTCTCGTCCAGCAGGCGGGACGCATCCTGGCCGACGACCTGGTGTCCATCGAGCCGGGATCGCCCGCGCTCCGGCGGTATCCGATCGACGGCGACCTGGCGGCGGCTGCGTTGACCGTGACGGTTTCCGATGGTGGGGAGACGCTGCTGGTCCTGCGCGGCGCGGCCCAGGTCACGAGCAGCCCACCGATGCCGGCCGCCGAGCCGCCCGCACCCGCGACGGTTGAATCGGCTGACGCGCTGTACCTCACTGGGGTTCATCTGGATCAGTACCGGCACGCCACCCGGTCTCCCGAGCCCTACTGGCGACGGGCCCTGGCGATCGACGCCGGCGACAGCCGAACGAACACGGCCATGGCCCATCGTCTGTACCGGGCCGGACGTTTCGCGGAAGCCGAGAAGCTTCTGCTGACCTCCACCGCCCGGCTCACCGAGCTCAATCCGAATCCGGTGGACGGGACGGCCCACTACTTCCTGGGAATCGTCCAACTTGCCCAGGACAACCTGGACGCCGCCTACGACAGCCTCTCCACCGCAGCGTGGATCGCCGGCTGGCGGGCCCCTGCCCATTACGGATTGGCGCAGATTGACAGTCGGCGGCACCGGTGGGCCGACGCTCTGGACCATCTGGACCGCGCCCTGAAGGCGGAAGCAGAATTCCTGCAGGCGGCGGATCTGCGGGTGCTGGTGCTACGCCGGCTGGATCGCGGAGCAGACGCGAATCGCCAGCTGGCCACCACGCTGAGCCTGGATCCGTTGGACAACTGGGCACGCCATCTCGCCGACCTCGAGCTCACCTGTGACGCCGAGGCGTTTCTGGATCTCGCGCTCGACTATGTCGGCGCGGGGTTCGCCGAGTCGGCACTGTCCGTGCTCGATCAGGCGGTGCGTCTCCCCCGCGCGGGGACCGGGGCGGGTAATGCGCTGCCGCTGCTGCACTTCCACCGTGCCTCCGTGTTGCGGACGCTGGGCCGGGACGCGGAGGCGGAGGACGCCGTGCTCGAAGCCGGACAGGCTGATCCGCTGCTCTGCTTTCCCGGGAGGCTGGCGGACTATCAGGTGCTCCAATCAGAAGTGGGCCGCGATCCGCACGACGGTCGCGCTGCGGCTCTGCTCGGGCACTGGCTCTACGCGCACGACCGCCACGCGGAGGCCGTGCTGTGGTGGAACCGCGCACTCGAGCAGGTTCCGGATGATGTCGTCGTGCTGCGTGGCCTGGCTCTAGCCGCCGTCACCGTGCAGGACGACGTCGACCTGGCCCGGCGGCACTACGACCGCGCGATACGACTGGCGCCTGATGACGCGCGGCTGTGGTTCGAGCGTGACCAGCTGTGCGCACGCGAGGCGGTATCGGTTTCGCAGCGGCTGTCGGGGTTGGAATCACGCCCTGACATCGTCGCAAAGCGGGACGACCTCACGGTGGTTCTGGCCGAGCTGTTGATCGTCGATGGTCGTCCGGCCGCAGCGATCGAACTGTTCAGGTCCAGAGTCTTTCAACCATGGGAAGGCGGGGAGGGACGGGTATGCCAGGTATGGGCGGCCGCCCACTTCGACCTCGCCCGCCACTGCCTGTCCGTCGGCGACCTGGACGTGGCGGACACCCATCTGCAATCCGCTCTCCACCCGCCGCTCAATCTCGCCGAGACGTGGCACCCGCTCGACGATCTGTCGCAACTGGAGCTGATGCTGGGCGACGCCGCGTTCCAGGCGGGCGACATCGCCGGCGCCAGATCGGCGTGGTCCCGCGCGGCTGCCTTTGCCCCGTCCGAGATCGAGGGTCCGGGTGGATCGACCAGCTTCTTCTACTCGACAACGGCACTACGGCGCCTCAACCTGCACACTCGGGCCGAAGCCGTCGTTGAATCGTGGCGGCGGTGCGCGGTTGAGGAGGATCTCATCGATACACCCGACTACTTCGCTACGTCACTTCCGCAGCTGCTGCTCTTCCCACCCAAGCCCGGCGTGAACGCGCGTCGTGACGGGCTCTTGGTGGCCGCGCAATGGGCGGCCCTCATGGATCGGCCGGCTGAGGCACAGGAAGCGTTGTCCGAGCTCAGTCGGGTGGACCCCGCCGACCTGCGCGCTCATGAACTCAGCCGGTCGATTGCCGCGGAGGCCTAGCCGGGCGGGAATGAAGCCGTCGGCCGATCCAGCCAGTACCGGTCGATCACCCGAGTACGGCTCCAGTGAGATTGGCGGTCGGTCCCGTTTGTTCAAGTACCTTGAGCCTCTCAACGCGCCTCTGTTGGCGGCCTCTGATGGGCAGCGGTCTGGCCCTGGCAGTGATGTCCGACGATTTCGTGCCGCCCGGGGTAGAGAATGGGCCGCGAGCGATTCGCGTGCGCGATGAGTTCAGGGCGCCCCGGTCGGGAGGACGGCCGTATCCATCAGTTGACTGACGTGCCGGCGGGTGGATCGACGGTCCTGGAGTCAGCTGGCCACGCTGATCAGACGGGAGGATCCCCGCGAAGAAAGTCACTCCGGTCCAGCCCCCGCTTCTCGAGGCCGACTATCTCGTCCCCGACCCTGGTAGTGCGGTGGTGGTGCGGACCATCATGCTCGCCCGGTCAGTAGCGCTGCGAGTGCCAACACGGCGGTGAATCCGGTGCCGGTGAGCCAGCCGAGTGCGATCGTCCGGGTGGGTGTCCAGCGTCGTGCCAGGAGACCGACGGCTGTGAAGGCCGCGAACAGGATGACCCGGGCCCATCCGGGCGTGATGGCTTCCATCGAGTACAGGCAGGCAAGTACGGACAGGATCGCGGCGAAGACGGTGCCCAGTCCGAGCATGAAGATGCTGGCGACGGACGGCGGTGCGGTTTCCCGCTGTTCGCGCTGATCCAAGTGGTGGGCGTTGGTCGTCACCGCGTCCCAG
This sequence comes from Nakamurella panacisegetis, assembly GCF_900104535.1. Classification (NCBI taxonomy): domain Bacteria; kingdom Bacillati; phylum Actinomycetota; class Actinomycetes; order Nakamurellales; family Nakamurellaceae; genus Nakamurella; species Nakamurella panacisegetis. The sequence goes on along the minus strand of NZ_LT629710.1, from coordinate 1,849,518 downwards.
ACTGCCGTGACCTGCTCATCGGACAGCTCGGGCGTTCCGCTGCGCTGGATCAGTGCTTCACGCCATTGACGCGCCGCGGTGAGTCCGTAGATGACATCAACACCGTTGATGGTCTCCACGTGATCAGGCTTGGGAACGTCAGATCGGGTACCGCCCCACAGGAACAGCACCGGCCGGACAACCTCGGGTGAACCGTGCCGTAGCTCTGGTCTCCAGATCCGGATGTCGTGGGCGTTGCGTTTCACCTGCTGGAGAGCCTTGCCGACGCGGTCGCTGTCCAGGCTCCATGTGTCGGCACTCCATTTCGTCTCGATGACGAGGACCCCGTGCCGGCCGACGAGCAGGTGGTCGATGTCGCCGAACCGAAGCAAGAGATGATTGGCCATTCGCCAGCCATGCCGGCGCAGCGGACGAAGTTCGCTGGCCGTCCAGACCTCGGCCTGGGCACCCATCCCGAGCGGCGCGGTCCCGGTCAACTGCATGACCAAGACGGCGAGCCCGCCGAACACCAGCACGAAGGCCGCACCAACAACCATGCCCCGCGCGAACGATCCATGGACGAAGAGCAGAACCGCAGCGGTGCCGCCCGCACCGAGCCCGACCCCGCTCAACATCCATGCCCAGGACCTTTTGACGAACGCCCACTGCATCTTGCGGACCTCGTCGCGCGTGCGTCGACCCGCACGAGAATCACCTGCGAGTCGACGCTCGCCCCAATCTCGCCGCTGCGTCTCGAACATCCCCTGAGCATGGGCGCCACCGCGGGATTTGCACGACGAACTCGCCGACCGATCATCTTGAATACCCCAGGTGCCCACGGACCAGGACCCGCGGCCGTCCCCAGGGATCCATCGAGCCAACCGAGATTGATGACGTCGCCGATCTGCGAAGAGTGACCCCCGATCGGGGCACCTTCCAGGTAGGTGATTCCCGCTGGGCTCAGATGCCTAGCCAACTTCCGAGTCGGTACCCATCTCAGCGTCGATCGTCGACCGGTTGGTACGGTGCTGGAGGCGGGCCGGCGGACGAGCTGGTCTTCTGCTTCCCCGTGGGCACCGTGCTGCGGGTCAGGAACGCCCGGCCGGCCTGGTGGAACGCGCCGATGACCGAGGCCGGGCTGCCGGCCGGGTTCCACCCGCACGAGCTGCGGCACACTGCGGCTTCACTGGCCATCAGTGCCGGCGCGAACGTTAGAGCCAGTGTGCAGCACATGTTGGGCCGTAGGAGTGCAACAGTCGGGAGGAAACCGATGTGACTCCTGACCTGCGGCTTTGGTGAACGTGGAGTCAAGGGGGGTTAAGCCGCAATAACCGCTCGTCACGTCAGATCACGGCCAATTGTGGGCAAGATGCGGGCAGATCTCTGGAATTCGTCGAACTCCGTTAGGAAAGAATATCGTTCGAATTCAGAAAGATTTGTCACGATTGTCGGACTATTTCTTAGCTGGATCAGGAACCATTGTCTCCCGCTGCAATAATCAAACATTATTTCACCTAGTCCGGTAGGCTGCCGGAGACGCCGAACCAGTCATTGAGCAGGCAAAACGTCACCTGACGAAAGGAGGAGGCGCTCATGGCCCTCATTCAGGCGCCTGCCCATGCCTTCCCGGTGTCTCGGCAGCGGACGGTGGTCGCGGCGGTCCTGACCTGCACCGACACGCACAAGACAGCTCATGACCGGCTCTGATGCGGTGCCGGCGGTGCCGGTCCGCTGGGTCTCGGTGGGGGAGCAGGCGGTGGTCGGCGACTCTGCTGTGGTCCCGGACCTCCTGGAGTCGGAGCGGGCGGGGGTTGCGGCGGTCATTGCGGCGTCGATTGCCGGGAACACCGCCGCGGCGTACGCGTCGGACTGGCGCCGGTTTACCGGCTGGTGCGCCGGCCGGGGGTTCGTGGCGCTGCCGGCCCACGAGCTGACGGTCGCGGCCTACCTGACCGCGGCGGCCGAACAGACCCGTCTAGACGGCCGGCCCGGGTTCGTCCCGGCCACGCTGACCCGGTGGGTGTCCTCGATCAACCAGGTCCACACCGCCGCCGGCCTTCCGGCTCCGGGGAAGTCCGAGACGGTCCGCCGGACCCTGGCCGGGATCCGGGCAACGAGGGCGACCCCGGCGGTGCGGCGGCACCCGCTGTCGCCGAAGGAGATGAAGGAGCTAGTCGCCTCGACGCGGGCACATCAGGGGCAGGGCGGGTGGGGGCAGCAGGTCCTGGCGGTTCGGGACATCGCGCTGCTGCTCCTGGGCTACATGGCCGCCCTCCGCTCTGATTCCTTGGCCCAGATGCAACTCCGGGACGTGGCGCTGCACCCGGAGGACGGCTTGCACCTGACCCTGCGCAAGTCCAAGACCGACCAGCAGGCCCAGGGGCGGGTAGTGGCGGTGCCGGTGGGGGAGCACCCCGCCACCTGCGGGGTCTGCGCCTACCTGGCCTGGCGACAACTCCTGGACGCCAACGTCGAAGGCGGCCGCCCGGCGGTCATTCAGCTGCTGCGGCGCACCACCACCCCCGGTGGTACACCCGTCGAGCATCGCTGCCGCACCGTCGATGCTCTTCATCCGCCGGCGTTTCCGCTGAGTCCGTTGTTCCCGGTGACCGGCCGGACCGGGCAGATCGGCGAATCGCCGCTGACTGCTGCGGCGATCGCCGCCCGGGTGAAAGCCCGCGCCGGTCAGGCCGGTTGGCCCGCACATCGCCTCGCGCAGTTGGGTGGGCATTCCTTGCGGCGGGGGAGGGTGACCGCCGGGTTTAGGGCCGGCGAATCCGCCCACGACCTGAAAGACCTCACCGGCCACGCCTCCATGGACACCCTGGACCGCTACCGTGACGCCGCCACCCCACCGGGCAGCCGCGGCGTCCGCCTCGGCCTCTGATAGCGATGACCGACCTCGAGTTCACTGTGCCCCGCGGGTACGCCGCCGACTGGGCCCTGTTCACCGACTGGTGCGCCGCCACCGACCACGTTGCCCTGCCAGCCGCACCGGCCACGAGCGTTGCGTTCCTGCAGGAGAACCGGGCCGCTCCTCACACGCACCGCCGGCGGGTCACGGCGATCAACCGGATCCACCTCGAACACGGACATCAACCGCCAGGGGCCGACCCGGCGGTGCGGGACTGGCTCACCCAGCAGCTCGGTCAACCGGAACGGGCCGATCGACGTCCGGTGAGGGCGGTGGTCGACGAGGCCATCGCGCGGATCCCGGTCGGTGGGTGGCCCACCGGACTATTCGGGCGCCGCGACGCCCTGCTGGTCCTGCTGCGTCACCGCGCCGGACTAACCCACCGACAGTTGGCCGACCTGACCAGTAACGACCTGACCATCGATGTTGACCAGTGTTTGCACATTGGTATCGGTGGCGGCCAGGTCCTCGCACCGGCCGACGATCCGGCCGTCTGCCCGGCCTGCATCTGGCGGCGCTGGCGGACCCTGCTTCGCTTGGCCACCCGCTACACCACCACCGGAAGGCTCGCCGAACTGCTCGGCCCGGCCGAAGCGAGCCCCAGCACCCACGCCTGCCAACGACCCTCGAAACGGGGCGGGCCTACTCAGCCGGTGCCGGTGTTCCCACCCATCGACCGCTGGGGATCGGTGCCGCTCCCACTACGACCGACAACAATCCGCTCCAGCATCGCCCTGACCGGGCAACACCTCTCGGATCGACCTCCGGTACACCCGACTGTCGTCGACTCGACCGCGGCCAGCGAACTACTCATCGGCCCCCCGGAACCACGGATGCCGGTGCTCAACGTGGCCGCGACGTATGAGCAGACCTACGCCGCCGGCCTTGCCGCCCGCCGGGAAGCGCTCGAGGAATTGGCCGAGGCCGGACGGGCTCTGGACGCGGTAGACGCTATGGTTGACGCCCTCAACGCCCGGGTCGCCGAACTCGATCGGTGGATCGCCGGCCCATACGCGCGGTCCGAGTATTGATCGTCAGCGTTCCCGCATGCAGCGTAACCAGAATGATCTTGGTCTGACTCGACCGTCAAGACGTCTAGTTGCTTCCGCAGCGCGGTAGTGTCCTGCAGATCGGGGCGCGGGCTCGGCCCGGGCCAGCACCAAGCGGTTCGAAGGGGCGACTTGTCCAATGGTGAATACCAGGTCTTTTAGGCTCGACACGGTGATCATGCATCAGATTCCTAACGGTCGCAGGACAGAGGACGACGCTGATCCAATCGAGTACAGCGAGGCGCCTATCGAGCTTGACGCCGCGGACCGCGCGTTCATCCAGCAGCGCCTGCGTGCCACTTTGGGAGGTCGCGCTCGACCGGTCATTGAGGATGTGGGTCTCGCGTCTCCATCTCCCGCCTTGATTAAGGGTCTTGCTACCCTGACGGGAAACCTCGTCAAAGACTCCGCTCAGCTGGCGTCGATGCTGTTCGCTCAGCAGAAGGCGGTTAGTCCGGGTGGTCTTGTTATGACGGTCATCGGTGCGGTGGACACCGGTCCTTGCGTTGCTATCGCGAAGATGGAGCATCAAGAGGGCATGCGCGTCCAGCCGGTAAACACGGCGACTGGGCTGCGCACTTATAAGGCCGAGCACTTGCGGGACTTGATCTTGAGCGAAGGGACCCGAGTTTTCAAGGTTGGAGTATTCCCAGCCAGTTCTGCAAATGCTGGATCTCTGCTGGGCGGGGTAGTAGTTGACGACCAACAAGTTCATGGTGGAGTCGCCCAGTATTTCATAGAGTTTTTAGGTTGTAAGTTCGTGCAGCGAGCAGACGTCTTGACCGAAACCTTTCTCAAGGCCACTCAAAAATTCATCCGCGTTGTGACTAAAGACGACCCCGAGGCCAACGCGGAGTACGAGATTGCGGTGATTGCGGAGCTTCAGGGCAATAGCGACCGGGTCATGCCGACCTCGTTCGCAGCCAACCATCTTCGACCTGAGCACCAAGACGAGTATATGGCAGCTATTGAGGCCGCCGGCCTGCCTGCTCAGAGTTTCGAGAAGGACACGACCCTAATCAGTAGTCAGATTCGGCGGATACGGATCTCGACGGCTCGAGGAGCAGATGCTTTGGTACCACCAGACATGTATCAAGATGGATCCGTACAAGTCAGCGAAACCGAGACCGGCGGGCAATCCACTATTACGATAACTGACCGGATAACTAAGATGTCAGGGGCTGGCGGAAAAGTCAAGGCCGACTAATGACCGAGACTACGAAAGACGCCGCCCGGGAACGATATATCGCAGAACACGATAGCTTTGTAGAAGCGGCCGAATCAATGAGGGTCATCTTGCAGTCGGTCTGCCAAGCAGCACGGTGCCCAAAGGCGCAAATCAACGTTCGAGCGAAAGCTGTAGGCAGCTTTGTAAAAAAGCTGCGCAAGTACGGCGACGACTGCTGGGAGAAAATGACCGACAAGGTCGGCGCCCAGATCGTTCCAAAGACGCTGAGAGAGGTGAATGCTCTTCGCCTCCTACTTGAAACTGGTAGTCATGGCCTAGTGCATCGGTACACCATCGACAAGGCCGCCGACGAGGATCCGAGAACCTTGTACTACTCCGGGGTTCACATCCAGGTCCTCGTGCCGGTCATCACGACGTCCGATGGCGAGGCGATCGAGTGCGAGATTCAGCTTAGATCCGCTGCTCTAGACCTTTGGGCGTCTCTGGAGCACGGCCTCATCTACAAGCCCATCGTCGCACCATCTCGCCAGGTAGCACGCAAGATGGCGAGGCTGTCGGTGCTCGTTGAGATGTTTGACGAGGAGGTGGACATGGCGATGACGGAGATCGAGAGCGACCCAAGATATGCAGATGCCCTTCTCCTGCGCACAGCCGAGACCTACTATCACACTTTCGTCAGTGAGCCGGGGGACGAGACGCTATCGCTGGACGTTTTACACGCTATCCGTGGTGCATTCGTCGTCGGTGAGTTAGACGAGTACGCGACTACTCTAGCTGATTTCGTCGAAGACAGCAGGACCCACATAGCGGAGATATACGATCAGTTCGGAATAGGCACCACCTACTCTGAGCAATTCTCATACTTTCTATTCACCCAACCTGAGTCGATTATCGTGTTAGAGCGGGTCGCAAATCGTCCGATGTTGCTGGCGAGTGCGGTCAGAGGGTCAGAACTGGCGAATGCGGTCGACCGGCTTGCAACCGCGTGGGGACAAACCCTCGCTATCGACATCTGACAAAAGTGGCCGCCGGAGCGGAGCGGGGCCCACCGATCGGCCCGACCCGGGGGGTTGTTCCCCAGAACCGCGTGAGCGTATGCAAACCGTTAGCTGGCGCCGTCGACTCAGCCAGTTGCGGCCCACGACTGCAACTGTTCGAATTATGTGGCGTGAACCCCACTGGGTCTGATGGAGGCTCAAGCTATTGGATTCCGGCCAGGGGTTGGTCGGTCCGTTTCGTAGCGTAGAACGTGGCTTCGTACTCTGCTGGTGGTAGATCGCCGAGGTAGCCGTGCAGCCGGGCCGTGTTGTGCCAGTGCACCCAACCCAGGGTCGCCAACTCGACATCTTCGACGGTCCGCCACGGTCCGGGTCGTCCGGGTCCGTAGATCAACTCGGCCTTGTAGTAACCGTTCACGGTCTCGGCCAACGCATTGTCGAACGAGTCCCCGACAGTCCCGATCGACGGGGTGGCACCGATCTCGGCCAGCCGCTCGCCGTACCGGATGGATGTAAATTGACTGCCGGCGTCGCTGTGACAGCGCAACCCGTCGATCCGGGTGCCGCGGCTCCACCGGGCCATCTCGATCGCATCCAGGACCATCTCGGTCCGCATATGGCCCGCGACCCGCCACCCCACGATCATCCGCGAATACACATCGACGATGAAACACACGTAGGCGACGCCGGACCACGTCGGGACATACGTCAGGTCGGTCACCCACAGCTGGTTCGGTTCCTTCGCGGTGAAGTTCCGTTTCACCAGGTCCGGGTGCCGCGGCGCCGCCGGGTCCGGGCGGGTCGTGCGGATCTGCCGGCCGCGGCGGACACCCTGGATCCCGGCTGCGCGCATCAGCCGGGCAACCTGGTCCCGACCGATATCGTGCCCGGCCCGACGGGCGGCCTTCCACAGTTTCCGAGCGCCGTAGACCCGATAGTTGCCCTGCCACAGGGCGCGCAGCTGCGGGATCAGCTGCTCGTCCCGCTGTTGGCGCGCTGAGGGCGGCCGGGTCTTGACGGCGTAGTAGCTGCTCGGAGCGATCGTCACCTCGGCGCTGGCCAGCGTGGTGATGATCGGCTCGACTCCGAACTCGGCGCGGTTGGCGTCGATGAACGCGACTACTTCTTGTGTTGGCGGTCGAGCTCCGCCCCGAAGAAACTGGCTGCCCGCTTCAGAATCTCGTTGGCGCGCTTCAATTCTCGGTTCTCCTGCTCCAGCTCGGCGATCCGGCTCGCCTCGCTGGTCGACACTCCCGGCTTGCGTCCGTCGTCGATGTCGGCCTGCCGCACCCAGGACCGCACCGACTCAGCGCCGTAACCGAGCTGCCGCGCGACCCGGTGCACGGTCCCTTGATCGGTGCCCAGTTCGGAGCGCAACTGCCGGACCAGCCGGACCGCCTGCTCCTTCTCCGCAGGCGAATACCGACGGGTGGTCGGCTTGCCCGGTGAAACCTCAGATCCCATGACTCCATCCACGTTCCCAAGGTCAAGAGTCTCCACCGGAGCCAGTGCGGTTCAGTTGGCGTGCAGAGCTGTTGGGCTCAACCGGTCCACCTACCAGCGCCGCCCGATCGCACAAACCCCCGCGGACCCGGACGCTGACCTGCGGGCCTGGCTGCGCCGCTACGCCACCCAGCACCCGCTGCACGGGTTCCGGCGAGCCTGGGCTGCGTTGCGGCACGACGAGGGCCGGCAGGTGAACAAGAAAAAGGTCCACCGCCTCTGGATGGACGAAGGACTGCAGGTCAGGATCTACCACCCCCGCAAACGCGTCGGCATCAACAGCGTCCCGCAGATCGCGGCGGACGCGCCGAAGGTGGTGTGGGCCATCGACTTCCAATACGACTCGACCGTCGACGGGAAGGCCATCAAGATCGCGTCGATGATCGACGAACACACCCGGCAGTCGATGCTGCACATCGTCGAGCGGTCGATCACCGCCGACCGCCTGGTCACACACCTGCAGCAGGCGTTCGACGAGTGCGGCGGCCCACCCCAGGTGCTGCGCATGGACAACGGCCCCGAGTTCATCTCCGATGCACTGCAGGACTTTTGCCGCAACATGGTCGGCCTGATCTACATCCCGCCCGGCACGCCCTGGAACAACGGGCACATCGAATCATTCAACAACCGACTCCGAAGGGAATGCCTGAACCGCAACCACTGGACGAACCTCCGAGAAGCCCGAGTGGTCATCGGCGACTTCAAGGAAGACCACAACCATCGGCACCGCCACTCGGCGCTGGGCTACCTCACACCCGCCGAGTACGGTGCCCAGTGCACCCACACCCACCAACCGGTGGGCTGTGAGATCGAACCATCAACCCCAAGGCTCTAGCACTGCCCGGCCTACAAAACGGGGACCTGCCACGCGGATCGCATCCTGAATCGCGTGCGAGGCCCCGGCCGGGCCACGAGCATCCGCCAGACCCGGACGCGGCCCCCGCAGGTAACCCCGGGCCACCGCCTGCCGGACGTTCTCCCCCTGCGTGCCGCGCCGCACATGACCGGCAGCGGTGCTCACGCAGATCCGCACGTCGCAGTCATGCAGATGGGTGGACCCTTCCGGCAACGGCCCGAGCACCAACGCCGACGCCGCCGCGTGCGGAGCGATGACCCGGCCCCGGCGACCGGCCTGCCACGTCCCCTCCCCCGCCGAGTACGGCACCCAGAACTTGCCGCGGGTTGCCATGAGCCCTACGTCGGGGCTTGGCCGCTCCAGAGACCCGGAAGGTCCGCTGGGTGGTTCATAGGTCGGCCAGCTGACCTTGAGGGTCCCAACCCTCGGGTTTCGGATGAAGAGAGCCCGAATCCCAAGGCATGCCGCGTTCGACCCACATCGCGCGCCACTCGTCATACGTGTAGCCCCGATCATCGTCGGTGACCCCGAACTCGAACCCACATGACCAACAGATCTCGTATGAGCCACCGCCCTCGTTCGTGCGCGGAAGCTCTGTCAATCCCGGATACCCACACACGGGGCATTTGTACCCGGCCGTCACTGAAGGACTCCCGGCTGCCGGCTCCAATAATCGGAGCTGGTCGGTTTGAAGTATGTCTTCGTCATTCCGCCTGGTCCATAGCTGCCGAAACTGTTCGTGGATGGATCGTAGATGCGGATCGTGCCATCCGAGCTGATCTTCGTCGGCAAGCTGCCCTGAAGTCCGCGCTGGAAGAACTCCGATGCCTGGTTTGCGTAGTCGGCCGGTGACGTGGCTCCGAAGTCAGCTCCGTGACGCGAGTAATGGTCGTCGAGCGTCTTTGCGTTGGCCCAGCTTTCTTCTGGTGGCAGTTTCAGGGTATTGGGTGCTGTTCCTGCGCCGCCACAGGTCCAGATGTTGGCGGCGCTGGTGTTGTCGGGTCGGGTTTGTCCGCCGGTGTGGCAGGAGTTGTCCAGCGTGGTGTTGATCGGTTGGACGGCGCTGCCTGCGGTTTGTGTGGGGTCGTTTTCGCAGGTTGCGGCGCATCCCGTTGGCTTCTTGGTGGGTACGGCCCCGTTGTTGCTGGCTTTGACGACGAGGTTGTTGTCGGCTGCTCTGGTGGTGGGTTGGTGGGGCTTGGTGATCGGTGTGCTGGTGGGGTCGTCCCAGTCCAGGGTGTGGGCGATGTTGGCTAGGACGTGGGCCCATTGAGCAGCTTTGCGGATGGTGAGTGCGGCGGACGCGGCGTCGTTGGCTGAGGATCCTGGGCCGCCTGTACCGCCATCACCGCCGCCGTCGCTGGTACCGGCGCCGCCGCCGTCAGGTCCGGTGTAGGTCGGGAAGGGGCCGCCGCAGAAGCCGCTGGAGCATCGGTCGTCCAGGACCGGCCCGTAGTCCGGTGGTGGGCAGTAGCCCTGGCTTTGGCAGCCCATCTGCTGGAGACCGTCGTCGCCGGTCCGCGGGCAGTAGCCCTGGCTTTGGCAGCCAATCTGCTGGGGGGCGTCGTTGCCGGTACCTGCGTCAGAGTTGTAGACGCCGTTGTGGTTAGACCACTTGGAGCTATCCCAGCTGGTCGCGTCGCCGCTGGAGGAGCCTCCGTCGCTGGAGCCGCCCGACGAGCTGAAGATGTTCACGAGGGCCGTGATGCCTGCGACCACTTGCGTGCCGGTTTCGACGGCGGCGCAGCCGACCCCCAGGCTTTCCAGGGCCACGCCCAGGCAGAGCGCTCCGCCCGTTTCTTCCTCGGAGGCGATCGTGGCTGCGGCGGTTCCGCCGCTGATGACGCCATTCAGCGCGCCGGGATTCAAGCTCGGCATGGTGCACAAACCGAGGTCGCACACGGACCAGTGTCCGTTGGTGTCGTTGTAGGTGAGGGGGTTGTTGTTGCCGTAGGTGTAGCGGTTGGTGGCGGCGGTGGGTGGTGCGGTGTTGGTGGTGGTGTCGCGGCTGTTGAAGGTGCCTTTTGCGGGTTTGTACCAGCGTGCGTTGGCGTTGACGTCGCCGGTGGTGGGGTCGGTGTATCCGCCTTGGTAGCCGACGACGGGTTGTTCGGTGCCGGTGGTGGCGGTGACGGTGCCCCAGGGGTCGAAGGTGCGGCTGGAGACTGTGCTGCCGGCGCGGGTGTAGCTGTCGATGATGTCGCCGTGTGGGTTCGCCAGGAGCATTTGGGCGACGCCGGCGGGTGACTTTTCGGCGATGGGGGTGCCGTCGGGTAGGTATTCGACGGTGGCGGTGCCGGTGCCGGCGAGGTTGTTGCTCAGGTCGTCGTAGGTCAGCGCCGTGGTGCTGGCCGGGGTGGTGACGGTGCGGCTGTTGGCGCGGCCGAGGGCGTCGTAGGTGAATGTGGAGGCGCCGTCGGTGGCTTGTTGGCCGAAGGCGTCGAAGGTGGAGGCGGTGGTCACGCCGCCGGTCTTGGAGGCGATGAGGTCGCCGGCGTTGTCGTAGGTGGAGGTGTTGCCGGAGCTGTCGGAGACCAGCTGGTTGCGTTGGTTGTAGGTGGAGGTTACCGAGTTGACAGCGGTGCGGTTGCCGGCCGGGTCGTAGCTGTAGGTGGTGGTGGCTCCGCCGGTGACGGCCCAGCTGGTCAGCCGGGAGGCGTTGTCGTAGCCGTAGGTGTTGGCTTTGCCGTTTTCGGTCTTGGAGGTGAGGTTGTTGTCGAGGTCGTAGCCGTAGGTGGCGGCGGTTGTGGTGCCGCCGGCGAAGTTGATCGCTGACAGTCCGGACATGCGGTCGAGTGAGTCGTAGGTCGCGGTGACCTTTTCGGCGGTGGCGTTGGCCGTGGTCTTGGTGGTGTAGCCGGTGGGTAGGCCGGCTGCGGTTGTGGTGAGGGTCAGGGTGATTTGGTTGATTGGGTCGAAGGCGGTGGCCAGGCGGTCGGCGTTGTCATAGGTGAACTGTTGGGTGCTGGCGGCGCCGATTTTCTGGTTGATGGTGCCGTCGCCGTTGTAGACGTAGCTGGAGTTCCCGGCCGGTCCGGCGGTGGTTTGGAGTTGTCCGCGGTCGTTGTAGGTGGTTGTTTCGGTCCCGCCGGGGGTGGAGAACGACGTCATTCGGCCGGAAAGGTCGAACCCGAATGTTCGGGCGGTGGTGCTGGCGGTGGCTCCGGAGCCGCTTTGGCCGGTGAGGTCGCCGAGGGCGTCGTAGGTGTTGGTGGTGCTGATGCCACCGGGTGAGGTGGTGCCGGAGACTTGGCCCAGGATGTTGTATTTGGTGACGAAGTTCCGGTCGGTGGGGTCGGCGGTGGTGGCCGGTTCGGTGACCGTTTCGGGCTGGTTCCACGGGGTGTAGGTGGTGGTGGTGATGTTGCCGTTGCCGTCGGTGAACTTCGTTCTGTTCCCGGCTGGGTCGTAGCCGTAGGCGACGGTCGTGGTGGTGGTGCTCGTCGGGTGCTGGGTGACCAGGGTGAGGTTGTCGTCGGCGTCGTAGGCCTGGTTGGTGATTCGGCCGGCGGGGCTGGTGATGGTGGTCGGTCGGCTTTTGGCGTCGTAGGTGATGCCGGTGGTGGCGGTGGTGTTTCCGTGGGCCACGGCGGTGGCGGTGAGAGCTCCGACGAGGTTGTAGGTGTTGGTGGTGACGATGCCGTCGGGGTTGGTCGTTGTCACGGTCCGGCCGGCCAGGTCGTAGGTGTTGGTGGTGGTGTGTCCGGCGGGGTCGACGAAGGTCAGCTGGTCTCCGGCTGCGTCGTAGGTGCCGGTGGAGGTCTTACCTTCGGGGGTTGTTTGGGCGGTGAGGTTGCCGGCGTCGTCGTAGGTGTTGGTGGTGGTGTAGTTGACCTGCGGGAAGGACGTTCCGGCGATGGTGGCGGACCGTTCGACGGCGGTGGCGGTCAGTTGGCGTCCGAGACCGTCGTAGGTGGCTTTGGTGGTGACTCCGACTTGGTTGACGCTCTGGATGAGGTTGCCGTCGCGGTCGAAGCTGTTGGTGGAGACGCCGGCCGGGTTCGTACCGACGGCTGGGTCGGTTTTGGTGATCGCTGACCCTTGTGGGTTGTAGGTCAGGGTGGTGACACGTCCGGCGGCGTCGGTGTAGGTGGAGGCCCGACCCATGTCGTCGTAGCCGGTGGTGGTCACTGACACCAGCGGAGATCCCCCGACGGGGGTGTAGGTCGGGGCGGTGACGGTGGTCGGCTGTCCCGAGGTGTTGTAGGCGGTGGTGGTGATGTTGCCGTCGGGGTCTTTGATTTCCGTCGTGTCGCCGAAGCTGTCGTAGCCGCTCTGGCTGGTCGGGGTGGTCGTGGCGGTGGTGCTGTTGCGGAAGGTGGTGATCGAGGGGGCCGCCGCGGTGGTCCTCTGGCCCAGGGCGTCGTAGGTGTACGTAGACACGGCTCCGGCCGGGTCCGTGGAAGAGGTGACCAGTTCGCGGACGTCGCGGACCACCGTTGTTGTTTGGTTGCTGCTGGCGCCGTGTTTGGCGGCGGTGAGGACCTGACCGGCGTCGTCGTAGGTGTAAGTGGTTGTTTCGGTGCGGCCCGAGGAGGTCGCGCCGGTCCGGGTGACGGTGACCGCGTGGGAATCGGCGTCGAAGCTGTTGGTGGTGACTCGTTTGATCCCGGAAGGGTCCAGGGTGGTGGAGGCGACGTTGCCGGCTGGGTCGTAGGTTGCGACAGCGCTGACCCCAGAAGCGGTTTGCGCTGTGAGGTGCCCGGCGGTGTCGTAGGTGTCGGACTCCAGGACGATGTCGTGGGTCGCGCCGGCCGCGTTGGCGACATTCTTGGCCGTCACCGTGGCGAGCAATTCGAACGGCGTGTAGGTGTACACCTTTTGATTGCCGGCGGCGTCGGTCTGGTTGGCCAGCAGCCCGGCCGGGTCGTACTGCTTGACCCCGGTGATCAGGCCGCTCGCGGTGGGGTCCTGCGGGTCGACACCGGTTCCGGTGAGGGTGGTGCTGGTGGGCAGGTGCCGGTCGTCGTAGGTGGTGGTGGTGACAATCCCGTCGGGGGCGGTGGAGGTGGCGAGGTCGCCGCCGCCGGTGTAGGTGTAGGTGGTGACCAACCCGGCCGGGTTGGTGGTGCTGGCCAGCTGGTCGTGGCTGTTGTAGGTGTTGGTGGTGATTCGGTCTGGGTCGGATCCGATGGCGTCGTGGGCGGTGACGACGAGGGGGTTGCCGTCGTTGTCGTAGGTGGTGCTGGAGACCAGTTGGTGCTGTGATCCGGTGACCGCATCGGTCGTCTTCGCGGTGGTGGTGGAGGTCAGGTCGTTGACGGCGTCGAATGTGTACGTCGACGTGCCGATCAACGTCGATCCGTTGTAGGTCGATGTCGAGGTTTTGCGGCCCAGTCCGTCGTAGGTGTAGCGGGTGATCAACCCCGAGGGGGAGGTCACCTGATACAGGTCACCGTTGTGCAGATACTGGTAGGAGGTGACCTGGTTGCGGGCGCCGACCGTCTTGAGCAGCAGGTATTTGGGGATGGTTCCGGTGTCGGCGGCCGCTTCGGTGCCGGCGCTGTAGGTGTTGCTCACCACCGGAGCCGCAGTCTGCCCGGATGGGGTCGGGTAGGTGGTGGTGAGCACGTCACCGATGGCGTCGATGGCGTTGCTGACTTTGTAGGTCGCGTCCGAGGCAGAGGTGGCGCGACCGTCGCTGGTGGTCAGTTTGGTGCCGTTGCGTGGGTCCAGCGGATTGCTGGCGTTCCAGTAGTAGGTGGCGTAGTTGATCGTGGTCAGGACCGAGTTGGGGGGCCGTACCGACGTTTGGATCGGGTTTCCGTGGCTGTCGTAGACGTACTGGGTGGTCAAGCCATCCGCGTCGGTGGTTGCCAATAAGAGTCCGGATGTGTCGTAGGCCCAGCTTTGGGTGCCGTGGGGGTCGACGCGGCTGATGATCTGACCGCCGCGGGACATGTCGAAGTAGTAGTTCACCGAGTTGGCTGGGGTGGTGGCGGTGGTGCTGATCTTCGCGAGTTCCGAGCCGCCGCCTACCCCGTTGGGGTAGGTGACGGTGGACGTCGCGCCGTTGTGGTCGACCAGAGTGGCGACCCGCGGTTCGGCGGTGTCGTAAGTGATGGCGGCGAACTGCCGGTTGCTCTGCGGCAAGGTGACGGTCGACAGCATCGGGACGGGAGTGCGGGCGGCGTACTCGGCGGTGATCTGACCGCTGGTCAACGGCGTGGCGAACAACGCGAAGTCGCTCATCCGTCCGCTGAAGAACCCCTGTCCGGCCGGGGCCGCCGCCGCTCCGGTGGAGGTGCCGGCGCCGACGCTGACGTAGGTCAGGCCGGTCAGGTCCGTCGCGCCGACGGCGGTGCCGGCGGCTTGACCGTCCACGTACAGGGTTTGCCGGCCGCCACCGACGACCAGGGTCGCCAGGTGCCAGGTGTTGTCGGTGACCGCCGCGGTCGTGGTGATCGTCGAGGGGGTGACACCGGCGGCCTGCTGCTCCCCGGCGTGCAACTTCCCGTCGGTGCCGACGTAGAGGATCGGGTCCGACGCGGTCGGCGTCGACCCGGACACCGGCTGATCCTGCGCCGAGAGGATGACCCCGGCGGTGGATGTATTGAACCAGACCTGCACGGTTTGCCCGACGTACTTCGACAGGGCCAGGGTGCCCAGGGTCAAATAGCCGCTGGTGCCGTTGAACAACGCAGTCGGCGCCGTTGACTGGGTCAGGGGTGTGTCGGCGGCGTTGAAGGTGACCCCGCCGACGGCGGCGGAGTTGGTGGCGACCCCGGTCGGGTCCTGGCCGGTGTCCCGGTTGCTGCCATCGAGGCGCCAGTAGTCCATCGGCGCGCCGTCGCGGACCGCGTTGGGGAACTGATTGCCGCTGGTGTACGCGTAGGTGGTGCAAGGTGTGCCGGGCAGCGGCGAACACACAGCGGTGAGGGTGTCCCCGCTGTAGGTGTAGCTCCAGGTCAGCCCGGTTCCGCCGGTGGTGACCGGGTCGGTGGTCACCGCGGTGACGTGACTGCCTGTCCAGGTGTAGGTGATGCCGCGGCCGCTGGTCGAATTCTGGATGCGGGTGACGTGGGTGCCGGTGTAGGTCAGGGCGATCTGGTGGCCGGCGGCATCAGTGATCGAGGTGAGGTTCCCGGTGGCGCTGAACGTGCGGATCGACCCGCCCGAGTCGGCCAGGGAGTAGGTGCCGTTGGCGTTGGCGACCAGCCGTTCGGTGCGGCCCTGCGGTGGGCTGAACGTGCCGTCGGCGAGTTTCCCCCACCGGGCGGCGGTGCCAGAGCCGTCGGAGGTGACGATGTTGCCGGAACCATCGGCGTCCACCGCCAAGTGGGAGTCGACCAGGTTGGACCACCCCGCCCCGAACGCATGAATACCGGTGTCCAAAGAGTTGTAGGTGCGGGTCACGTTCACGCTCGGGCCGGCGCCGTTGACGGTCACGTCGGTGGCCGAGGTGGTGTAGTTGCCGGTCGCCGGATCAACGCCGGGAGTGGTGACCCCGGTGGGCTGCGTGCCCAGCCGCAGGGCGTTCCACGGCTGCGGGATCAACGTGTGGAACTGCATCCACGCCATCGTCGCGACGGTGCCGGTCGGGTCCTTCACCGACGCCGACCACAAAGCGGTCGCCCCCCAGGGGACCGCGTTGTTGGCAACCTGGTAGGTGTTCTTGCTGATCCACCCCGAGTCGGTGCAGGTGGTGGGTGTCGCCGCCGGGCACACCTTGAAGTCGTACAGCAACGTCGACGTCGCATCATCCGGGTCTGACGCCCCGATGAACAACGTCGGGCTCAGCACCGACGTCTCACCGTTCGGCGCGGTCAGGTTGATCACCGGCGCCGCATCCGGGACGGTGAAACTGATGGTGCCCAGCGGAGTGCCGTCAGCGGTGTGGAACGACGTTCCATCCGGGCGTTGCATGTCCACGGTGATCGTGTAGGTGCCGTGCCCAAGCTTCGGGATCGGCAACACCACATGGCCGACCGCACCCGCCGCGGCGGTGACCGCCACCGGGGTGACGGCCGCGCCGGCCGGGTTCCCGGCGGAGTCCTTGATCGAATAGGACAGTTTGTAACCCGCGCCGGCGGCCCAATCGGTGCTGCCGGTGTTGGTGACATCGACGTTCACCGATCCGGTGGCGGCCGGCGACGGCAAGGTCAGGGTGGTGGCGTTGTAGGTGGCGTTCTCCGTGGCGTAGGTGATGACCAGATGTGGCGCGTTGTCGATATTCCCGTCGTAGGAAGCGAACTTCTTCCAGGAGTCCGAAGACGCTCCCGACGGGTAGGTCACCGCGAAACCGTTATAGGTCGAAGGGTTGTTCGCCCAGCTGGCAACCTGAGCGGGATCGAGCGAGAACTTCACCGCCGCAGGGTCCTTACACGGAGACGTCCCGGATCCGTCATCCCATCCGTGCGCGACTGTCTGCGACGCCAGCACCGTGGGCGCCAGAGCGGGCCCCGGCCAGACGACGGTCGACCCGGTCCAAGCGTTCGCCGAGCCTTCGGCGACGGCCTGGATGTCGACCTCTTCCGGAGTGCAGGAGGAGGACCACACTTCGTCCAGCTCCAGCTGCGCCGAGCTGATCGTCTGCCCGGCAAGAGAACTTAGCGGGATGTGTAGCAAGGAGATCGTGGCCTCGCCGCTCCCGCCATCGGGCGGCACCGGCCCGACTGCCAGGTACTGCTCAGCACCGGACAGGCTGGACGGCCCGGGGCCGGCGTGGGAGTTCGACGAACCTTCCTGGATCCACGTGTCGTCCTCGTCGTCCTTGACGGTCACGCTCGGATCGACGGTCACCGGGAACTTGCGAGCAGGGTCCAACAGCCACTTCCGGTCCAGCGCAACCCCGAGCGACCAACCGGCCCCTGTTCTGGTGATCGTGTACGTGACGCCCCAGGACCCGGCCGGCAGACCCGAGTGCACACCCCTGGTCGAATCGAACATGTACCCAGCCGGGATGGTCGCCACCAATGAACCGTCGGCCCGCCGGAACTCCACCGACCCTCGGGTGGTGACGACAGGAGTCACCCCGGCGGGGACACTCAACGGGAAGCTGAACTGCTGCTGCGCGGTCGCCGCATTCAGGATGATCGACTCTTTGATGCCCGATGCCGTCGGCCGGGCAACCAGGTCGACGTCCGGCAGGATCCCGCTGTAGACCGCAGCGCCAGTGGAACTGTCAACCTTCGCCGCCGACGCGCCATCGACGCCGTAGGACAGCACGCCGCCACCCACCGCGAGAGACGCCAGCTTCACGTCATCGGCCAACGCCGCAAACGAGGCCGGCGCACCCGACGGACCGGTAGCCCAACGCCCCCCGGTCAACCGCAACGACTCATCTACCGGGACCAATGCGCCGGCCGGGTTCTTGACGAACACCTGCCGCGCGTAGGTCAACTTGGAAGTAGTCCCGTCGGGGTTGGCGAAAGTCTGCGAATCCACGGTCCGATCGGCCGTTCGCTCACGGCTCTTACCAGGCACAAACCCTGTCGGGCCAGGCTTCGCCGTCGGTGCCGCCCATCCTCCGGCCGGTCCGGCCTGAACAACCGTCACCACAGGCCGGTCTCGTTCCGGCGGCACCACAGCAGCACCCTTTGTGCCGGCGACGGCAACCGAAGCGTCACCGCCGATCCGCACCGCGTGTCCAGTGCCAGTCTTCGGAGCGTTCGCTGACCCACCATGAGGATCCGGGGCCGGGAGCGTCACCGGCGCCACGTCCACAGGGGCCCCCAACACAGGTGAAGCGGCAGCCAGCGACTGCGTCGACAGCACCAATGTCGCCGACAGCAACACCGCCACAACGGCCCGACCGCGACCCCACGCAAGGCGGATCGCCCTTCTGTGGACGCGCGAAAACGACGATTGACCAACCATGAGACGGTGTCCTATCCAGACGGGCCGAGGCGCACGGACGTGAATCCGAACCAGCGACCAGACCGTAACTGCAGCTAACCATGTGGTCAATGTGAGAATCGCCTAGGCAAAACCTCTGCACCCACGGAGCGAAGCCTCAATAGCGACATGGCGTTTCAAAACGGACACCCGACCGGGGTACTGACGAACCCGACAACTTCTCACTTCACTGCCTGTCATCTGGCGGGAGAGAAGCCGGGGGGAAAATCGGTCAAATGTGCGTAAATCGGACCGGCATAGCCTGTTGGCCATCAAGAAGGGAGCGAACAGCCACCCGAAGGGGTGATGTCACGAAGAGCGGTCGTCCACACCGGGACCGGCGGGCCGGCCTTCGCAGCAGCGCCGCGCCGATCGTGGCCGCGGTGTCCAAGACGTTCACCGCGGACTACGCGGCCGCGCCGCCGCCGGTAGTGAGCTGATCGATCAGGCGCGCTCGGGTCACCTGCGAGGCGTTAACGGTATGACCGATGATCCCCTCGCCCTGTTCGCCGACGGCTCTACCCGCAGGAAGTAGAGCTACGCAAGGGCCCATTGCGCAATTGCCGTGGAGCCCACATCGCCACTCTGTTGGACTTATCGGTTTATGACAGCTTCCTTGCCGGCACCCTCTGTCTGGCCAGTTCACGGCCAATTGCGCCTCGCCTCAAGGGGATGGGAGGCCGGAAGTCACTGCTCGCCGCTTGTGAGCATGCACCTTGCGGAACGCCGGGCAGCCTGCGGTCAAGCGCACTGGGTGTGGTCACCTGTGGTGGCCCCAGCTGAGCCCTTGATCGGCATGAATTCTGGCCCCGGCTGAGGTGGTGCCCGGGTCTGCTCGGTGGGGGCGGTGTGTCGGCACGAATATTGGCCCCACCTTGTTCTGCGATGTTCACGTCGGTTGTTGCTGCGACGTGAAGGTCGGTCAGGGATGCGATCACGAGTGGAACTGTTCGAAACGATCCGGAAGGACCGGACACGGGAGGACCTGTCGATCCGGGAGTTGGCGGACCGGCATCATGTGCACCGCCGGACGGTGCGCCAAGCGTTGGAGGCGGCGGTACCGCCGCCGCGGAAGGTCTATCCGCCGCGGCTGCAGCCGGCGATTGCGCCGTGGACCGCGGTGATCGACGGGTGGTTGGAGGCCGACAAGCTCGCCCCCCGCAAGCAGCGGCACACCGCCCGGCGGGTCTGGCAACGGCTGATCGCCGAGCACCAGGCGGCAGTATCGGAGACGACGGTGTCCCGCTATGTCGCCCGCCGACGGGTCGAGTTGGGCCTGATCCGGGTGGAGGTGTCGGTGCCGCAGACGCACCTGCCGGGGGCCGAGGCGGAGGTCGACTTCGGCGAACTGTGGGCCGGCACCGGCGGGACGCCGGTGAAGTTGTGGATGTTCGTGATGCGACTGTCCTGCTCCGGCCGGGCCTTCCACGTCGTGTTCGCCACCCAGGCTCAGGAGGCGTTCCTGGAGGGACACGTGTTGGCGTTCCAGCACTTCGGGGGTATCCCAGGCCGGATCCGCTACGACAATCTCAAACCCGCAGTGACCCGGGTCTGCAAAGGTCGGGACCGGGACGAGTCGGAGCGGTTCATCGCCCTGCGCAGTCACTATGGCTTCGATTCCTTCTTCTGCATTCCTGGCATTACTGGCGCTCACGAAAAGGGTGGGGTGGAGGGTGAGATCGGCCGGTTCCGCCGCAACCACCTGGTTCCCGTCCCGGCCGCGGCGTCGCTGGCCGGGTTGAACGAGCTGGTCCGCGCCGCGGACCTGGCCGATGAGAACCGCGTCATCACCGGCCGGCACTGCACAATCGGCGCGGCCTTCGAGCTGGAGAAACTCACCCTGCTCCCAGTCCCGACGGAGCCGTTCGACCCGGCCCGGCTACTGACGGCCCGGGTCGACTCCAGGGCCAGAGTGTCGGTGCGGCAATCGTTCTACTCTGTCCCTGCCCGCTACGCCGGACGCCGGTTGACGATCCGGCTGTCCGCCTCCGCAGTGCAGATTCTCGATGGATCCGCCATGATCGCGGAGCACGAACGGGCCGTCGGCCGGCTCACCGAGTGCCTGGTTCTGGATCACTACCTGGAGATCCTGAAGATCAAACCCGGTGCGCTGCCCGGAGCAACCGCACTGGTCCAGGCCCGCCGCAGCGGCGCGTTCACCGCCATCCACCAACGATATTGGGACGCCCGTCCGGACGGCGAAGGGCGACGCCGCCGGCACCCGCGCGCTGGTGGAGATCTTGCTGGCGCCCCGGTCGATGCCCGCCGCGGCGCTGACGGGTGCGATGGACCGCGCCGTCGCCGGGTCGGTGCTGGATCCGGCCGCAGTGATCATCGACGCCCGCACCCACACCGTCAACCACATTGCGCCGGTGGTGCCGATCGGGGCGTTGTCCCGATACGACCGGCCCGCACCGACGTTGACCGCCTACGATCAACTGCTGATCGGGAGCCGACCATGACCACGACCACGTCCACCGTCGATGCGGCGGCGCAAGCCTGCATCGGGGCCGCTGCCCGCGAACTTCATCTGCCGACCGTCCGCACCGAAGCGGTCCGGTTGGCCGAGATCGCCCTGCGAGAAAGGCAATCCCACCTGGGGTACCTCGCCGAAGTGCTGGCCGCGGAGGTCGATGACCGGTCCGAACGGCGCCGGACCCGCCGGATCAACGACGCCCACTTCCCCCGGCTGAAGCGCCTCGCCGACTTCAAGGTCGAGCAGGTCCCCGGCCTGCAACCGGCGCAGCTGGCCACCTTGGCCAAAGGTGGTTACCTGGCCGCCGGTGAACCGGTGGTACTGCTCGGGGACTCCGGGACCGGCAAGTCGCACCTACTCATCGGTCTCGGGTTGGCGGCCTGCGAACAAGGCCGCCGGGTCCGCTACGTCACCACCGCCCAACTGGTCAACGAACTGGTCGAAGCCGCCGACGAACGAGTTCTGTCAAGGGTTGTCGGACGCTACGGCCGTCTGGATCTTCTCCTTCTCGATGAGGTCGGATACGTCAAAATCGACCCCAGAGGGGCCGAGTTGCTGTTCCAGGTGATCACCGAACGGGAGGAACGGGCCTCCATCGGATTGGCAACAAATTTGCCGTTCAGCGAATGGGGATCGGTGTTCACCGACGCCCGCCTCGTCGCGGCCATCGTCGACCGCGTCACCTTCAACGCCCACATCATCGAAACCGGCAGCCAGTCATACCGTCTCGGCAGCAAGACCAAGCCGCAACCGACATAGCGGAGCCAACAAACCTCAAACTGGCCGGGCCATCAGATCGCGACTCGCCACCGCCAATGAGGCGACATCGTCCCACCGAGGGTGATCAAGACAGTCCCGATCCGGGCTGCCGACAGGAACGTCCCCAAGAACGACCAATACAGCCTCGACAACGAGGCTGATAGAAGCCGCCTCGGTCTGATCCCGCAGAATCAAGCCAATCTCCTCTTCTGGCGGATGGTGATCCCACCAAGTGTCATCAATGAGCCAATGAACGGCATTTGTTAGATCGGGCCAGTCCGAGACGTTGGCGTGGTTGATCGTTGCTAGCCGGTCAAGAGCCGCGATCACGTCGAGTCGACGCCCCGTCCAGGCCACCTCCTGTTCCGGCATGTCCGACCGTCCCTCCATCAACCCATCCGGAAACCGATGGGTCCCCTGCGTCCACCCCAAGCATCAAGCAGTGCGCTCCAGCCGGTCCAACCGGGGCCAGAATTCGTGGCGACGGGTGGGGCCACAAGTCTTGACGAAACGCAGCGCACCGAAAGTGCAGCCCAAGTGGTCGCCGAGCTGAAGAGACGGGTGTCGGTGCAGCAGGCAACCGGAAGCCAGTCATCGGACGAGCGGAAGCACCTATGACCACGAGCTGCCGATTCGAACACGTTATAGCGGTAGTGAACCGCACTGGGTCTGATGGAGGCTCTGATGTGCCCCGTGGTTCCCGGAGTCGGACCAATTGAGTCAGGCCACGGGCTGTTCTGAAGCTTGAACGATTTCATACTGAACGGGGGTGAGCATGCCAAGGGCGCTGTGTCGTCGTTGGCGGTTGTGGAAGATCTCCAGGTACTCGAACAGTGCGGTGGCCAGTTCGAGGCGGGTGCGCCATTTGCGGCGGTCGAGCAGCTCGGTTTGCACCCTGCCCCAGAAGGACTCGATCACCGCGTTGTCATAGCAATCACCGATGGACCCCATCGAGGCGACCAGCCCGGACTCCCTGGCGCGGCGGGTGAACGCCCAAGACGTGAATTGCACGCCATGGTCGGAGTGGATCACTGCGCCGGCCGCAGGTTTGCGGTTCCCGATGGCCATGGACAGGGCGTTGGTCACCAGCGTCGAGGTTTGCGAGCTGTCGATCGACCAGCCCACGACCCGCCGGGAGAAGACGTCCAGCACCACGGCGCAGTAGATCTTGCCCTCGCGGGTGGGATGTTCGGTGATATCGGTGACCCACAATTTGTTCGGTTCGGTGCGGCTGAACTTGCGGTCCACCAGGTCGGTCGCCGTTGGCGTCTGATGCACCTGCTTCGGTCGCTGGTTTCCTGGGAGTCCTTTGATGCCAGCGGCTCTCATCAGGTACTCGACGGATCCGTGACCGACTTTGATCTGCTGACCCAGGGTCAGTTCGGCGTGGATCCGACGGGCTCCGTAGACCCCGCGGAACGTCGTGTGGATCTGCAGGATCTGTTCGGTCAACCACACGTGGCGGACGGACCGGGCAGACGGGACCCGTCCGCGCCATTCGTAGAATCCGGATTCCGACACGTCCAGCACGCGGCAGCTGGCCTGCACGGAGTGACCTTCGGAGGCCATCACGGAGATGGCCTCGTACCGCCTTTTGGGGGCACCGCCGCCTTCAGCAGCTCAGCGGCACGTTGGTGGATCGCCAACTCGGCCTCTAGCTCCTTGATCCGCCTTTTCGCGGCGATCAGCTCCGTGTTGTCGGTCGACGTGATGCCCGGCTTCAAACCCGAGTCGATCAGATCCTGCTCACGCCAGTTGTAGATGGTCTGATCACTCACGCCCAGGTCGAAGGCCACCTGCGCCACGGACTTGCCGGCCTTCACCAGATCGAGCACACGCCGCCGGAACTCGGGGGTGTATTTCATCGGATCTCCTTCGGGATCGAGATGGCCTCAGTCTGCCAACTCGACTCCGGGAACCACGGGGCACATCAGAGTCTCCACCGGAGCCAGTGCGGTTCAGGTGTTGGCTCTTTGGGCGTTGACGGAAGGCGTCAGTTCAGCGTTCCGCTTGCGGTTCGTCTACTGGTGGTCGGCCGCGACCCGAGGCTGCGGTTTCTGGCGGTGCAACGGCGCGTGCCCCTTGCGCCACCCCGACATGTGGATCCGCTGGTTACCAGCGCGTCCGGTCCCAGCCCGCGCCTACTGAGGATTGGTGGTTCGCCGCCTTGGCCGCGGATCGTATGGTGGTCGACGTGACTCAGGAAACGCTGGCCGAAGGATTGCTAAGGCTCGGGGTGCCAGCGGGCATCCTGGTCGATTTTCCAGATCTTCCAGCCGACGTCCGCGGACTGCTGGTATACGGGAGTCAGGCACGTGGCGACGCGGTGGCTGGCTCGGACCTCGATCTTCTGGCACTCGTAGGAACGCCCATGCCGAGCACTTACGCCGGCGACGTGAACGTCAGCTATTACACAAGCGAGCAACTAACGACCGGCATCGGCACCCTGTTCGGCGCTCATCTCAAACGTGACTCTAAGATCGTCTGGGATCCCGACGGCCTGCTAGCCGCTGCCGTCGAGACGTTGGGCGAGGTCGACACCGCCCGCTTACTTCGCCGCGCATGGCAGATGTCCGAGCTCTTTGTGACACCGAAGTACGACCTACCGAAGTACCTTCCAGGGTTACTACGAGAGGCTCGGTACCTGCTGCGCAGCTGCCTTTATGCTCAAGCTATCGCCGCCGGCAACCCGTGCTTCTCGGTACGGGAGCTCGCCCGCCGGTACAGCGACCCGAAACTCACCTCCCTCTTGTCATCGCGACACCCGGGGCCCGCGTCTCTTGAGGACTTGAATGAGTGTCTGGATCGACTGCGGCTGATCATTGGTGAGTTCCCATCGAGCGAGAGTGGTTCACTCGAGGCCACTATCGTCAATGAATGGGGGCGGCCAGGTGACTTGCTGTCGATGGCCTTCCTAGCGTTGGGCATCACGGGACAGGGTACGGACTACGCCGAAGTGGAGAAGATCTTGTTATGAGTAGCGAGCTCGCCTTCGTTGGCGACATTCACGGCAACCTACGTGCCGTTCAGGGGTTGTGGGCCGCTCTCGTCCGGTGCAGCGTGCCGCACACGGTCTTCCTCGGGGACCACATCAACAAGGGCGCGCAATCTGCCGACGTCCTAGAGAAGCTCATTTCCTACGCAGACGCGGGGCGTGCCACCCTGCTGTCCGGAAACCACGAGGCAACGCTCCTTGATGCGCTCGACCGCCGGGACTTGAGTGCCTTCCTGAAAATGGGTGGTGCAATGACCATCCGATCCTACGTGCGGGGGCGGGTGGGGCCTGACGTCCTCGCGGAATTCGAGGCCAGGCTTCCACCCAACCACGTCGAGGCACTTCGCCGCATGCCGCTGACGTACGAGACGGAAAGCCTCATTGCGCAACACATTCCCTCGCGTCCATCTACGCCCAAGTTCCGCATCAGCGCGCACGTCCCCGTCGGCGACATTCCGCGCATCGGGCACCGCTCGGCCCAACTGGACACGGGCTGCGGAACCAAATTTGGACGACTGACCGCGCTTCTGTGGCCTTCCCTTGACTACATCCAAGTTGACAATCAGGGCGAAGTCATCCGCTGAGCTGACGGCCATCAGGAGGCGGGCAGGCGGTCGAGGAGCCACTTCGCCTTCTCTGCGCCGCGGGCATTTTCCATTGATTCATTCAGAGCGAGGCAGGCGCGCGCGTGCTCTTCAGCCTCCGTGCGCCGGCCCGCCGCACGGCAGCATTGGGCGAGCAGCAGCAACGAGATGGCCTCACCGTTTTTGTTCGCGATCTGACGGTTCACTGCAAGCGCCCACTCCGCCTGCGGGATGCCCTCTTCGGGGCGACTCTGTCGAAGACGTACCTGGGCCGCTAGTACGCCGGCGTTTGCATGCAAACTAGACGGCGGTGTACCACGCAAGGTCAGGACCACCTCGTCCGCGTATCCGGCCGCGGTAGGCAGGTCGTCGGCAGCGATCTCGAGTCGCGCAAGGTTGATCAGGGATTGGCACACCTCATGGTCGCGGCCGGCGTCGCGCCTCATCTGTAGCGCCGCCTCGAAGTTTCGCCGAGCGCCCGGCAGGTCTTCGACCTTCATGTACGCGAGTCCGAGATCATCCTGGATACGGCAACGGATCACTTGTGCGTAGGCGTCGTTTCCGGTCAGCAAGGTCAGCGCGCGCTCAAGCCGTCCAATGGCATCAAGGTAGCAACCTTGATCGTTCAGCACCCTTGCTTGGGCAGAGAAAGCGTCCGCCGCTAGCGCGGAGTAGAGCAGGCCGTCTTCGGCAAAGTAGTCGATCGCATTCTGCGTTTGCGTGTATGCGCCTTCTAAATCGCCGGCCCGGCGAAGTACCCTCGCATACGCCAATTTCTCGACAGGACCACCCAGGGCTGCGGACTCCCGCAGCAAGGCGCGGCCAGTATCAGGCTGGCCAAGCTCGACCAATTTCTCGCCGCGTAGTCGCAAGTTCGCCGCGCGAAGCACGTCCTTCCCCGACGACGGCATCAGATCGACGTGTCTTGGGGTCTTCGCGCCAGCGAGTTCCTCCCACGATCTGAGACGATCGGCCAGCTTCACCTTCAGATCCCGCAGGTCGGTGATCGACTCGAACATCACTGAGTACGTGTTGATAATGTTCTGCCGCAACGTAAGGATTCGGTTGTCAGGGGCCGGGTCTTTGACAAAACCAACCCACAGATCTCTCATCGGCTGCTCGGCCTGTCCGAGCTCGAGCAGTCCAGTGAAGAGCTCTTCTTCGGTACCAGAGGTGTAACCCCACGTGCTACCCGGCGTGCTACCCCAAGCGTTCTTGAACAAGGCGATCATAAAGTGGCTCTCAGCGATCAACTCGTCGATCGCCTCCTGAGCTCGACGCACGGTGCCTCGCACTTGATTCCACTCGACGACCTCGTACCTGATGCCGTTAGCACCTTCGCTGCGGGCGTTGTGCTCGTCAACGCACGCGCGTACAGCTGCGCGCTCATCCACTAGATCGCCAGGAGTAGCGAGGAAAATTCGGAGCGGCAGCGGGTCAACCATGTACGGACGATAGCTGTTCGTGGCCCCTTCGTCACATGAAGCTTGCCAACCCGCACCCTGAGAAACGGGTGGGTCCCCTTGCGGGGGCGCGCCCGTTCCCGATTTGCATCCTTCACCGACCGTCGACTGCACGCAGCCCTCCACTCCACCCGCGTGCACGACACGAACGGTCGGCGATCACGTCGAAATTCAGATCGCCGCCCGCCGGCAGAGCACGCACATGGTGATCTACGCCGAGTGGCGCATCCCAGAGACGTTGCGGCCAAAGGGATCACTGAACATACCGGTCGTCTCCCAGAGCTGGGGATTCACCACCGGGGAGTAACCTGATCCCCATGACAGCCGCCGAACCCCTGGAGGTCATCTCCCCCGGGACCGTGGGCCCCACCCAACGGCCGGCTCCCCGGCTGGAACTGGCTGCCGGACGGATTCGCCGCCGTCCCCCAATTCGACCGACTTCCCCGATGGCTACAACTCTGGGTGAAACTTCCCCTCCTCGACCGCTACGGCTACCCGCAGGCCTGGCAACGCGGCGGCTTCATCATCACTAACCAGACAACGCTGAGCCACACATCCAGCTGACGCAACCGAAGCCACCGAGCGCGACGGTTCTCCGATGGTCCCCACCAACCCCGACCCGCTACTTGTCGGTATATGACAGCTTCCTTACCGTTACCCCTACTTCCACGGAACTGGTCGATCGCCAAGCCCGAGAAGGCTGCCTCTTAGTACCCGAAGGTTCCCGGTGACTCCGCAGCTCAGCCTGGAATGTGCCGGGATACTGCTACCGGAGATCGCCAGATGGTTCATGCCCGTCGCTGCCACTTGAACGGCGAGGCCCAGGATGGAGATACCGGTTGTGTGGGTTAGCTGGGCTATGACCTGGCGGCAGCTTCGAAGCAGATCCGCCCGGCCTACGGGTTGGTCGCCGGTGTACCCGGTGCCGAATATCTCGCCGCGATGGTCTGCGCTGCAGATGGTTGGGCCACTATCGGTACCGGCTAAGTCCGATCCGGACATGCACACACCGATTTGGTTGGCCTCCTGCCCGGTACGCAACGCGTCGTGGATGGAGTCCTTGTAGCCGGGCCGGACTGCGGCGTGGGACTGGGGGTGGGCGTCGCCCGGCGGGTAGACGACGCAGGCCAGCCAGTGTTGACCTGCGGCGCGTTGACGGCTCGACGGCGCCGCGATTGCCGTGGCGAGGAGCAGTTGTGGATACCATCACTCAAACAAGGGGGTCGGTTCATCGCCGTGCATCGGGATCCCGACGTACCGGTAGGCCGCAGACTGGCAGGCCGAGGCCGCATCTGGATCAGCCGTTGCTTCTGTCCTGTGCGGGGACGGGTCATTGATCATGGCGCTGATTTCGCCGTATCGAACGCCTCGGCAGTCAGAGATTTCCATCTGTGAGTATTCGCCGCTGCCGAAGGCGTTCGACCCTGACGTGATCGGATCGGTGACACAGTTCCCGAGCGTTGGCGGGCTCGGCACAGGAACAGCTTGGGCGGCGCCGGTGATCGTTCGTCCGATCAAGTTCGGCGCCGCCACTGCTGCCAGCAACGCCAAGCCGATCAACAGCAGCCCGTAGCTGCGCGAGTTCGGTCGAGACGTCCACCCGATCATGTGGCCAGCGCGTCTGTGAATCCCGATGGGTCACCGCTTTCGACGGGATGTGCGGTTACCTGGGTTGATTCTGACACTGGAGTTGTACGCCCCTGCGTTGTCGCGCTGAAAGCCCTCGACAGGGTCGACCGTACCGTTCGTTCGATCGCCGATCCAGACCTGCGTCGCGGTGAAGTTGAAGCCGTCCTGGCCGGGGCTGCGCCAGTCGAAGTCGACCTGGGAACCGCTGCTCAGGGTGTGGTAACCGGGCATCACGACGGCGGAGAAGTGCGCCCAGCAGCCACCCGGTGTGTCCGTGGAGTCGATGACCCCCCAGCCCTCGTCCGTGTGCCATTCTCGGACGGTTCCGAAGGTCATCGCTCGCTCACTCTCAGATGATCAGCATGATGTAGGAGAACAGGGACTGCCGACGAGAGTGTAGCTTCCGTAAATCTGAAGGACACTGTCCTTTGTTGCATTCGGCGATGTGCGCCACGTGAAATAGTCCTGATACGCCACGTGATCGTAGTCCTTCGCGGCGACGGGGGCCGTGATAGTAATCAAGGCAACTTGCCGTATGACCCAGTTGGATAACTGTCTTTCCGCCGTTCACAACCAGGCCCATGCCTTGCTCTTTGAATAGACCGTTATACGACGTCGCGCACAGCGCTGCGGAGACTTTATACCCCCATGGCGCTGTGCTACTGCCGCAGGCGTGCTGAATCGTGTACGTGCCGGCCGAATCGGAGAACGAATACAGCTTGTTGCAATGGATAATGGCACCTTGCGGACCAGTCCCGGGCGCGGCCAGCGGACGAACCTTCGCGGACTCGTTGGACGTGTGCTTGGTGGTGGTCACCGCGCCATTGGGCGACACCAGGGTCAATGACGATCCGTATTCGAAAGTCCCGTTCGTCGGCGCAATCGGACGAGGAGCAGATGGTGTTGCATTGCCATCGGCGGCGGAAGCGGGAATGGCTGCTCCGAAACATGTGACGATTGCGGCGAGGACGGCAAGCAGCGATTTTCACGGCTTCACTGGTGAAATCCCCCTTTGATCGACGATGACGATCCCATCTTGGACACCCGTCGTCGGCGATGTCAATAGCTGGCTTCACCTGATTTGGCCGCGTCCACCCCACTGGTGACGGGTTCCGCGGCCGACGCGGGGTCTCGCTGGTCACCGGAATCGGCCTGCTGATCGTCGGTGGGTTCGCCCTCTACACCGGCGACGCCGTGAAGGTGCTCGAGCAGCTGCCCGCCGGGTCGGTGCACTGTGTGGTCACCAGCACGCCCTACTTCGGTCTCCGCGACTACGAAGGCCAGCCCGAGCAGTTCGGCGCCGAAGATCAGTGGTGGACTGGTGAGGTGCAGGGCGGGATGTGCAGCGGTTCGTCGCAGACTGCGTAACAGTAGGTTCGGTGTCCTACGAATCTTCGATGAAAACGCACGGCGCCCAGCCCTCCGTTTCAGAGGGACGCGCAGTCGGTCGGTGACCTTCCAAAGGCGCATCCATGGGTGAGTCGATCGGATGCACGGCCCGGACCGTCGGCGGACTTCCTACCGGGTTCGACGATTTAGCGAATCCAGGAGAGTGACGGTCGCCGCTGGCAGATCTCGGTCGTACACAATGCCCCCATCGAGCTGCCTTGCCAGCTCGAGCAAGGCGTTGCGCCCATTCCGGCACTTGTCGCGCTGCCGGACCTGCCCCGGTCGACGGGCACGGCGGTGACCCGAACGTTGGAGGCGATCTGCTCTTCGATGGCCAGGGAGACGCGACCGTGCTCGACCCGTGGGAGAAGGTCGATCTGATCTATCGGTGATCACGCCTGTGACGGCTCTTCCAGCCGTCACAGGCGCGCTCCGCACCGGGGTTAGGGCGCAGCGCGCCGTTGCCGACGGACAGGTCAGTCTGCAGGTTGGTCGCTGTGAGGAAGGTGTCAGACGGCGAGGCGGCCACCGTCCACGGGTAGCACGGCGCCGTGGATGAAGCTGGCCTGGTCGGTGGCCAGGAATGCGATGGCGGCGGCGATCTCCTCTGGCCGGCCGGGGCGACCCGCCGGTCCCCCTGCTGCCAGTTGGTCCAGCGCGTCACCCATGGGAATGGTGCCCTCGGTGCGGGTGGGGCCGGGGCTGACGGCGTTCACGCGGACGCCGGCGGGACCGAATTCGGCGGCCCAGGACTTGGTCAGCAGGACCAGGGCGGCCTTGCTGGCCCCGTAGAGGCCCATTCCTGCCATACCCAGCGTCGACACCATGGTCGTGACGTTGATGATCGCGCCGTGGCCGCGGTCGGCCATCGCAGGGGCGAGGGCGGCGACGAGCAGGTAGGGCGCCTTGACGTTGATGGCGAAGACTTCGTCGATCTGCGAGGCCGGGGTATCGGCGGTGGCGCCGAAGGGGAAGATGCCGCCGTTGTTGACGAGGATGTCGACGTGGCCGCGGCCCACCTCGGCCGCATGGGTGGCAAGTGCGCGCACGCTGCGCTCGTCGCCGAGATCGGCGGCGGCGAAGTCCGCCGTCCCGCCCGCGGCGCGGATGCCGGCGACGACGGCGTCGCCGCGTGCCTTGTCTCGCCCGGACACGATGACGTGCGCTCCGAGGGCGGCCAGGTGGTCGGCCGTGGCTTTGCCGATGCCGCTGGTGGAGCCGGTGATCAGGGCGGTGGAGCCGGTCAGGTTGGTGGTCATGAGAACCTCTCGCTTAGTGGAGTGAACGCTCCAAACTATGACCCCAGAGGTTTGGAGTGTCAACTCCAGAAAAGAGGTAAGGTTGAGCGCGTGGACCAGCTGACAACCGACCGGGAGAAAGGTCGCAGGAGCCCGACGGATCACCAGCCGGTGGTAGCCGACGCCGTGCCGGTGGCGGCCCGCAAATTCACCGCGAAGGGCTTGGCGACGCGCGCCCGCATCATCGATGCGGCTGCCGAGTTGGTGTTCGCCCACGGTGTCGCCCGCACGGCGATCGAGGACGTCCAGCGGCAGGCGGGTGTCAGTGCGTCCCAGATGTATCACTACTTCGCGGACAAGAGCGATCTCATCCGGGCCGTCATCGGTCACCAGACCGAAGGCATCCTGGACGCACAGCGCCCCGTGCTCGACGAGCTCGACAGCTTCGCCGCGCTGGAGCGATGGCGTGATCTGCTCATCGACCTCCAGGAGCAGCGGCACTGCGTCGGAGGCTGTCCGATCGGATCGATCGCCGCCGAAATCGCCGACCAGGATCCGCATTCCCGGGCTGATCTCGCCGCCGGGTTCGAGCGATGGGAAGCGCCGATCCGGGCCGGCCTGGCGCGCATGCGCGCCCGCGGCGACCTGCGCCCCGACACCGACACCGACACCCTCGCGCTGGCCCTGCTCGTCGCGCTGCAAGGCGGGCTGCTGCTCACCCAGACCCGCCGAAACACCCTGGCCCTGCGGGCCGGCCTCGACACGGTCTTGGCACAGATCCGTACCCAAGCGACTGACTTTGCGGGCACGAGTCCAACCCTGGATCAGTGAGCCCCCGCTGGATGCCGACCGGAGGTCGGCCGGTCAGGCGGCAGGTCGGGTGAGCAGATCCCGTACCGAGCGGGGTTCGCGGCCCAGAAGCTTGGCGAGCAGGGGATCGACGCGGGCGAAGTAGCCCTGTTGTGCGGCTTGGTAGATGCCGAGGGTGAAGTGCGCCATGAACTCGTCCTGTCCGGCGGCGACTCGGCCGGCGATCCACTCGTCCTCGTTCACGATAACGCACTCGACCGGGCGGCCGCTGACGTCAGCTGCGATCTCCGCGACGTCCTGGAAGGTCGGCGCGGCACGGGCGGTCAGCGTGATCGGCCCGTCGTAGGCGCCGTTGGAGGCGAGGATGATCGCCGCGGCTTCGGCGGCGTCCTCGCGCGCGGTCCAGCTCACCGGCCCGTCGGCTGGCACGGTGACAACACCGGTCTGCTGCCAGGGACCCAGCAGCCAGGTCAGGCTGTGGGCGTAGAAGCCGTTGCGCAGCGCCGTCCACGGGACACCGGACTCGGCGAGCAGCAGCTCGGTTGCCGCATGGTCGCGCGCGGGACGGAACGGGCTGTCGAGGGCGGCGCCCTGGTGGCTCGTGTAGAGGATCTGGCCGACTCCCGCGGCGACCGCTGCATCGATGGCCGTGCGGTGCAGGCTGACCGCGTCCGCCCCCGGGTCGCTGGAGGACACCAGGAGCAGCTGGTCGGCGTCGGCGAATGCGTCGGGCAGGGACGTCGGGTCGGCGTAGTCGCCGCGGCGGACCTGGACCCCGAGGTCGGCGAACCGACGAGCCCTGCTCACGTCGCGAACCGCGACGGCAACCTGCTCGGCCGGCACGAGCGTGAGCAGGTGGTCGACGGTCCGGCCGTTCAGAGCGCCGGTGGCTCCCGCAATGACGATCATGGTTCTCCCTCATCCCGTTATCAGTGCTATCGATACGACGATATCACGGGAAACATCGGCGATCACGTCGATCCCGTATCTTCGGAAACATGGAAGCAGTGGCTCGAACCGAGAACCGGGCGGACAGTCGGGCGAGGATCATCGCCGCCGCCGCCCGACTGCTGCGCGAGCAGGGCCCGGCCGCGGTGACCACCCGCGGGGTGGCCCAGGCCGCCGGGGTGCAGGCGCCCGTGATCTACCGGCTGTTCGGCGACAAGGACGGCCTGCTGGACGCGGTGGCCGAGCAGGTGATGGAGACGTACGTGGCCGCCAAGACCGCCATCGTGCAGGCTGCGGCGGCCGCCGATGCCGACCCGGTGGACGACCTGCGGGCCGGTTGGAGCACACAGATCGAGTTCGGCGTGGCCAATCCGACCCTGTTCGCGCTGCTGAGCAACCCGGGCCGGGAACCGCGCTCCCCCGCCGCCCAGGCGGGCGAGGACATCCTCCGGTCGCGCATCCGCCGGATCGCGGCCGCCGGCCGGATGCGGGTGAGCGAGCAACGTGCGGTTGACCTGATCCGAGCCGCCGGCACCGGCGCCGTGCTCACCCTGCTGTCGGCACCACCCGATCAACGCGACCCCGGCCTGGCCGACGCGCTGTTCGACGCCGTACTCCGCGACATACTCACCGACGCTCCCCCGCCTCCCGACAGTGGGCCGATGGCCGCGGCGGTCGCCTTTCGCACCCACGTCGCGGGTCTCGACATGCTCAGTCAGACCGAACGGCAACTCCTGAGCGAGTGGCTCGATCGCGCCATCAAAGGCCTCTGACCGCACTCGGAGCACCTTGTCCCCGACCGCCGGTCGACGATCACCGACTGACACCGCGACGGGCTGACCCACCGACGACCAGCGGTCCTAAACGGCCGCCGACGTCAGCCGCGTTTCAAGCACCCAACGGCCACGCCGGTCGCCTCACGGTCCCCCGACCGCAGTCGACGCCACCGGGACCGTGATCGACACCGACGTGTCGAGCGAGCCGGTCTTCCTGAACGTCATCACCACCGTGCCCTGGGCGATCACCAACTGCCCGTGGTTGACCGTCAGCGTCATCGGCGCGGAGAACACCGCGGCCAGCCACTGGTCCTGCGCCGAAGGCGCGGACGCGCAGCCCATGGCGCTGGTCGCCATGTCCGGGCCGGGGGTGAAGGTCGGCCCCGTACCGGTCAGCCGTCCGTCCATGGCGTTGCACGCGGACTGGAGAACGAACGCGCCGTCGGCGGCCAGGCCGAGATCGACGTGGGATCCGGGGATCAACGCATGTCCGACGATCGTGATCGACCGCCATTGGCCGACGGCTCCCGCCGGGGCGTGGAAGTCGGCCGGGTGCCCGGTCGGGGTGACCGAACCGGTGGACGGTGCGCTCGACATGTGTCCAGGCGAGCTGGCCCCCGAGGAGGACGTGGCCGAGGTCGCCGGGCCGGCACAGCCGACCACGGCCATCAGCACGGCGGCGGCAACCGAGGCACGGAGAAAGGCGGTCACGCTATGAGGACGGCACCAGCAAGCACCGAGGTTGCACGGCCCACACGCCTGTGCTCACTCCCCCTCCACCCACCAACCCCCCGGACCGCGCGGCGGCGCCTCGGTGTCAACGGCATTCGTCCCGTCTGGCCTGATCGGAACCCGACCGGCGGCGATAGAGTAAACGCCGTGACTACAAATACCGAAGACGGGTCGACGGGCGGTGAGGTTCCGATCGCCGGCCCGGCTGGTGGGCGCGTTCGCCCGGGCCGGCCCCGGAGCCAAGAGCGTCGCTCCTCGATTTTGGCCGCCGCCGGTGAGCTGATGCTCGAGGGCGGCCTGCCGGCCGCGACCATGGAGGCCATCGCCGCGCGGGCCGGGGTCAGCAAGGCGACGATCTACAAGTGGTGGCCCTCGCGAGGTGCGGTCGCCCTTGAAGGGTTCATGGTCGCCGTTGCCGACACGTGGTCGCTATCCACCGAGCTATCCACTCGGGACGCACTGTATGGCCTGGTCCAGAGGGCGGTTCAGTTGTTCAGCCAGGGTCCGGCCGGCCCGCTCATGCGGGCCTTGGCGGCCGAGGCCCAGTCCCAGCCGGACATCGCCCAGGCGTTGCGGGAGCACTGGTTCGGACCGAGACGAGCTCTGGCCGCGGTCACCATCCGCCGAGGAATCGACCGGGGCGAGCTACGGGCCGACCTGGATGTGCCGATGGCTCTCGATGGCCTGTTCGCCCCCATCTACTACCGGCTGCTCTTCAGCCACGAACCCTTGGACGACGATTTCGCCCGTCAGTTGGTCCAGCAGCTTCTGGCCGGCATCAGCGGGCCGGGAATTTCTCGCGGACCGTCCAGTTGATAGTGAACGTACCGTTCACTTCCTGCCTGTGAGGACCACGCCATGCGAACCCGCCCGGCTGTCACCATCGCCCACGCCGCCACGACCGACCGGTCCGGATCCGGGCTGCGGAGTCTGCGGCTCATCACGATCGTGCTCGCCTTCGCCTGCGGGGCCAGCGTGGCCAATCTCTACTACTCGCAGCCCCTGCTAGATCTGATCAGCCGAGCCTTCGCCGTCGACCGGACGACGGCCACCTTCGTCGTCACGGCAACTCAGATCGGCTACGCCGTCGGGCTGGCCACCTTGCTGCCCCTGGGTGACCTGCTGGAGAACCGCAAGCTGGCCTCACGGACGCTGGTGGCCACCGCCGGGGCCCTGCTCCTGGCCGGGTTCGCCCCCGACTTCTGGGTCTTCCTCGCCGCGTCGGTGGCCGTCGCGATCACCTCGGTGGTGGCCCAGATCCTCATCCCGCTGGCGGCACATCTGGCCCCGCCGGAGAGCCGCGGCAAGTTCGTCGGGCAGGTGACCACCGGCCTGCTCCTGGGAATCATGTTGGCCCGCAGCGTCTCCAGCTTCGCCGCCGCCGCTTGGGGCTGGCGCAGCATCTACATCATTTCGGCCGCGCTGATGCTGCTCACCTCGATCGCCCTGTTCAAGCTGTTGCCCCGCCGCCAGCCCGTCCACACCGCCCGGTACGGCACCCTGCTGGTTTCCGTCGTCACCCTGGCCCGGACCGAGCCGATGTTGCGCCGCCGCGCCGCGTCCCAGGCGTGCCTGTTCGGCGCATTCACCGCGTTCTGGACCGCGATCGGCTACGAACTCATCGATCGTCATCACTTCACCCAGGCCGGCGTGGCGCTGTTCGCGTTGGTCGGTGCGGCGGGTGCGATCGCGGCCCCGGTCGGCGGCCGCCTCGGCGACGCCGGTCACGGGACCGTCGCGCGCCTCACCGCTCTGGGTATCGGTGTCGCCGCTCTGGCCTTGGCCGGATTCGGCGCCTCGAACGTGTACCTCCTCGCCGCGGCCGGGGTGCTGTTGGACCTGGCGGTGCAGAGCCACCAGGTCCTGAGTCTGCGCGAGATCTACTCCCTCTCCCCGGATGCGCGGGCCAGGGTCAACGCGGTCTACATGATCACGGTCTTTGTCGGCGGCGCCGCGGCCTCAGCGATCACCGCGGTCGTGCAGTCTAAGTGGGGCTGGACCGGAGTGACCGTGTTTGCGGGGATCCTCCCGTTGATCAGCGTGGCCATCTGGCTCCAGGAACGTCGATCCACCCGGCGGCACGCCAGTCAAGTGACGGATGCAGACGTGCGACCCGGGCTGCGGCCTGCTGACGCCGATACAGCGCCGGCCGGCTTCTGACTCAGCTCATACCTGCAACCGGCGCCGGGATGTCTTCAGTCATGTGTTCGATGAGGGCGACAGCCGCGACTGCGAGCAATGTCCACTGCTCACCGACCCGGGGATCGTCACTGTTGATCTGGACGACGGTGTGGGGCTCTCCGGTCGCGGCTTGCAATGTGAACCCCTCGGAAAGGGCGGCCAGAAGCGCGCACAGGTGGTCGAGGGTGAATGGCTGCTTCAGCTGGCGACGATAGGCGTGCAGCACCGTCTGGTAGAGACTGCCGTAGGCGGACATGGCCTCGGCGTGACGTTCACGGCTCGCCTCGAGTAGGGCGGGGTGGCCGTAGGCGCTGGCTCGGAGGGCCATCGTGGTCAGCAGGGCTATGTCCTCCGGGAACGATTGGAGGTTGGCTTCTGCGCCAGCTCGGAGAACCTCCTGCCAGGGGCCGCCGGAATGGATGATCGGCATGACCCGGTGAGCAGTCGTTTCGGTCGACTGCCGATCGCGCCAGCGCACGGCGTAGATCGCCAGGTCGTCGTGGAACGCCTTCTGGTCGTCCCAGAGTCGGTAGGCCGCACCTGTGGTCAGTCCGGCCCGGTCCAGCACATCGGTCAACTTGACGTGGCTGACTCCGGCGGTTGGGCCGCGCTCGTGGAGCATGTGCAACGCGACATCCATCAGCAACTGCTTGGTCTGTGTGGCCGTCCGTCGAGGGGATCGCGGAGGGAGCTTCGGCTGTCCAGGTTCTCGCGTAGGCACGTTCAAAAAGTAACTTACTTATCCTGGTCAGTCGTGTACGGCCGGCATTCGTTGCGCTAACTTCGGTTCGCACTCGGCGGGCAAGCGGTTCGAGATGGCTTCCACTTTGAAGACTTGGATCGCGAGTTGCGTGCACCAGGACACCGCGGACACCACGGGCGCCGCGACTTCACAGAGGGGATCTCGTATGAGTAGCAAGCGATCCACGGTCGGTCTATGGCGCCCAACCCGGCGTCAACTCGGCTCCGGCGTCAGCCGGGGCGGAGCGCTCAACGGCAGTCCACTGCGTCGACTCCGTGCCGGTTTGGTAGCGGCGATGTCCGTCGTGGTCGTCGGCGTGGGGGTGGCGCCGAGCGCACAGGCGGATCCGCCCAGAACGACGGCGCAGATCATCTCGGACGTTGAGTACTCGCCGCTCACCTCGTCGTCCTCGATCTCCGGCGCCTACGTGACGTGGAAGGGCACGCGGCCGACGGCGATCGACTGGTCAACCGATGGCTGCAGCCTCCCCAGCTACATCGTGGTCGCGATTCCGGCGGAATCCCTGGTCTATTCGAGCGTGTTCAAGTCATCCTGCGTACTGCACGACTTCGGCTACCGCAACTACGGATCCAAGCATCACTACGATCGGACCCGATCGCGGAAGAATTCCATCGACTCGCGGTTCCTGGCCAACATGAAGATCCAGTGCGGCAAGATGCACCTGTACGACCCGCGGAAACCCCTCTGTGGCACAGCCGCCAACGCCTTCTACTACGCGGTGAGCCACCATGGAGACAAGGCATTCTTCGGCTGATACTCAGATGCGTTAGCTGTTGTACCCCCGGGGGTTGGTGACACGCCGGGCCCGACGCCGCGCCGAAACGCCGGCGACCAATCTGGACGGCGATGACCGAACCTGACCTGCCCGCCAAGAATGTGGCCACAAACCACGTTCCTCGGGCTCCACCGAACGCCGTCTCGTGCTTGCAGAGTAGCTCTCTGTAGTCAGAGGCTACGGGGAGTGGTTCAGTGTGGGCTGTGACACTTCCCCTTCGTGGGGGTTCCTAGCGTGGTCTGCGGATGCGACGAGACTGTGATCCGGGTGCAGGCCTGACAGAACCCTCGCCGTCATCTGGCTGGTGTTCGGCGTCGCCTCCGGTGGTGAGGGCGTGGAAGGCCGGCTCGAGTATGGCCGCGATGGTGGATGGGGAGGCCGCTCGCAGCTCGGAGACCTTCAGTAATTCCCGGGCGACAGTGATTCCGATGGTCGTGGCGAGCAGCAGTGCGGCGCGAACTGCAGCGTCATCGGCGCGGATCGTTGCGGCGAGCGACCGAATTTGGTCGTCGATCTCTCGGCGGGCGAGCTCAGCGGCTTCGGGGTGCGTGAGCATTGACCGGAGCATCGCGATCGACGTCTCTGGCAGGCCGGAAATCTTCATTCCCAGGCTGGTGAGCATCGCCTCCGACGCCGCGACCGGGTCTCCGTCGGCGTCGTGACCCACGTGGTGGCGAACGGCAGCGGTGAACAGCAGCCCTTTCGACCCGTAGTAGTGCGAAACGAGCCGGGGATCCACTGATGCAAGGGCCGCTACAGCGCGGATCGTCGTCCGGTCGAAACCGCGCTCGGCGAACAGAGTGCGGGCGGCATCGAGAATCCGCTTCTGGGTGGTGCGACGCTGTGCGCTCCGCGACGTGACAGCTTCAGACATGCGCTCATTCTACGGATGGTGAATGATTCGCCAATTTCGTTCTACACTTGTGGAACGAAGCCGCTCCCGCTCCGAAAGGCCTCCCGTGATCGTCTCCGCACTCTTGATGTTCGTTGTCGGCCTCTTCGGCGCGAACGGTGTACCGCATTTCGTCCGCGGGATCACCAAGTCCTCGTATCCGATGATCTTCAGCAACCGCCCCGTTGCCAATCTTCTGGCCGGCTGGGGATCGTTCCTTGTAGCCGGGCTGGTCTGGATGACGGCCCGGCCTGATTCCCACCCGTTCTCGGCCTTCATCGGGTGTGCGGTCGGCGTTCTGCTGGCCGGGCTCTTCCGTGCCGGCCCCGGTGCCTTCGGGGACAGCCGCTCCGACCACGCCACAACACCACACGATCGGCGCGGTTGACGTGGTCACGGATCCATGGTTAGTATACGAACCATGGATGCATCAATCGTAAGAGGTGCGGTGGACCCGTCGACCGCCGACCTAGTCTCGAGTCTCGGATTCCTGGTCGGCCGGGTCTCTCATCGAATGACGGCGGAGCTCGCAACACGATTCGAGGCCCTGTCCTTCACGCCGACGCAGTGGCGAGTGATGGCCAGTTTGTGGAACGAGGACGGCCAGACTCAGAAGGAGATCTCGCGGAAAACGGCCATCGACCCCGCCACCCTCACCGTGATGCTGAAGCGGATGGAGGAGCGTGGCCTGGTGACGCGACGCCGCGACCCGGCGAACAACCGGCTCCAAAGGGTTTACCTGGCCGACTCCCGACCCGCCGAGATTCAGCGTGTGCGCGAAACGATCAGCGCACACATCAACTCGGTGAACGCCGTCGCCACCAAAGGATTCGACGAGTCGGAGCGAGCCACCCTGATCCGGCTCTTGACCAGAGCGCGCGCCAACCTCGAGCCGACCACCGAGCAATCGCACCCTCGCGACGAACCCAAAGGAGATCTCTCATGACCGACACGACGATCACGCCGCCCGTGCAGGTACCCCAACTGCGTCCACCCGTGTCGACTCGGCGCTGGCCGCTCCGGGCGGCAGCGGTCGGATACAGCGCGGTCTGGATCATCGGGCTCTTTCTTACCTCGTCAACGACGACTGTGACGTCGAGCGGTTCGGCCGTCGTTCGCCAGGACGCGCCCCACGTCGCGGCCTTGACGCTTCAGTTTCTGCTGACCGAAGGAGTGGCGGCCCTTGCCCTTCTGATCGTCGTCATCGGGGTCTGGCGGCCGACTGCACGTGGAGTGGCGCGCAGTGCCGCCTTGATCTCCGGAGTGGCGGCGGTTGTCATCTCGCTTGTGCAGACCGTTTTGGGCGTGTGCCTGGTCGAGATCGCTGTGCGCGGTGGCGACACGGCGTTGGCCAGTTCGCTATCGGTCACCCTGAATGAGCTCGACGGGGTCAAGATGTTCCTCCTCGCGGCCACCGCATTCGCGATCTCCGCTGCACAGTGGCGTCGACAAGTGCGGTTGCCGATCTGGCTCCTCCCCGCCGGTATTGCGACCGGGGTCGCCCTGCTCGCCTCGGCAATTGGATACCTCGCGCGCAGCAACACCTTCTCCATCGCCGCGTGGATCTCACTTCCCCTGCTGCTGATCTTCGTCACCGCTGTCGGCCTGTGCGTGCGGCCTGGCTCGGAGCGCGATGCCAAGGGGGCCGAACGATGACCGCCATCGTGGACCTGACATCAGCGGCACTAGTGACCGTGGACCTCCAGGAGGGAATCCTCCGTCGACTGCCCGGCGGACTCGGCGCACCGGTCCTGACCAACGCCGTGAGACTTGCGGAAGCGTTCGCCGGAGCCGGGCGACCGGTCATCGCGGTCTCAACAGACTTCGAAAACCCGTCGGCCGCGCCGATCAACGC
Source organism: Nakamurella panacisegetis (assembly GCF_900104535.1). Lineage (NCBI taxonomy): Bacteria > Bacillati > Actinomycetota > Actinomycetes > Nakamurellales > Nakamurellaceae > Nakamurella > Nakamurella panacisegetis. Next base: position 1,808,928 of record NZ_LT629710.1, on the reverse strand, counting down.
CGAAGCGGAAATCGCTCGACCGGCACGCGACGTGCGGTCCGGCGATGCGGCACTCCCGGTCGCGTTGTTCGAGAAGGTCTCGCACCACGTGTCCAAGCTTCGATGGAGCGCCTTTGCCAACTCCACACTGTCCCTGCTCCTGGCGGAGCTCAGCGTCGAGAAGATTGTCCTGTGCGGCCTGGCGACCGGCATAGCCGTCGAGTCCACCGCCCGCTCTGCTTTCGAGCGAGGCCTCAAGGTCGTCGTCGTCACCGACGCCGTGGCCGACGCGCCGGCACGACACGAACACTCCCTGACCCTCGTTCTGCCCCTCCTCGCGACACTGCGCACCACCGAAACCGTTGTCGCCGCGGCGCATTCGTTGGTACCTAGTCGGGGTTAGTCAGGGAGAGCGGTGATGCCGCCAATGAACCAGGGCATCAGAACCTTCCTGCAATCCGCTCGGCGTGACCACTGCCCATTTCCAACCCTAAGGAGTAACCCATGTCCACCGGCATCACTATCGAGGAATCTCCCACGCTTCATCGGTACTACAGCATCCTGACCGGCGGTGCCGACCTGTATCAGGACGGGCGCGACCTCCTGCCGTTGCTCACGGACGATTTCGTGTTCGACGGACCGATCGCCGGTCGGATGTCCGGCGGGATCCGATTCACCCATGGGGTAAGGGGTTTCATCGAAACGGTCCGCGACATCACCATCCTTCAGGCTGTCGTCACCTCGGCCGGAGCGGGAGTGCTCTACGACGCCCAGCTCCCCAACGGAACCATCCGCTTTTCCGAGTTCTTCAAGTTCCACGGTAACAAGATCGGACAACTCCACATCCAGTACAACGCGGCCGACTACCGCGCAAACGGAGGCCGCTAAAGATGGCCGTGTACCGAACGTCGTGCAGCCCAGATCTCAAGTCCGCCTGCCTGGTCGGCGATGCCGTCAATGATGTTGTTGACGTTGAGCAAGCTCGGCGGGACACTCCGGGGACGCGCCGGGTGGCGCACCTGAACAACGCCGGTGCGGCACTACCGCCGGTACCGGTGACTGAGGCTGTGGTGGCACATCTGCACCGCGAGGCGGAGCTGGGTGGGTACGAGGCCGCGGCGGCCGCGGCCGAACAAGTGGCGGGCACGTATGCAGCGATTGCCCGGCTCATCGGCGCCCGAGTCGAGGAGATTGCGGTGGTGGAGAACGCCACCCGCGCCTGGGACATGGCGTTCTACGCGATGTCGTTCAAGCCGGGCGACCGGATCTTGACCGGGGGTGCCGCCGAGTACGCCAGTAACGTCATTGCGCTCCTGCAGGTGGCCGCCCGCACCGGCGCAGTGGTGGAACCGGTTGACGATGACGAATACGGCCAGCTTTCGGTGGACGACCTACAGCGACGCCTGAACGACCACGGCGCAGGACCCGTCAAGCTCATAGCAATGACCCATGTGCCAACGCACAGCGGGCTGGTCAACCCAGCCGGGCAGGTCGGCGCGACCGCTCGGGAGGCGGGTGTCCCGTTCCTGCTCGATGCCTGCCAGTCGATCGGACAGATGCCCATCGACGTCGACCGGATCGGCTGCGACATGCTGTCGGCGACCGGGCGCAAATTCCTCCGCGGACCCCGGGGGACCGGATTCCTCTACGTGCGCGAGTCGATCCTGGACAAACTCGAGCCACCGTTCCTAGACCTGCACGCCGCCACCTGGACCGCCCCGGACCGGTACGTGATCCGTCCCGACGCGCGGCGCTTTGAAACCTGGGAGACCAACTATGCCGCCAAGATCGGCCTCGGCGTCGCCGTGGACTACGCCCTGTCCTGGGGTCTGACCCCCATCGAAGCCAGGGTCACCGCTCTCGCCGACCGGCTACGAGCACAGCTACAAGGCATCAATGGTGTGCAAGTGCACGACCAGGGGCAACGGCGCTGCGGAATCGTCACCTTCACGATCGATGGAGTATCCGCCCAGGATGTGCAGCGCCGGCTGTCCGAGCGGCGTGTGAACACCAGTGTCTCGCTCGTCGAGCACGCCCGCCTGGATCTGCCCGCCCGCGGTCTTCCTGACCTGGTCCGCGCCTCCGTGCACTACTACAACACCGCCGAGGAACTTGACCAGCTCATCGACGCCCTCCCAACCGCTTGTCCGGTCCGATCAGAACCAGATCGGTGACCGCGTCCCCTGGGGCTCCCAGAGCGTCCAGAGACGGGCAGGTGGCACTGGTCACCGGTGGCTCGGCAGGGCTGGGCTACGCAATCGCCGCCGCGCTCGCCGGCGCTGGCTGCGACGTCGTCATCGCCAGCCGATCGGCAGCGCGCTGCGAACATGCCGCGGAACGGCTGCGGTCCGACACCGGCCGCGACGTGCGTGGTGTCGGTTGCGACGTTACCGACGAATCCGCGGTCCAGGAGTTGGTGGCCTCCGTGCTGACCGAGCATGAGCGGCTTGATGTGCTGGTCACCAGCGCGGGGGTGCAGGCCCGCGGCCTGATCGACGAACTTGACCTTCCGACCTTGCGTGCCTGCCTGGAGGTGAATGTCATCGGCACATGGCTAGCGTGTCGCGCGGCCATCCGCCCGATGCGCGCGGCCGGCTACGGGCGAATCCTCACTCTGGCGAGCGCGCTCGGCCTGGTCGGGGCAGCCGGGCGATCCGGCTACGCCGCCAGCAAAGGGGCCATTGTCCAGCTCACCCGCAGCCTGGCCGTCGAACTCGCCGACACCGGTATCACTGTCAACGCCCTCGCTCCGGGACCGTTCCGCACCCCGCTCAATGCAGATATCGACGGGGACCCGCACGTCCGTCACCTCTTGGCAACCGAAATCCCGATGCACCGCTGGGCCGACCCCAGCGAACTGACCGCCGCCGCGCTACTGCTCACCAGCCCGGACGCCACCTATCTCACCGGCGCCGTACTTCCGGTCGACGGCGGATGGACAGCTCACTGACAGAACGCCACACATCAAGCGTATTCGCTGTTCGCGCGGCGGATGTCAGCGCCGTAGAGCACGGTCATCCTCACGTCCCTTGGTATCGACTGCGCGGTGCTGGAGGCCGCGAGGATCGGCTCCCAGAATGCTCGACGACCCTCGATGTCTCGCACGGCCGGCGGCGCGGCTTTGGACCCACCCATCTGGGCCAGGATTGCTGCAACCTCGGGATCAAAGTTGAACGACGTGTTTGTTCCTCTAATTCGGAGTCGTTGAGTGAATGACCAGGGCTCATGGGCGTGCGACGTCACCGGCGTGTTGCTGGAGCGGGTTGTTTTGGGGTCCAGCGGCATTCCTGAACCGTGAGGTGGCGCACGAGCTCGGTGTACGGGTCCGCGGCGAGGCTGACGTCAGGCCCGTCGCGACCGCGTGATAGTGAGAGCTGTGATGCATCCCTGTGCAACGACCCGCCGGTGATGCCGGCCGCGAGCGGTAGAACGCCCCAGGAGCCGAGCACGTCGACGGCACGCCCGACGTGAGCATTACCCACAACAGGGCGGACAAGAACCGGGCTCGCGCCACTCGGGCTTGGGCTCGTCGTGGGGCAGGCGCAGTGCTGCTGGTCGGCATTTCGAATGGGTGGCTGACGGTAGCTCCCTGCTGTCGGCGGGTCTCGCGCAGCCCACAGGTTGGCGGTCTCATCCAGCCAGCACGATGACCTTGCCCGCGATGCGACCGGCGACGGCTTCTGCGTGCAGGGCGGAAAGTTCGATCAGTTGGATGCGGCGGGTCACCTCGATGTGCAGGGTCCCGTTGTCCACCAAGGAGGCCAGTTCGGAAAGCCGGTCGCGGTTGGGTAGGACGAAGACTGTCGCTGCCCGAACGCTGCGGGCCTCATCACCGGGGGTGGGCATGAACGCGGTGGTGCTGACGACCGCGCCGCCGTCGCGGACCAGAGCCACGAGTGCGGTGAACCGTGCGGGGTCGATGGGCGCGAGGTTGAGCAGTACGTCCACCTGACCATCGACCGCGCTGAGCAGGTCGGCGTGGGTGTGCTCGATGATCTGGTCTGCGCCGGCTGCGCGGACGGCGTCGATGCTGCGGGGGCTGGCGGTCGCCACGACGTGCACGCCGGCTCGCTTGGCCAGCGCAATGGCGTACTTGCCCACAACACCTCCGGCCCCGACGATCAGCACACGCTGGCCCGCCTGCAGGGCACCATCGTCGAAGAGGGCCTGCCAGGCCGTCAACGCCACCGACGGTAAGGCCGCCGCATCGGCCAAGGGAGAGGTTGTGGGTGCTGCGACCAATGCCTCGGCCGGAGCGATCACGAACTGTGCCGCGCCCCCGTCTCGTTCCATCGGCAGGAACCCGATGACCGCGTCTCCGACCTCGAGGCTGTCCACGCCCTCGCCGAGCGCGTCGACCGTGCCGGAGACGTCGTAGCCGGGTACGTGCGGCAGCACGACCGGGATCGGCAGGAACCCCGCGCGCATGCCGTTGTCGGCGGCATTGAAGGCCGAGGCCACCACCTTCACCCGAACCTGCCCGGCCGCTGGTGTGGGTACGGGGATGTCTTCGTACTGCAGGACTTCGGGACCCCCGAACTGGTGGTAACGGACTGCCTTCATCACTGAACCTGCTTTCCTTTGATGTGCCGTCGATCTGCATCGCGGATCTCGATGCGCCACCACCGTCGCAGGTTCGGGCGCGCTTAGCCTGGGCCGGATCGGCCCACCTTGACGACGCGGGCCCGTCGTCGGCCGCGCCGACCACCTCCGACGGTCAGCACACTTCTGCGCATCAGCCCGAAGCTGACGCCATTTACATCCGTGCGGGCCTCCGGGCACACTCGTGCCCGTGGGAAGTCATGAGTTCGGCGCAGCAGTGCGCCATTTGCGAGAAGGTGCGGCCCCCGAGGCTGTCGGGATAAGGGTCGGCGTGCGGCGTGTGCGCGGGTTGCGGCGAGAGGAGCTCAGCGAGCTCGCGGGGATGTCCGCTGACTACGTCCGCCGGTTGGAGCAGGGGCGCAGCCACCCGTCGGCCCAGGTCGTGAACGCGCTCGCTCGGGCATTGCGGGTCGGGCGCGCGGACTACGAGCGGCTCTGTGCGCTGGCCGGGTACGCCGCCGCTCAGGGGCAGGTACCGACCGACCTCGGCCCAGGTGCGACACGGCTACTGGAGCGGTTCTCGGATACTCCGATGATCGTCTCTGACGCGGCGATGAACCTCGTTGCGGTCAACAGCGCGTTCATGGCTCTGGAGCACTGGAACCTCACCGGAGACCGCTGGGAGTGGAACCTCGCCTGGCGCACGTTCTGCAACCCGTTCGAGGCCTTCAAGCAATCCGCGGCCGACGCGACCCAGCACGAGGCGGTCCTCGTCGCCCGTCTGAGGACCTCGCTGTTGCGCTACCCCACCGATACTTCGCTCGCCGCTCTGGTGGATGACATGCGCAGCCAAAGCCGGCTGTTCGACACCATGTGGCGTACGCCGCGACCGGTGGAGGCCTACGAAAGCAGCGCGCGGTTCACGCAGTCGGACGGTGACTCCGTCACGCTCGTCGGGAACCTCATCGCCATCCCCGGCGATGACCTGGCGGCCGTCATGCTGACCGCAGCGCCCGGTTCGGACGATGCGGCCCGGCTGGCAGAAGTGGTCACCGCATCGGGTGGACCCGCGGTCATCAAGGTGGGCCGACCCGGCCCAGACTGACCGCGTCGAAACCTGAGACGTTGAACGACGTCTCCAAGTCCGCGGTTCCAGCGACCGCCTCTGAGTGGCCTGGGGTCACACAGGGCTGCAGGTATTCAACTGCACTCTCGGAAGCAGGTTCAGCGACGAAGGCAGTATGTTTTCACGAGTTCGCTGGACCCCAGAGATGGTCAAAGCCGCCGGGTTGTCGTTCCCGCCGGCGGGTCGGGCGCGTAGTTGCCGGGGGATCCGGCGCCGCCGGTTGTACCGACGCCGGCCTGGCCTGGACCCGATGCAGCTTGCCCGGGGTGTCAACTCCGCTTGAAGCGAGACCCTCGCCGGTTGGGCGCATCAGCCAGGACTGACCGGGCACGTTCATCGGCCGATAGCCCGTGCGGCTAATCGAGGTCACGCCGATCGCGCGTGTGTCCAACGGTTCAGTCACGCGGCGTTGCGTATACGTCCGCGGTTGCTTGGTCGCGGAGATAGTCGCGCGGGTACGGCAACGCGAAGTCGACGTACCCGCGACGGGTGGCGTAGATGAGTTCGGCGGCGATCAGACGGAGCCGATACTGGCTGGCGTAGTTGACGTCGACATTGAGGCGCCGCTGAATGTCGGCCATCTTGGATGGGCCGTCGTCCTGCGCCATGGCGAGGAGGAATTCCTTGTCGATGCCGGAGGCGGCGCTGAGCGCGGGTTCGTGGATCAGTGCCCCGAGTCCGTGACGGGCCCGCGCCACTCCCTCGACTGCATCGGCCGCGGTGTCTCCGACTCACTCGGGTGCAGCCGCCAGGTCTGCCGACGAGTTGCAGCAGGAAGGGATAGCCCCTCGCTCCGGAGCTACCTCACGGATTCCACCCGCACGAAGCTGCGGCACACCGCGGCATCGCTGGCCATCAGTGCCGGCGCGAACGTCAAGGCGGTGCAGCAGATGTTAGGCCATAAGAGTGCATCTCTCGCCCTAGACACTTACGCCGATCTGTTCCCCGATGACCTCGACCCAGTTGCAAACTTTCTCGATTCAGCCCGTCTGACCAGCTTGAATCACGGCAAATCACAGGAGGGCAAATCACAGGAGATTGTGGGCACGGCATCCGAGCGGGCCAGTCCAAGATCGACTACACCGGCTCTGATCAGCCGGAACACTGGTGGAGACGAGGAAATCGAACCCCTAACCCCGCCTTGCAAATTCCAAAAGAATACGATTGAAAAAGCCTGAAGTTGGCTCTGACCTGCGGCTATCGTGATCGTCGTCGCGTCACCGTGCGCGCGTGGATCACCCTGATTCAGCCCGAATCACCATCGATCGTGGGCGGGATGTGGGCAAATCCCGCCGGCGGCACCGCCGAACTGCTCATCCAGAAGCTGCACTGATGGCCGGCTCACGCCCGCGCATCATCGTGTGCGGAATGGAGTCGTTCTGATATAACTATGCGCATGGATACTCTCGCCTTGCCGGAGGCATCGTCGTTTCGTGCTCGGGTTCGCGCGTTCCTGGACAGTGAGCTGCCCTCGGATTGGCAGGGCATCGGGGAGTTCTCGGCCGAGGACGCGGTGAGCTTCTCCGAGCGGTGGCGCAAGACCCTTCACGCAGGGGGGTTGCTCGCTCCTTCCTGGCCGGTCGAATACGGCGGCGGGGGCCTGAGCTCGTTGGAGCAGGTGGTGCTGGCCGAGGAATTCGCGCAGGCCGGGGTTCCGTCAGGTGTCGAGAACGACATCTTCAGCATCAACATGATCGGCAACACGCTGCTGCACCACGGGACCGAGGCGCAGAAACAACACTTCCTACCGCGCATCATCAGCGGCGAGGACCGCTGGTGTCAGGGCTATTCGGAGCCGGGTGCAGGTTCGGATCTCGCGGCACTGACCACACGCGCCGTCCCGGACGGCGATGAGTGGGTGATCAACGGCCAGAAGATCTGGACATCCAGCGGGCATCTGGCCAACTGGATCTTCCTCCTCGCCCGGACCGATCCCGGGGCACCGAAGCACCGTGGCATCAGTCTGCTGCTCGTACCCATGGACCAGCCCGGCGTGGTCGTCCGGCCGATTCGAAACATGGCGGACGGCCTCGATTTCAACGAGGTCTTCTTCACCGACGCGAGATGCTCGGCCGAGAATGTGGTCGGCGAGGTCAACGATGGCTGGCGGGTCGCAATGACCCTGCTCGGCTACGAACGCGGCGAGCAGGCAGCCATCGTGCCGATCATGTTCCGGGCCGAGTTCGACCGGCTGGTGGCGCTCGCGAAGGAAAACGGCGCGGCGAACGACCCGGTGTTGAGAGACCGCTTGGCCGACGGTTACGCGCGGCTCGAGGTGATGCGCTTCCTCGGCCGGACCACCCTCGCTCGCTTCCTCGACGGACAACCCCCCGGGCCGGACGCGGCCATCGCCAAGTTGTACTGGAGCGAGTACCACCAATTCATCACGGAGTTGGCGCTGGACGTACTCGGCCCGGAGGCTCTGTCGGCCGAGGGCCGCCGGCCCACCAACGTGACGGTCTTCATGACCGACGACATCGGCGCCCCCAACTCCAGCATGTCCTGGATCACCACCGCCATGGTCGCCCGCTCCGGCACGATCTACGCCGGCACATCGGAGATCCAGCGCACCATCATCGCCGAGAAGCTGCTCGGCCTCCCGAAATAGTCCAGGTCAATCGGAAGAGAGTCCGCAGTGAGCGTCGTGCTGACAGCCGAGCAGCAGGAGTACCAACTCGTCCTGCATCAGTTCCTCGAGCGGCAATGGCCGCAGAATGCCGTGTTCGACGCGGTCGACGGTAAGGGCGCCAGAGCCGAGGTCTGGCAACGACTGGTGACCGAACTCGACGTCGCGGGGCTTGCCATCCCCGAGGAGTACGGCGGCCTCGGCCTGAGTCAGATCGATGTGACCCTGGCGGCCGAGGAACTCGGTGCAGTCCTGTACTGCGGGCCCTGGTTCGGCACGGTGGCGCTCGGCGTCAACGCACTCCTGCTGGCCGCCGATCGGGCGGCGGCGCAGCGATATCTGCCCGCTATCGCCCGCGGTGAGCGAACGGCCACGCTCGCCTTCGCCGACGTTCAGACCCGCGGTGCGGCAGCGACTCCGGTGCGGGCGAAACCGGACGGGGAGATCTGGCGGCTCTCCGGCGTGAAGGACCACGTCGTCGACGGGGCGACCGCCGAGTTGCTCCTGGTCGTCGCCGAGACCTCGGCCGGCCCGTCCCTGTTCGCGGTCGAAGACACGGTTCCAGACACCGTCACCCGCCGCCCCCTCGAGGCGCTGGATCCCACCCGCCCGCTGGCCCGGGTCACGTTCACATCAACACCTGCAATGTGCGTCGGGCAGCCTGGGTCCTTCGATCTGCAGGCCGTTCTCGACCTCGCGTCCGTGAGCGCCACGGCCGAGGTCGTCGGCGGCGCCGCGGCCTGCATCCGGACCACCGTCGCGCATGTGCTGACCCGCCAGCAGTTCGGTCGCCCGATCGGCTCCTTCCAGGCCGTCAAACACCGTCTGGCCGACATGCAGCTGCGGCTGGAGGCCTCCCGGTCGGCGTTGCGCTACCTGGCGCAGGCCATCGATTCCGAACCGGACAGTGTGCCGCTGCTGGCCGCGGTCGCCTTCGACACCGCGAGCGCCGCCTATTTCCGCACTGCGGCGGACACCATTCAGTTGCACGGCGGTATCGGGTTCACCTGGGAGCATGTGGCTCATCTGCACTTCAAGCGGGCGAAGTCACTGCAGATCTTGCTGGGGGCCAGCGCGCAGCGCCGTCGGCGCATCGCGGACGCGGTGCTCGGCACGATAGCGTGAGCGCGCCGGTTCCGGGCTGGTTCGACGAAGCAGTCCGAACGCCGCGCGGGCGAGGATCGGCGGCCATCGGCGGCGTCGAGGTGCGGTGGCAGACCTGGGGCCGCACCGGCGATCCGACCGTGGTCCTGGTGCACGGCGGCGCGGCGAACGCCACGTGGTGGCACGGGGTGGCACCAGGTCTCGCCCAGACGCACCGGGTGGCCGCCATCGACCTGTCCGGCCACGGCGACAGCGATCACGTGCCGACCGGCTACTCGTTCGAGACCTGGGCCGCCGAGGTGATCGAGGTCGCTCGAAAAGAGAGCAGCGGCGGCCGCCCCTGGATCGTCGGTCACAGCATGGGTGCGCTTGTCGCGCTGGACGTCGCGGCCCGCTACGGCCCCGAGTTGGCCGGTGTGGTCGGCGTCGACGTTCCGGAGGAAGTGCTCAGCCCCCGAGCGATCCCGACGGCGGCCGAGCTACCACTTCGGCCCCGCGGCCAAGCGCGCGAAGAAATGATTGCGCGGTTCCGGACGCGCCCCAGTGATCCGGCGACCCAGGAGTTCATCCGCCGCTACGTCGCGGAACATTCGGTCACCGAGTGCGGCTCCGGCTGGGGCTGGAAATTCGATCCCAGAGTCACCCTGCACGGGCACTTCGATCAGGAGCTGTTGCGAAAAGCCGGCTGTCCGGTCAGTCTGGTGATGGCCGAGCGAGGGCTGCTGTCGGCCGACGACGTGGACATCCTGCGGAAGATTCTTGAATCGGGCACCGGCCACGAAGTCGCTGTCTCCTGGATCGCCGACAGCGGCCACCACGTGATGCTGGATCAACCGCAGCGCCTGACCGAGGCTCTGGCGGCTCGACTGGCCGCCGCTTCGGCACATGCAGACGATGATGTTGATTCCTGCGTACTATGAACAGAATGCAGCCGATGCCCGTGCCCGCATTCCGCCAGCGCACACCCAAGTCGTCGGAGCGGCTGGCCCGGCATCTGGCCAATGCCATCGTCGATGGTTCGTACGCCGAGGGCGCCCGCCTACCGCACGAGTCGGACATGCTCGCGCAGCTGCAGGTCGGCCGGGCCACATTGCGCGAGGCTCTGCGGCTCCTCGAGGTCTGGGGCCTGGTGGTCATTCGCACCGGACCCGGTGGCGGCCCAACGGTCCGCCGTCCGCGAGAAGGCGAATTCACCGAGCAGCTCGCGATGATGCTGCACTTCCAGCAGTTGTCACTGGCCGACGTATCGGACGCCCGCATCGCGCTGGAGCCGATGATGGCCCGGCTCGCCGCGGAGCGGATCAAGCCCGAGCAGCTCGAGGTCCTGCGCGAGACCATCCGCATCATGTCCGAACACCGCGACGACAACCTGGTCGAGTTCTGGCGTCAGAACGAGCGTTTCCACTCCGGTGTCGCCGAGGCCGCGGACAGCCACATCATCAGCATGGTCGCCAACGCCCTCGGAGCGATCGGCGACGGCTCGTCCAGTGGTGTCGCCTACAGCCCGCGCCAGCTCGAGGACGTCATCCAGGCGCACACCCGCGTCCTGGAGGGCATCGAGAAAGGTGACCCGGACGCGGCCGCCGAAGCCATGCAGGTACACCTGGTCGCCGGCCGGAAGTTCATCGGCCGCCGTTATCCCGGCACACTCAACGCCCGCATCGTCTGGCCGGAGTAGTCCGGCCCGGCTCCGGCCGGCGGGTCGTTCCGAGCGCAGCGATCAATGGAAATCGCGAGGCACGTTGGTGAAGGTGCCGTTCGCACGCTGCAACCAGCCCACGGACGCCAACGTGCCGCCGTCGGTACGGATGGTGTGCCCGGTGACGAAGCGGGCCTGGTCGGAGACCAGGAAAGCGACGACGTCGCCGTGATCATCCGGTTCGCCCCAACGACCGACAGGGATCCACCGCGGCACCTGGTCGCGGTAGCGCTCGGTGATCATCCGCGTCAACGGGAACTGGGGCGTATCGGTGATGTCCGGCGCGATGGCGTTCACCCGGATCCCTGATGGGCCGAGCTCGGTCGCCAACCCAGCGGTCAGGTTCACCACGGCGGCCTTGCACGCCGCGTAGACCGCGCAGTGCGGCACCCCCCGGAAAGCCTCGACGCTGGAAACGTTGACGATGCTGCCGCGCTGCCGCGCGATCATGTCGGGCAAAAACGCCCTGGTCACTCGCAAGACGTGGCGGAAGTTCAGGTCGAGGACGACATCCCAGTCCTGCTCGGTGGTCTCGACGAACGGCCCCCAAGGCCGATGGTCGCCGACGTTGTTGACCAGGATGTCGACCTCGCCGATCTCACTGCTCACGGCCGCGAGCGCCCGCACGTCATCGGTGGAGCGCACGTCGGTGACGACGGTGGTCAGCGCGATCCCCTGGGCCCGAAGTTCGACGGCAGTGACTTCCATTGCTGCGGAGTCGATATCGGCCAGGATCAGCGTGGCTCCGGACAAGCCGAGGGAGCGGGCGATCCCCGCCCCGATGCCGACCGCCGCGCCGGTGATCACAGCCAATCGGCCGTGCAGATCCGGGCGACCACTCGATGATTCGTCGGCGGTGGCGGCGTTCGCACTCATTGCCTACTCCATCTTGTCTTCGGGAGGCCTAACAGGGTATTGATAGTAACTATGACACTAAATGAGACGGACAGGGTAGTCCCGACCATCATCGACCTCGCCGATCTCCCGGACGCGAGTGACCTGGCGATCGGGCCCAGTTCCTGGTGGACCGTCGACCAGAAGCGGATCAACGGCTTCGCCGACGTGACCGGTGACCACCAGTGGATCCACGTCGAACCGGAGCGCGCCGCCGGAGGCCCGTTCGGGGGCACCATCGCGCACGGTTACCTCACCCTGTCTCTGGTCCCGCCATTGCTGAACGAGATCTTGCTGATCACCAGCCGCAGCAGCGGGGTCAATTACGGCATGGACCGGATTCGTTTCATCAACCCCGTCCGGGTCGATTCCCAGGTCCGACTGTCCGGGAAAATCGTGCGCGCAGATCGCCGCGAGACCGGGGTGCGGGTCGCGGTTGCGCTGCAGATGGAGATTCGGGGCCAGGAAAAGCTGGCCATGGTCGGGGATTTCGTCATCCTGGCTCTACCGTGACCGGTGGCCCGCTCGTGGGGTGAGCGGTCCTTCGTCCCCTGACCGGTCGCTCGGTCCGGCGTGGCGGTGCCCGTCAGCGGCCGATGAAATCGGGCGCCTGCCGAAGCCGAGAGGCCTCGATACCGCGCCGGCTGTCCTCGGTCTCCCACAGTCGGGCCTGCTCGGCCAGTTCCCGGTCCAGCGCCCGGCGGACCTGGTCGGTGATCGGACCGCGCAGCGTCTGCTTCATGGAGCGAACGGCCAGCGGGGCCGAGCCGGCCAACTCCGCCGCCCAGGCCATGGCCACCTCCCGCTCTGCCCCGGCCTCCGCCCATCGGTCGGCCAGTCCCCATTCCAGGGCCTCGGGGGTGTGTACAGCGCGCCCGCTGTACAGCATTTCGGTCGCCCGTTGATGCCCGACCACCAGCGGAAGCGTGATGCTGAGGCCGAAGCCCTGGTGAAATCCCAGTCGGGCGAAGTTGGCCTGGAATCGAGCGGCCGGTCCGGCCACGCGGAAGTCGGCGGCCAGGGCCAGGCCGAGTCCGCCGCCGACCGCCGCGCCCTGGACCGCGGCGACCACCGGAACGGCGATCTCGAAGATCCGCACCGCTTCGGCGTAGAGCAGACGTGAGGAATCGGCTCGAGCCGCACCGGACGGTGCCGCCGAGAAATCTGCGCCGGCGCAGAAGTGCTTGCCCTCCGCACAGAGCACCACCGCACGGGCGCCGTCGGCGGTCACAGCGGCCGCCGCGTCGGCGAGGTCGGCCAACAGCTCTCGGTCGAAGAAGTTGGCCGGACCGCGCCGGATCTCCAGCACCGCCACGAAACCGTTGCGCTGCACCTGGATGTCGATCATCTCGTGGCCTGCCAATCACTGTCGTCGAGGATGCCGCGCAGCAGGGGCGCGCGGCCGGCCATGTCGGCCAGTGACCGTTCCAGGTCAGGGCCGTGCCCGTCGACCGTTCGCCAGGCATGCAGCCGCCGGGTGAACAGGTGCAGTGGGTACTCCCGGGTCATCCCGATGGCTCCGTGCACCTGGTGCGCGGCCCGCGCGGCCTCACGGGCGAACTCGTTAGCCAGGAGCTTGGCGCTGCGGATCTCGAAGGCCGCCGGCCGCTCGAGCGAGGCGATGGCCGCCCGCTCGACCGCCAGCCCCACGGTTGCCTCCGCCTGCGCCAGGAGCACCAGATGTGCCTGTACGGCTTGAAATGTCGCGATGGGCGCCCCGAACTGCTCGCGTTGCACAGCAAAACGCAGGGTCAGTTCGGCCACTGCCTGCAGGACCCCGGACAGCTGCGCGGCGCGCAGCAGGGCGGCCCGCAGCGCGAGTTCCTCCGTCGTCACCGGGCAGCTCAACAACAGCACGGATTCCGCACCCGTGAGCGAGACGAGATCGCGGTCCATTCCGGCGATGTCGCGGCCGGGGATGAGACCATCGGCGAAGTCCTGCACCAGGGCGACCTGACCGGTTTCGGGTAGGAGCACCACCAGCACGTCGGCGTCGACGGCGAAGGCCACGTCGGCGATCCGGCCGCGGAGCGTGCCGCCGGTGACCTCGACCGAGTCGCCCACCGCAACGGTGGCGCAGGTCTCCGCCGGCAGTTCGCCACCGGATCGGGCGAGCAGCCAGGCCGCCAGCGAGTGCTCCAGCAGAGGCAGCGGCGCCGCGGATCGGGCAGCACCCCGCAACACGGCCACGGTGTCCAGCACCGTGCCGCCGCTCCCCCCGGCGGCCTCGTCGATCCCGACCATGGGGAAACCGAGCGCGAGTGCATCCGACCACAACGGCCGGGGCACACCCCCGCTCTCGGCCTGGGCAACCACTGCGGGTGGACACTGATCGGCGAAGAACTGGATGACTGCATCCAGCAGATCTTCGTCGAAAGATGTCTCAGCGGTGTACATCTCGGATCATTCCTTTCGCAATCACGGTGCGGAGGATCTCGGTCGTGCCGCCCCGGATCGTCCACGACGGAGCCGCCAGGACGGCTCGGGACAACAACCCGGCCGGCTCGTCGGGGTCAGGGAGCCGGCCCTGCCAACGGCTCACCGCCTCGACGGTGTCCTGCTCGAACCGGGTCGCCATCTCCTTGACCAGAGCGGCGAGTTGCACGGGCCGCTGACCGGTGTCCACCATGCGCGCGATGGAGAGTGACATACCGCGGAACGCCCACAGCGAAGCGGCTGCCAATGCCAGTTCGCGGGAGTCGGCGTCGGGCTGGGCCGCCCACTCGTCCACCAATACGGCCGGCGACAGCCATCGGTCGACACCACCGCGCTCCAGCGCCAGCTCTCCGGTGTTCTGGCCCCATCCGCCGCCCACCTCGCCGAGCACGGCGGACGACGGTAGGACCACGTTGTCGAAGGTGACCTCGCAGAAGTCCTTGGAACCGTCGATGAAGGTGATCGGCGCGATGCCGACCCCGGGGGTGCGGGTGTCGACGATGAACTGGGTGAGGCCGCCGTGCCTGTCGTCCGAGGTGCGGAACAGGCCCAGGATGTGCGTGGCCCACGCCGCCCCGGAGGTCCAGATCTTGGTGCCGTCGATCCGCCAACCGCCGTCCGCCGGGACGGCCCGGGCCCGGACCGCGGCCAGGTCGGAGCCGGCGCCCGGCTCGCTCATCCCGATCGCGAAACAGAACTCACCGCGAGCAATTCCGGGCAGGTAGGTCGCCTTCTGCTCCTCGGAGCCGACCGCGGCGATGCTCGGTCCGCTCTGCCGGTCGGCGACCCAGTGATAGGCAACCGGGGCGCCCCGGGACAGCAGTTCCTCCACGACGATCTGCCGCTCCACGGCGGTCCGGCCACCGCCGCCGTACTCCGGCGGCAGCGACATGCCCAACCAGCCCTGTGCCCCCAGATCGGCGGAGAAGACCGGATCGGCCGCCGCTGCCATTCCCAGCCCCGGGGGGTGACTGCCCACCGGCAGCCGGTCGGCGAGCCACCTCCGTACCTGTTGCTGCAGCGCGCGTTCGGACTCGGTCAGCGAGGTCGGCCGCAGCGCGGCCCGCGGTGTCATCAGCCCGCCGCCGCGACGTCGAGGCCGAGTTCGGCCAGCACTGCGTCGGTGTCGGCCCCGATCAACGGCGCCGGACGGCGCAACACGTCGGCCTGGCCGGCGAAATTGGCCAAGGCCGGGGTCATCCGGAACTGCCCGACCGCCGGATGATCGCGCAGCGGCAGGTCGTCGACGAGGTCCTGCAGGGTGGCCACCCTGGTCGCCGGGATGCCGACCACCCGGCAGTAGTCGAGCCAGTCCTGCGTCGTCCGGGTCGGGGTGATGCGGCGGACGTCGGCGTAGAGGGAATCCGAATTCGAAATGGTCGCGCGCATGTCGGCATAACGCGGGTCGGTGAGAGCGTCCGGCAGACCGGCATCACCGAACAGGCGCATGTAGTGGGCCGGCGAATACGGGAGCAGATGCACCCAGCCGTCCTGGCTCGGATGCGGTCGGCGTTGCGGCGTCAGAACTCTGGGGTAGCCGGTCGCCGGCCGCCCTGGCGCGTGGACGGGCGGCTCGGCGATCGCTCCGGCCCCGTGCTCGACGAGGTTGAAGGCCGTCATGGTCTGGTCCATGGCCACCTCGATGTGCTGGCCGCGGCCGGTCCGCTCGCGCTGCACCAGCGCGGCCGAGACAGCCTGGGCGATCACCAGGCCGCAGACCTTGTCCGCGTAGATGGTGGGTAACAGACCAGGCTGCCCCGTCACCCGACCGACCAGATCGGACACGCCCGTCGCCGCCTGGATGATGTCGTCGTAAGCGGGGTCATTGGCTTTCGGGCCGTCCAGGCGGAACCCCTGGGCCTGGCAGTACACCAGATCCGGCCGGAACGCGGTCAGCGTGCTGTAGTCCAGTCCCAACCGCACCAGCACCTGCGGCCGCATGGTCGACACGACCACATCGGAACTGCGCACCAGCGCCGCGATCGCCTGCCGGCCCAACTCGGATTTCAGGTCGAGCGACACGGACTTTTTGTTCCGCAACAGGTTCAGCGCAATGCCGGAGAGCTCCGCGTGCGGGCCAGGCCCCATGACCCGGTTGGTGTCGCCGTCGGCCGCCTCGATCAGGATCACGTCAGCGCCCTGGTCGGCCAGGATCTGCGTGGCCAGTGGCCCCATCACGACCCGGGTCAGATCGAGTACTCGAATGCCATCCAACGGACCGCTCATGGACTGCCCCTTTCGTCTCCAGAAACGATATACTAAAATGTATGCATAATGACGCGCTGCCGCCGATCTCCTCGAGATCGGCCCCCCACGTGGAGTTCCGCACCTACCTGGACCGCGGCGAACTGGCCTTCCAACGGTGCGGTCGGTGCGCGTCGGTGGCCTTCCCGCCCCGGCTGCGCTGCCGGAACTGCAGCGCGGACGCGCTGCAGTGGGAGGTGTCGACCGGGATCGGGGCCGTGTACTCGGTCAGCGTGCTCACGCCGCGCGGCGGCCCGCCGTACTGCGTCGCCCTGGTCGACCTGGACGAGGGCTTCCGGGTCATGACGAACGTGAACGGCGCCCCGGCGGCCGACGTGGCCATCGGCGACCCGGTGAGGTTCGCCCCGACCATGACCGATCAGGGGCCGCTGGCCACCTTCGCGGTGACCCGGTGAGCCCGCGTGACGAGCGAGAGTTGCGCGGCAGCACCGCGATCGTCGGCGTTGCTGAATCCGACCTTGGTGAGGTCGGCCCGGACCGCACGGCACTGGAGTTGGCCGCGCAGGCGGCCGGTCGGGCCCTCGACGAGGCCGGGCTCGCAACGAATGACGTCGACGGGCTGTTCACACATTCCGCGTTCTTCGGTATGCCGTCGGTGGTCACCGCCGAATACCTGGGCATCCGACCGCGCTACGCGGACACCAGCGCGATCGGAGGGGCCTCGTTCGTCTCCCACCTGCGGCACGCGACCGCGGCGATCAACGCCGGCATGTGCGAAGTCGCCCTGATCACCTACGGCAGTACCCAGCGATCCGCCGCCGGCGGCCTGGTCACGTCGGCCACCAATTCACTGCCGTCCTACGAGGCGCCGTTCCGGCCACGGATACCGGTGACGTCCTACGCCCTGGCGGCAGCCCGACACATGCATCAGTTCGGTACCACTCGCGAGCAGCTGGCCGAGATCCCGGTCGCGGCAAGGAAATGGGCGCAACTCAATCCTCTCGCCTGGGAGCACGAGGATCTCTCGATCGCGGATGTGCTGGGTGCACGCATGGTGTCGACGCCGTTGACGGTCCGCGACTGCTGCCTGGTCACCGACGGTGGCGGTGCTGTTGTGGTGACGTCGGCCGAACGGGCGCGGGATCTCCCCCAACCGCCCGTCTATCTCCTCGGCGGCGCGGAGACGTCATGGCACATGGATATTTCCGGGATGCCGGATCTCACCGTGACGGCGGCGTCGGTCACCGGGCCCCGAGCACTGGACCTGGCCGGCTACCGACCCGCCGACGTCGACGTGGTGCAGCTCTACGACGCCTTCAGCATCAACACCCTGCTGTTCCTGGAAGACCTCGGCTTTTGCGCCAAGGGCGACGGTGGAGCGTTCGTTTCCGACGGCGCCATCGCCCCGGGCGGCCGCCTGCCGGTCAACACGAACGGCGGCGGGCTCTCGTATTGCCACCCCGGCATGTACGGCATCTTTCTGACCATCGAAGCCACCCGCCAGCTGCGGGGTGACGCAGGGGCCCGGCAGCTCGCCGACCCCCACCTGGCGTTGGTGCACGGCAACGGAGGCGTGCTGTCCAGTCAAGCGACCGCCATACTGGGCGACGCGTCGACACTGTAGGCGGGAACGCTGCCCGACCCCGGCGCAGCACAGCAAGGAGGACGATGGCCGCCGAGGACGAGATCCGCCGACTGATTCTCCAGGGGCGCCTGCTGCCCGGCCAGAAGGTGCGGCAGGCCGACCTGGCGCAGCGGCTGGGGTTGAGCCGCATTCCGATCCGGGAAGCACTGGTCAGCCTGGAAGCGGAAGGGTTGGTCGAGCACCTGCCGAACTCCGGCTACACCGTGGTGATCCCCACCGCCGAGGCCCTGTCCGAGGTGTACCTGATGCGTCGGCTGCTGGAGACGGCGCTGCTGCGATCGGTGCCGCTGACCGAGGTGGACGCCGATCGCATGCAGGCCTGCAACGCGCGACTGGCCGACCTCGATCCGGGTGCCTCGTTCGATGACTACCGAGCACTGAACCGCGACTTCCACGACACGCTGTTCGACGCGTCCCCGCTGCGACTGGTGCGCAGGGAGGTCGCTCGGGTGTGGACGTTGTCCGAGTTCTACCGCTCGCTGTATATTCATGAACCCGGTGCGGATCGCCAGGTCCTGCACGACCACGCCGAGATGATCGCCGCCATCCGGGCCGACGACCTCGATACCCTGGTCGCCGTCAGCGATCGACACCGGGACACCACCGAACGATCCTTGTCCAGGGTGCTGGGGGCCAGGGGGCCCTCGGCTCAGGCTGGCGGGATCGCCTGACGCAGCTTGACCTTCTGGACCTTCCCACTGGCGGTCGTCGGGAGCTCGGTGACCACGACGAAGCGTCGCGGCACCTTGAAGCCGGCCAACCGTTCCCGCGCGAACGCCCGGAGCGCGTCGGTGTCCACCGGGACGCCCGGCTCCCTCGGCGTCAGAAACGCGACGCCCACCTGACCGAGTCGCAGATCGTCGATGCCGAAAACCGCTGCGGTGCCCACTGCGGGGTGCACCATCAACACCGCCTCGACCTCCATCGGATCCACGTTCTCGCCGCCGACCTTGAACATCTCGTCCAACCGACCGAGGAAGCGGAGACTGCTGCCCGACGGCGTGGCCTGCACTCCGTCTCCAGTGTGGAACCAGCCGTCCCGAACGGCCCGCGCGGTGGCGGCCGGATCCTGGTCGTAGCCGACCATCACCGCCGGCCCCCGCACCAACAACTCTCCGGGTGTTCCGCCCGGGACGTCGACGCCGTCCGGGCCGACCACCCGTACCTGCGAGAGCGGCAGGGGCGCACCGATACTGCCGGCCCGCTCGTCCAGGGGAGCGGCGGGGTCGCCGAGCGTGATCATCGATGTGGTCTCGGTACTGCCGAAACAATTGATCGCCGTGGCGATGCGCCGATCGACCTCGCGAATGAGCTCGGCCGGCCCCGGCGAGATGCACAGCCGCACGCCGGAAAGATCGCGCTGGTCGAAGTCCGGATCTCGTAACTGGTCGTAGTAGTGGGCCGGAACGCCATACAGGAGGGTGGCCCGTTCGGCCTCGATCAGCTCCAGCGACCCCGAGGCCGAGAACGCGGCCAGCAGGTGCACCCGGGCCCCGGCCGTGAGAAACGTGACGACCGCCGCCAATGCGAACACGTGGAACAGCGGCAGGTAGAGCACCGTGACGTCGTCGGTGGTCAGCTGCAGACGCCCGGCCACGTCGCGCATGTTGCGGATCATGCGCTGTGGCAACAGCACCCCTTTGGGTGCACCCGTCGTGCCCGAGGTGTAGAGGATGACGACCGGGTCGTCCGGGCTGACGGCGGCCGAGATCTCCGCCAGATCGCGAGCGGTCCCTCCGGCCGTGAACTCGGGCCACGTCAGCGCGCCGGGGACGTCGTCGTGCACGGCGATCAGTACGCGGATCCCCTCGATCCGTCCGGCGACGGACAGCGCGGCGGCCGTGTGCGCCGGCCGGCGACCGCGGAGTTCGCCGCCGGCGATCAGCAACACTGCCTTGGACCGGGTCAGCACATCGGCGGCCTCGTCGGCGGTGAACGCCGTGCTGACCGGAACCAGCGTGGCACCCAGCCGTGCGACCGCCAGGAACACGGTCACCCACTCCGTGCAGTTGGGCAGCCACAGCCCCACCCGGTCGCCGGGCCGAACCTGCTGGGCCAACAGGGCTTTGGCGGCATTGTCGACCTCGGCGTCCAACTCGACGAAGGTCAACCGACGCCGGCCGTCCCCGATGGCCGTGGCGTCCGGCCGGCTCAGGGCGACCTGCCGGAGCAAACCGCCGAGAGTGTCCTTCGTGGTGGTGAGGGCGGTCAACGGATGGTCCCGAGATTCGATCGGCGGGTGTCGAGAGCAGCCAGGTAGGCCCGTCCGGCGGCCATCGCGTCCGGGTCGGCCAGCGCATCCGCCAGGGCCAGCGCGTTGTCGTCGGAGGGCAGTCCGGTCGCCACCGCGGTGATGCGGGTCAGCGCCGTCCGCAGCCCCCGTGCCGGCAGACCGGCGATCCGCGCAGCGAGATCGGCAACGGCCGCGGGGAGTTCACCGGCGGGATGGGCCGAGCTGGCCCAGCCGCGCTGCACCGCCTCGGTCGCCCCCAGCGCTCGCCCGGTGACCAGCAGGTCGCGGGTCACTGCGGGTCCGAGTTCGCGGACCAGCCGGGGAATCCCACCCCAGGCCAAGGGGATCCCCATCGCGAGCTCGGGTATCCGCACCTGCACGTCGTCGGAAACCACCCGTAGGTCGCACGCGGCCAGCAGGGCCACTGCGCCCCCGACCGCCGACCCGTGGACGGCGGCGACCGTGACCGCCGCCAGGCCGGCAACGGCATCGGTCATTGCTTCACCGCGCCGCGCGCCGTCCACTGATTCAGCCCACAGGTCGCGGTCGGTGCCGGCGTAGCGCTCGCGGAATTCTTCGATGTCGGCCCCGGCCGAGAACATCCGCCCGGCCCCGCTGAGCACCACCACGCGCACGTCCGGGCGTGAGTCGAACCACGCGGCGGCCACGGTGATCTCGTCCACCATCGCGTCGCTGATCGCGTTGAGGCGGTCCGGCCGACTCAGGGTCAGCCGCGCGACTGCACCGGTCACCGACACCTCGATCGCGTGAAACGACGGGACGCTCACGACAGCCGCTCGATGAGCACGGCCATGCCCATACCGCCGCCGATGCAGAGCGTTTCGAGGCCGAAGCTTCCGTCGAGGGTGCGCAGGTCGTTCAACAGCGTCCCCATGATGCGCTCGCCGGTCATCCCGAACGGATGACCGATGGCGATCGCGCCGCCGTGCGGATTGAGTTGATCCTCCACCGAGATACCCAACTCCTGCGCGCACGCCAGCACCTGAGCGGCAAACGCTTCGTTGAGTTCGACGATGTCCATGTCGCTGATCACATCCCGGTCCGGTTCAACACCGATCGCACCGCGGCGACCGGTCCCAGTCCCATGATGTCGGGGTCGAGCCCGGTGACCACGACGGCCGCGGCACCGTCGTTGAGGGGGCAGGAGTTGCCGGCGGTGACAACCCCGACGACCGCGAACGCGGGTGGCAGCGCGGCCAGGCCTTCGGCCGTTGTGCCGGGGCGCGGCGAATCGTCGGCCAGCACCGCCGCGCCGTCCGGGCGGATCCACGGGGTGATCTCGCGCGCGAAGAATCCGGCGGCCGTGGCGGCCGCCGTGCGCCGTTGCGACAGCAGGGCATAGTCGTCCAGCGCCGCCCGCGACAACCCGTGCCGTCGTGCGACGTATTCCGCGGTCCGGCCCGTGGCCAAGAACATGTCGAGTCGGTCGTCCGGCCGTGCCGGGCCCGTGAAGCGCGGATTCATCGCGCCGTCGTCGTAGAAACCCGGTGCGCGGGGGACGCTTTCCACGCCGGCGGCGACGAACACATCGACCACGTCCGCCGGATCGAGGTCCGGAAGCGAGGCCAGCACGGAGGCGATGATCGACGCGCAGAGGTCGTCGGGCCGGACATCGACCCGCGACCCCTTGAACGCGCGACCGATCGGGGTGCGGGCGGCGGCAACGAGAACGGTCTCGGGCATACTCGGATCTCCTCGCGTAGGACTGGTCAACCCTTCCGGTTTGATATTACAATAATGCGCATAGATCAGCCCGGTTCATCGTCGATCTTGGGAGCCCCATGTTTGATCCGACCAGCCACGCACAACAGTGGCCGGACAAGCCGGCCGTAGTGATGGGCGAAACGGGTGAGTCTCTCAGCTACTCCGAGCTCGATGAGAACTCCGCCCGACTCGCTCGCCTGTTCTGGGCGGAGGGACTACGTGCGGGCGACCACGTGGCCGTGCTGCTGGAAAACCAGCTGCGCTTCTTCGAGACGTACTGGGCGGCGATTCGATCCGGTCTGCTCTTCACCGCCGTCAACTGCCACCTGACGGCCGGCGAGGCCGGCTACATCGTCGACGACTGCGACGCGGCCGTGTTGATCAGCTCGGCCGCCCTGGCCGACGTCGCCGAACAGATCGTGGACGGCACCCCGAAAGTGCGTCGGCGACTGATGGTCGATGGTGCGAGCCCGTCCTACGAGGACTACGACGCGGCCCTGTCGCAGTATCCGGCCGCTCCGCTGGAGCACCAGCCGCTCGGTCGACAGATGCTCTACAGCTCCGGAAGCACCGGCCGACCCAAGGGCGTCTGGCGCCCGCTGTCCGGCCGCCTGTACACCGACGGCATGGCCGCGTTGGTGCCGATCTACCAGGACATGTTCAACTTCGGGCCGCAGACCGTCTTCCTGGTGCCGGCGCCGCTCTACCACGGCGGCCCGCTCATCTACGGCGCCTCGGTCCTGTCGCTCGGCGGGACCGTCGTGGTGATGAACAAATTCACCGCCGAGGGTACGTTGGCGCTGATCCAGCGATACCGGATCAACCGCGCGCTGTTCGTGCCCACCATGTTCAGCCGACTGCTCGCGCTGCCGGACGAGGTACGAAACCGTTACGACACCGGCAGTCTGGAACTGATCATCCACGGAGCGGCGCCGTGTCCGGTGCACGTCAAGCGGGCGATGATCGAATGGCTCGGGCCGATCCTGGCCGAGTTCTACGCTGGCACCGAGGATTCCGGCGCGACCGTGATTACCTCGCCGGAATGGCTCGAGCGGCCGGGTTCGGTCGGTCGCGGTGTGGCGGGCGCCCTCGTCCACGTCTGCGACGAGACGGGGCGGGAGTTGCCGCCCGGACAGATCGGGCAGGTCTGGTTCGAAGGTCCGGCCGTGGTTGCCGACTTCCAGTACTACGGCGACCAGGTGAAGACGGTGAGTGCGCACCACCCGGAGCACCCGACCTGGTCGGCGCTGGGCGATCTCGGCCGGTTGGACGAGGACGGGTTCCTGTATCTCGCCGATCGGCAAGCCTTCATGATCATCGCCGGCGGCGTGAACATCTATCCGCAGGAGATCGAGGACGTGCTTCTGCAGCACCCCGAAGTGCAGGACGTCGCCGTCTTCGGCGTTCCCCACCCGGACCTGGGTGAACAGGTCAAGGCGATCGTGCAGCCCGATCCCAGCAGCACGCCGGGTCCGGAGCTCACCGCACGCATCCTGGCCTTCAGTGCCACTCACCTGGCGCGGTTCAAGATTCCGCGCTCGATCGAGTACCTGGAGGACTTTCCGCGCACCCCGACCGGAAAACTGCGCAAGACGGAGATGCGCGAGCCCTACTGGGCCGGGCACGCGTCCCGCATTCTCTAGCCATCTCGTTCCCCAGCAATTTCTAAAAAGGAGAAATCATGTCGACTGTCGAATATGAAGGACGGGTTGCCGTCGTCACCGGAGCCGGTGGCGGACTCGGCCGCGAGTACGCCCTGATGCTGGCCCGGCACGGCGCCCGGGTCGTGGTCAACGATTTGGGCGGTACGGTGAACGGAGTCGGCGGCGGCGCCACCATGGCCGATGCCGTCGTGGCCGAGATCGAGGCCCTGGGCGGCGAGGCCGTGGCCAACTACGACTCGGTGTCGACCTCCGAGGGGGGTGCCGCCGTCGTTCAGTCGGCGCTGGACCATTTCGGTCAGATCGACGCGCTCATCCACAACGCGGGCATCCTGCGGGACCGTTCCCTGGCCAACCTGACCGCGCAGGAGCTCGACTCCGTCCTCGATGTGCATCTGCGCGGCGGCTTCCACGTCACGGTGCCGGCGTTCAAGGCGATGAAAGAGCGTGGCTACGGCCGCATCGTGCTCACGTCGTCGTCGTCTGGGTTGCTGGGCAACTTCGGGCAGGCGAACTACGGCGCCGCCAAGACGGGACTGGTCGGCCTGATGCATGTGGCCGCCATCGAAGGCGCCCGCCACGGCATCCTGGCCAACTGCATCTCCCCCGGCGCCAGCACCCGGATGACCAAGGGCCTGCTCGGCGATCTGGAGGACCAGTTCGGCCCGGAGCAGGTGGCCGCCATGACGGTGTTCCTGGCCTCCCCGCAGTGCGAGCAGACCCACGAGATCTACTCCGCCGGCGGTGGTCGATTCGCCCGCTACGTGATCGCCGTGAACGACGGCTGGTACACCCCGGACGGTCCGGCCGATCCGGATCAGGTACTCGCGCACCTGGACGAGATCCGCGACATCGGCAATCTGCATGTTTTCGGGCAGGGCTCCGAGGAGTTCGCGCTCCTCGGCGAGATCGCCGGCCGGGAATCCTCCTTCGCCTGATCGCCGTGCGCCGGCCGGTGCACATCGGCGGCACCACAAGAAAGGTCTCCGTCACCGACCCGGGCACACCCGGGAGGCGACGGAGACCTTTTGCCGTACCACGAAGTCTCAGGACACCATGTAGGTTCCGCCGTCCACGGACAGCACCTGACCGGTCATGTAACCGGCATCTTCGGACAGCAGGAAGCTGAAGGTACCGGCCATTTCCTCGGCCTGGGCGAATCGGCCCAGCGGAATCCGCGACAGGTAGGTCGAGGAGAACTTCGGGTCGTGGATGATCTTCTGCGTCATGCTCGTCTCGGCCGACGGAGCCACCGTGTTCACCCGGATCCCGTACCGCCCAAGCTCTTTGGCCGCCGACTTGGTCATCGCGATGATCGCCCCCTTGGCTCCCGCGTAATTGATCTGACCCAACGTGCCGCCCAGACCCGCCGCCGACGTCACGTTGACGATCATCCCCGGTGTCTGCGACGCGATCATCCGACGGGATGCCTCGCGGATCCCGAGGAACGTGCCGCGGACGTGCACCGCCACCACCGCGTCGAAAGCGGCCAGTTCCATCTTGTGGATCATGGCCGGCCGAGTGATGCCGGCGTTGTTCACCCAGGCCCTGATCGGACCCAGCTCAGTTTCCGCCGCCTCGGCCAGCCGGATCACGTCGTCCTCCTCCGACACGTCCGTCATCGACGCCATGGCCTTGAATCCCTCGGTCCGAAGCTCTTTCGCGAGCGTCTCGGCGGACTCGGCGTTGACGTCCGCGACGCACACGGCCCACCCGTCGGCGGCGAGCCGGCGCACCACCGCACGCCCGATGCCCTCGGCGCCGCCGGTGACGACAGCGACCCTGGCCTTTGCTTCACCAATGTTCTGAGTCACGTGATCACTCCTGATTGTCGAAAAGAGGCGGGGAGCGGCGGCGACGTTGCCGGGCGCTCCACCAGAGCGGTCTTGTTGATCCCGAGCGGGGGCAGAACGCCGTGCGGTTCGAGCAGAAGTCGGGGCCGGAACGCCAGTCGTTGGGTGATGCGGCGCTCCAGCACGGTGCCGACCTCGTCGGCCGCGCGCTCGTCCAGACCGGGCGCCAACTCCACCCTGATCGTCAGCCGTTGCTCGGTGGAATGCCCGGCGAAATCGGCGACGATGCGCAGGTTCCCGGTGACCCGGGGTTGCAGCGTCAGTACGACCTGTTGCACTGCCGATGGCCAGACGTTCACCCCGCGGACGATGAGCATGTCGTCGGTGCGACCCGTGCACCGCACCTTCGGGCTGCGCCGACCGCACGCGCAGTTCTCGTCCAGGACCTCGAGGTAGTCCCGGGTCCGGAACCGGATCAGCGGCGATGCTTCCCGCCGCAACGCGGTGAGCACCAGTTCGCCGGCCACCCCGGCCTCCCAGGGTCGCACGTCACCCGTGTCCGGATCGATCAGCTCCGCCCTGGTGATGCCCTGCGCCATCAGGTGCATGCCGGAGCGGTCCTGGCATTCGGCGAAGACGATCGGGGTCACATCCGAATTGCCGAGCGTCTCGCAACTCGTTGCCCCCCACAGTTGCTCGATCCGGCTGCGGATCTCGTCGATCCCGCCGCCCGGTTCGCCGCCGACCACAAGGTGCTTGATCCCGAGAGCGTCGGCCGGGATGCCGAGAACGTCCTGGGCGACCGTCGCGGTGTGAATGGCGAACTGCGGCCCCGAGCAGAACCCGCGCGGCCGCATGTCGCGGGCCACCTGCAGCAGACGTTCGGCTCCGGCCTCGCCGCCGATGGGCAGCACCACGCACCCCAGTTGCTGCAGGACACGAACCCCGGGGACACCTCCGGCGAACCCGCGACTCAGACCCCAGCCGTGCAGGACCACGTCCCCGGGCCGGAAGCCACCGGCGTAGAAGGCCCGGGAACCGACGATCCCCCACCCGTGCAGATCGTCATCGGTCAGCCCGAAATACGAAGGGCTGCCCGAGGTCCCGGACGTGGCCTGGATCTGCACCAGCGACGATACCGGTACCGCCAGATGCCGGCCCAGCGGTGGATGTTCGGCGAGACTCTCACGCAGATCACGCTTCTCGGTGAACGGCAACGCGGGTAGGTCGTGCACACCGGTGACCGCCCCGGCGTCGACACCGGCCGCGGCGAACTTGTCCCGATAGAACTCGGAGGTCTGCAGCACCCGGTTGACCTGGGCTGCCAACAACTCCGACTCGAACGCGTCCAACGCCGGCTGTTCCCAGGTCTCGATCTCGTCGAGGACGTCTGTGCTGCTCATGGCCGCACCGGCCCGAACCGGAGCACCGGAGGCTCGTCCGGCGCGGCGTTCTCGAACATGGCGAGCACCGGCTGCCCGACCGCCAACTCGTCGGAATCGGTATCGATGATGTTGCCCTGCACGATCGGACCCTCCTTCAGCTGCACCAACCCGAGAACGAACGGCAGGACAGCGGCCCACACGCCGCCGGCCCGTCTGACCACCGTGTAGCTGTAGACCTGACCGGTACCCGACGCCTCGCGCCAGTGGAGATCCTCGGAACCGCAGCGCGGACAGAACCCGCGCGGATACCAGAACGGCTGCGCGCACGACCCACACCAGGGCAGCACCAGTCGGCCGGCGCGCGCGCCCTCCCAATACGGGAGTGTCTGCGGGTCGATGTCCGGCGCCGGCGTCGGCAGCCCGGCCGGGAACCGTTCGGTCATGACCAGCGCTCCAGGATCGCGGTCGAGCTGTAGTGGTTGGTAGCGAGCCGGAACCCGGTACCGGACACGAGGGCCAGCTCGCAGTCGGAGACCTGGACGGCGGGGTGCGCCTCACCGCGGAGCTGCCGAACGGCCTCGATGACCTTGGTCATCCCGCCGCGGTTACCAGGGTGGTTGTTGGCCAGACCACCCCCGTCGGTGTTGACCGCCAGCCGGCCCGACCGGCTGACCAGACCGCCGTCCTGCACGAACTTCCCGCCCTGCCCGGGCGCGCAGAAGCCCAGATCCTCCAATGCGAGAAGCACGGTGATGGTGAACGAGTCGTACAATCCGGCGTAGCCGATGTCGGAGGCACTGACACCGGCCTCGGCGAAAGCACGCTCTCCGGATAGGCGATTGGCCGACCAGCTCAGATCCAGTTCGCCGGCGAGCGACGCCTTGTGGGCCTCGCCGTGCCCACGCAACACCGCTCCTGTGCGGCCGAGCTCGGAGGCCACGTCGGGATGGACGACCACCAGTGCGCCGCCGCCGTCGGTGACCAGGCAACAATCCAGGCGGTGCAGGGGATCGGAGATCAACGGCGAGGTCACCACGTCCTCGATCGTCACCACGGTGCGCAGGGGCGCATGTTCGTTGTGCTGCGAGTGCATCGTGGCCGCAACCTTGATCTCGGCGAGTTGCTCGGCCGTCGTGCCGTTGTCGTGCATGTGGCGGCGCGCGACCAGGGCGTAGTCCGAGACCGCCGCATACCCGCCGGCGAAGCCGTTGACCTGGAAGGCCGCGGCCGGCGTTGGGTCATCGGGCCCGGCCACCGGCTTGCGATGCGTTGGCAACCCGGCCAGCGAGATGACGGCGATACGGCACTTACCGGCCGCGATGGCGGCAGCTGCGTGCCCGAGGTAGGCGATGTAGCTCGAGCCGCCCATCTCGCCCGACTCCTGCCAGGTGGTCCGCAGCCCGAGGTACTGGGCCAGATCGAGACCGCCGTACCCGGGAGCGGAGGAGTCACAGAAGAAGCCGTCGACGTCGGCCAGGCCGAGCCCGGCGTCGGCGAGGGCGCCGGCCACCACTTCCCGGTGTACCTGGGCGAGCCGGTGATCGGGCAACTTCCGGCCGGGGTGCTCGAAGGCGCCGACGATCACGGCGCTGCCGCGCAGACCGCTCATCCGCCGGTCTCGCCGTCGAAGACGTAATCGGCAGGGTTGATCTCGCGGATCATCCACCAGAAGTCGACGACCCGCCACGGCGAGTTCGTGACCACCCGGCCACGGGCGTTGCGGTACCAGGTGTCCATTCCGCGGTGGCTCCAGATCATCCGGGCGTGCGCGTCATCGACCTTCTGGTTGTAGGCGTCATGCACCTCCGGACGCACCTCGACGGTGTGCGCTCCGCGGGACGCGGTCGTGGCCAGCAGGTCGGTGATGTACCGGGCCTGCAGTTCGCCGAAGTACATGTAGCTGCCGCCGTGCCCGAGGTTCACGTTCGGTCCGTACATGACGAACAGGTTCGGGAAGGCGGGCACGGTCATCCCGAGGTAGGCCTTGGCATCGTCATCGCCCCAGACCTCGCGCAGCGTGACGCCGTCCCGCCCGGTGATCCGCAACGGGTGGATCATCTTCTGGGCCTCGAAACCCGTGGCGTAGACGATCACGTCGACATCGATGCGCTCCCCGGTGCTGGTGAGAAGGCCGCTCTCGTCGATCGCCGCCACACCGTCGGTCACCAGGTCGACGTTCGGGTGGCGCAGCGCCGCGTACCAACCGTTGTCGATCAGCATGCGCTTGCCATACGGCGGGTAGCTGGGGAGTGACTTGGCCAGGAGATCGTCCCGCCCGGCCAGTTGTTCTCTGATGTAGCGGGTGAAGAAACGGCGGTGCGCATCGTTCAACGCGTTGATGGACAGATCCGGCCGGTCCCAGTCGGCGTCCACGAGCAGGGCGGGGTACAGCCTGTCGTTGGTCATCCAGGACAACCGGAGTCGGTACCAGCCGTAGTAGTAGGGCAGCCGGTCCATCAACCAGTGCACCGAGGCCGGAACCGGCGCGAAATAAACGGCGCTGGGCGCGATCCACTGGGGGGAACGCTGCAGCACGCTCAGATGCGCGACCCGCTCGGCGATGGCCGGCACGATCTGCATCGCGCTGGCCCCGGACCCGACGACCGCCACCCGCAGACCGGTGACGTCCAGGTCCTCGGGCCACTGCGCGGAGTGGACCTGCCGGCCGGCGAACGACTCCGCACCGGGGAGGTCCGGGATCTTCGGCCGGTTCAGCAATCCGACGGCGGTGACCACGGCGGTGGCCGACACGGTCTCCCGTTCACCGTCCGGGCCCCGAAGGGTCACGCTCCATCGACCGGATTCCTCGTCGAAGGCCGCCGACTCCGCCTCGGTGCCGAATCGGATCTCGTCGCGAATCCCGTGCGCGGCCGCGAAATCCTGAATGTATCCCTCCACCTCGTCGCGGCGGCCGAAGAACGTCGACCACCGCCGCGGGAACGACGAGAACGAGTAGACGTAGCTCGGGGTATCGACACCGGCTCCGGGATATCGGTTCTCCCACCACGTTCCGCCGACCTCGACGTTCTTCTCCACCAGCAGGTACCCGATGCCGGCGGCACGGAATTCGACGGCCGCGGAGATCCCGGAGATCCCCGCGCCGATGATCACGACAAGCTGCTCGTCGGCGCCGTCGACCGGCTGGCGCCGGGTTCCGGAAGCTTCACTGGCAGAGAGGATCTCGACGCTCATCGGCCCGAACTCCGGCGATACCGGCTCACCCATGGAGGCGGTCAGCATCTCCACCACGGTATCCGCGTCCGGGTTCGGCACCGCCGCCTCGGCCCCGTTCCCCCACGCCAACAGCGCCGTCACCGCCTGCTCGCGAATCTCCTGCTGCACCGCATCGGGCAGTCCGCCGCCGTCGTTGTCGGCGATCCCCCGGGTGCGTTCGGGCCGGTACGGCTCTTTGAGCCAGCGCCGGTCACCGGTTAGCTGGAACAACACCATCAACAACGTCGGGATGTTGGCGAGCGCGATCCCGGCCCGTAGGTCCGCCTCGTCGAACGGGCCCTGAACGGGGGCGACATGCAGCGACGGGTCGGCAATCTCGGACATCAGCGCGCGCCCTCTGCTTCCCAGCGGTCCGCGTACAGCACCGACTCGACCGGGGCCCGCTTCGCCTCGCCCCAGCGACCCAACGGGTAGCCGATCGGGATCAGCGCGTAGGTGGTGACATCGGCCGGAATGTTCAGGATGTCCTTGACCTCGTCCTCGGCGAAGAGGTGGGCGGTGGTCAGCGTCGTCCCCAGCCCGAGCGCTCGAGCCGCCAGCATCAGGTTCTGTACTCCCGGATAGACGGAGGCATCGTGCCGTTTGCCGCCCGTCTGCGCGCACACCATGATCAGCGCCGGCGCCTCGTGCAGGTGCGCGGCCAGATGGTCGGCGGAGTTGAGCACAGCCGGCGCAATCACACCCGGCCGCTCGACGTAGCGCTTCCGCCCGCGTTCCCAGCATCGCTGGTAGATCACCTGGAGCTGCCGCTTGATCTCCGGATCCCGGATGACGATCCAGCGCACCGGTTGCGAGTTACCACCCGAGGGCCCACGCAGACCGGCCTCGATGACGGTGCGCAGGTCCTCGTCCGACACCGGGCGCTCCGGGTCCAGCCGGCGCATCGCCCTGGTCGTAGAGATGGCCTCGAACAGCTCCACCGCACACTCCTCGTCTTGACGTGCCCGACGTCGACGAGCTGAAGCTCGTGACCATTTATGAGCATAGTAGTAATGATTAGCGGGAACGCGCCAATATTTGCCTCAGTCGCCGGAGACAGAGCCCGCAGGCACCCGGCGGGCCTCGGTCGCTTGCACCCCCGAGGTCCAGCCGCCGTCGACGGCGATCTCGGCGCCCGTGATGAACGCGGCCGCATCGGAGGCCAGGAAGGCCACCAGCTCGCCGACCTCCCAGGCCTGACCGGCGCGGCCGACCGGAAGCAGCGCCGTCTTCGCCGCCCGCAACTCGTCCGAGGCGAAGTCGTTCATCGGGGTGTCGATGTAGCCCGGGTGAACACTGTTGACCCGGATCCCCCATGGCCCGAGTTCCTGGGCGGCCGTCTTGGTCAGACCCCGCAGTCCCCATTTGCTGGCCGTGTACGCGGGGTCGGGATGATGATCGAGTCCGGCGGCCGACGAGACATTGATGATGGCACCGCCGCCGGCGTCCCGGATGTCCGGCGCCAGCAGTTGCATGCCGATCGCCGGGCCCTTGAGATTGACCGCCAACAGCCGCTCCCAGCCCTCTCGTCTCGTGTTGCGAATCCGTCGGTGGCTGAGCAGGCCCGCGTTGTTCACCAGGATGTGCACCGCCCCGAACGCCTCGAGCGACGCCGTGCGGATCTGTTGCCAGGAGTCGACCTCGGACACATCGCCGTGGACGTAGGACGCCTGGGCGCCCCGTTCCCGTAGGTCCGTGGCCAGCTGCTCGCCGTCGGCGTCGTTGATGTCCACCAGCACCACGGCCGCACCGCGGGCGGCCAGGCACCAGGCATGCTCCGACCCCATCCCCTGGGCCGCACCGGTGATCACGGCGACCCGTTCGTCGAGCCTTTGCCGCTGCGCGAGATCGGCGAACCCGTCAGGCATTGCTGACCTCCTTGATCTCCCGCAGCCGCAGGTCGAGGCTGAGATTGGCGCCGCCGGCGACGAAGCCGCCGTCCACGACCAGTTCGGTGCCGGTGATGAAACTGGCCTCGTCGGAGCAGAGGTAGAGCACAGCGGTGGCGATCTCCTCCGGTTCGGCCGCCCGCCGCTGCGGCGTGACCCGAACGTAGCTGCGTACGAGTTCGTCGGGCACGTCGCTGATCATCGGCGTGATGATGGTGCCGGGATGCACGGAGTTGACCCGGATCCCGTCATTCGCGAATTCCAGGGCCGCCGTTTTCGTGATGCCGCGGAGTGCCCACTTGCTGGAGGTGTAGGCCGCCGCGTCGTAACCGGTCAGGCCGGCCACCGAGGAAATGTTCACGATGGCACCGCCATCGCCGCGCGCCATCACCGGTGCGACCTCGCGCATGCCGACAAGTGGTCCCCAGACATTGATGTCCAGCACACGGTCCCACCCCCGCAGTCCCATGTCGATGATTCCGCGTCGGTCGCCGACGCCGGCATTGTTGACCAGCATGTCCAGTCGGCCCAGCCGCTCGCCCACATCGGCCACCAGCGCGGACCAGGCACTCTCGTCCGTGACATCCAGGTGGTGATACTCGGCCCGGCCGCCGGACGCCCTGATCTGGGCAGCGGTGGTCTCTCCGTCGTCGTCGAGCACGTCGGCAAGCACCACCACGGCGCCCTCGGCGGCGAAGAGCCGCGCCTCCGCGGCGCCCTGCCCGCGAGCGGCACCGGTGATCAGCGCGACCTTGCCGGCCACTCGTCCCGCGTTCATGCCGGCTGCCCGAAATAGATGGTCCTGAGTTCCGGATCGCTCATGACGTCCTCGGGTGTTCCTTCGGTCAACAGATGCCCGCTCTCCAGGAAAAGGACCCAGGAGGCGACCTCCCGAACGACTTGCATGCTGTGTTCGACGATGCAGACGCTCGTGCCGTCCTGCACCATCCGACGCAGCAAGGCCGTGAGTTGCGACCGGGCCGCCTGATCCAGGCCCGACATCGGTTCGTCGAGCAGATAACACCGGGCACCGGTGGCCAGCAGCCGCGCCATCATCAGCATCTTCTGCTCGGCGTAGGACAGGTCGCGGGCCAGCACGTCGCGCCGGTCGTCGAGCCCCAGGGTGCGCAGCACTTCTTCCGCACGCTGTCGCTCGCCGCCGCGCCCTCGACGGAAGCGCACCGGCAGGAATTGCCCCAGCAGCGTCTCCCCCGCTGGGTCGGACGCGGCCACCTGCACGTTCTCCAGCACCGACATCCCGGCGAACAGACGCATTTCCTGGAACGACCGCACCACGCCGAGCTGGGCCCGCCGCTCGATGGAGAGTCGGGTGATCTCGCGATCACCGAAGAAGGAACGGCCCTCGTCGGCCCGCACGGCGCCCGTCAGCAAGTTGAACAGGGTCGTCTTGCCGGCGCCGTTCGGTCCCACCAGAGCAGTGATCTCGCCGGGTCGCACCGCCATGCTCACGCAGTCGACGGCTTTCAACCCGCCGAAGGCGACACCCAGCCCGTCGGAGCGCAACTCGACGGGCGGCTGATGCGGCACCCCCGGTTCAGGTGCGCCGATACCGAGGTGCACGGTGGGGTCGGGCCGGCTCGGGGATGCGTCGACCGGCTCCGGCACGGCCGCGTCGGATCCGGCGGTGACCACCTTGGACCGCACTGCGTCCTTGCGGCCCAGGATTCCCTGGGGCCGCAGGACCAGCAGAACCAGCACCGCCAGGGTGTAGATGATTCCGTTGATCGGGCCGGCGACGGTGTCCGGGATGTTGGCGAAACTGAGCGCCTCCGGCAGCACGACGACGACCGTCGCACCCAGGAACGGGCCCCAGAACGCCGCCAGCCCGCCGATGATGGTGAGCGCCAGGATCTCCACCGAACGGTCGACGGTGAAGTCCGCCGGGCTGACGAACTGAATGTTGCAGGCGTACAACCCTCCGGCGACGCCGGCGATCGCGGCGCTGAACGCGAACACCGTGACCTTGGTGCGCAACGCTCGCTTGCCCAGCGAGCGGGCCGCCGGGACGTCTTCGCGTAGTGCTTTGAGCAGGAGCCCGTACGGCGAGCGCACCACCCGGTAGCAGATCACCGCCACGATGGCGCAGCAGATCCAGATCAGCACGCCGACGTCGGTGTTGGAGTTCAGATGAAAACCCGCGATCGTCGGACGTGGGATGCCCGCGAAACCCGCTGAGCGGCCGGTGACGGACAGGTTGTTGAACAGCTCGACCAGTGCGACCTGCACTGCGATGGTCACGATGAACAGGAATTCGTCGGAGAGTCGACCCGCCGCGTAGCCCACGCTCAGGCTGACCACACCGGTGATCGCCGCCGCGATCAGCACGGCAGGAATGAATTCCAGGTGATTGTTGGTGATCAGGATCGCGGTCACGTACGCGCCGACCCCGAAGAATCCGCCGTGCGAGACGGACAGCAGGCCGCCGTAGCCCAGCAGCAGATTGAACGACAACCCCAGGATGATGAAGATCGGGAGCAGGCCGGCCAAACTGATGAGGTAGTACGTCATGAGTGCACCCCTGTGGTCTGAGGCGCCGATTCCGGGGCCGCGGATGTGCTGGGAACTTCCATCTCCTGGCGGCGGGTCGACCCCACGCCAATCGCGCGCAACAGCGCCGGCATCCGGTTCTTGGGCCGTCCGCCGAGGAGCCCGTTCGGGCGAACCAGCACGAAGGCGAAAGCCACAATGTACAAGGTGAACTCGCCCCACTCGGTGGGCAACCAGAAGGGCGGCAACGCTTCGACGAGGCCGACCATCAGTCCACCGATCAGCGCGCCGCTCATCCGCCCCATGCCGCCGATGGTCAGCGCGATCACGGCTTTCAGCAGCAGATCGAACCCCATGCTGGATTGGATCGGCGCCTGCAGCGACAACAGGATGGCGGCCGGGACCACGAGCATCGATCCCAGGATGATGGACCGCATGAACACCCGGTTCAGGTTGATCGCGAGAGCCGATGCCCGCTCGGGGTTGTCGCCGACGGCGCGGAACTCCAGACCCGGTCGGGTCTTGACCAGGAACCAGTGCATCCCGGCGAACAGCACGAGACTGACGACGACCACACCGATGTCGTACGGGCTGAACTGCACACCGCCGAGCGTCCAGCTGGTGTTGAACCAGGCCGGCACCGGCACCGAGAGGACGGTCGCGCCGAAGATGAGCTCGATGCAGTACTGCACGAATGAGACCGTCAGCAGTGACGCGACGAGCACGACCATCGGGTCGGCGCCGCGCCGGGCCAACGGGCGGTAGAGCAGGATCTGCATCAGGGCGCCGAGCAGACCCGCACCGACGAACGCACCGATGACCGCAACCCATTGAGGAATCCCGCTGGTCGAGCTCAACGCGTAGAAGATGTAGGCGGAGACGACGAAGGTCGCGCCCTGGGCCACGTGGAACACCTTGTTCACGGCCAGGATCAGGCTGAGCCCGTAGGCGAACAGTCCGTACAGCAGACCGGTCACCACGCCGGTCTTCACCAACAACAGGAAGAGTGTCATCAAGTCAGCCTTTCTCGGGCCGCGATCCCCGGCGCCGCTGGGCGCCGGGGATCGGTCGGGTCAGAAGAGGTCCCAGATGTCCGCGTCGTCCAGCAGCGTGGCGGCCGGACCTTCGCGGACGATGGCCCCGAGGCGCAAGACGTAGGCCCGGTCCGACACTCGCAGGGCCTCATGGATGTTCTGCTCCACGATCAGCACGTCGATGCCGAGTTCGCGGTGCACCGTGCGGATCTGATCGAGCATCGTCTGCACCAACACCGGTGCCAGACCGGTCGAGGGTTCGTCCAGCAGCAACAGCGTCGGACTGGTCATCAGCGCGGTGCCGATCGCGACCATCTGCTGCTGACCGCCGGACAGGGTGCCGGCCCGTTCCTTCAACCGCCCGGCCAACGCCGGGAACAGGTCCAGTACGAAGTCCATCGTCACCAGCTGACGTTCACTCCCAGTGTGTCTGGCGACGCCGGCACCCAGGCGAAGGTTCTCCTCGATGCTCAACGTCGGAAACACACCCCGTCCCTGCGGCACCAGGGCCACCCCCGACTGGGCGACCCTGGCCGTGTCCAGGTCGCGCACGGACCGGCTCCGATACCGGACGTCGCCGCCCGTCATCTTCAGAGCGCCGGAAACGGCGCGCAACAGGGTCGATTTCCCGGCCCCGTTGTGGCCGAGCAGCGAGACGATCTCGCCGTCGACCGTCAGCGACACCTCGCGCAGGACGATGTGCCGTCCGTAACCGGCGCTGACGTTCTCCACCAGGAGCCCGCCGGACCGACCCGTGGTGACTTCGGCAACCGCCGGATCGAGTGTCTTCGCCATTGAGACAAGCCCCTTCGATTGAACGCCGCCGGTGCTCCGACGGGTCCGTAGAAACGTCGGATCAGCTGCTGGGAGTGTCCAGCGTGATGGACTGATCGTCCAGCGGATCGACCTTGTAGTCGACCACCTGACGGACGCCAGGCGAGGTCCGGTAGGTGAGCTGATCGGTCAGATTCATCGCACCGAGAATCGGTACGGTGATGTCCTTGTCGGTCTGCAGCACGGCCATCACACTGTCTCCGGTGACTGGCTTGCCCTCCGACCGCAGCTTCTTGATGACCTGGGCATACATGAAGGGCACCGCGTAGAAATACGCGTCGTAGGACTGGTTGACCAGCGTCTTGCCACCGAGGTTGGCCTTCAGCTGGGTCAGCAGTGCCTTGACCCCGGCGACATCCTTGGGCAGGTGAGACATGTACGTCACGCCGTTGAATTTCTCGGCGCCGGCGTCACGGATCAGCCGCGCCTCGCCCTCGGCGTTGTAGGTGCCGATCGCGGCCTTGATGTTGGTGTCCTTGAACGCCTTGAAGGTGGCCGCGCCCTCGACCAGGAGGGTGTACACGAAGACGAAGTCCGGCTTGGCGGCCTCGACCTTGGCCACCTGGGTGGAGGCGTCGGTGGCATCCTGTCGGATCGATTCGGTGTCGACCACGGTGCCGCCGAGCTTCTTCACGGCCGCTACGAAGGAGGCCGAGCCGCCCTGTCCACTCTCGTTGTCGACGTAGATCGTGGCGAAGGTCTTGTAGCCCTTCTGCTTCACCAGGTACTGGGCGAAGGTGGAGGCCTCGGCGTCACTCATCGGCAGCACATTGACGACGTTCTGCTGACCGATCAGGGCCGGGCTCTGCGCACCGGCGTTGATCAGCGCGAAACCGAGGTCCTTGGCCTTCGGCTGCATCGCGGCGACCACTGCGCCCCACGCCGTCAGCACGATCGGGGTCTTCTCGATCGCACCGAGTTTGTTCGCCGCGTTCGCACCGCCTTCGGCCGTGGCCTGGGTGTCGGCCGACACCGAGGTAATGGTGATGCCGTCCGCCGCGTACTGCTTGTTGGCGGCGGCCACCCCCATGTTGATGGCTTCCTGGTATTCGGCGCCGTAGCCGGCGGCCGCGCCGGTCTGCGGCAGGCCGACCCCCATCTTGTAGGTGGCCGGGGCGGTCACCGCTGGGCCGGCGGCACCGGTCGCCGCAGTGCTACCGGAGGCCGCCGACGTCGACGAACCTCCACTGCTGCTTCCGGACGACGTGGTGGTGCACGCAGTCGCCGCTAGGGCGACCACGGCGCCGAGAACGACGGCTCGCGTCAATCGCATCGCATGCATCGAGACTCCTTTGTCCGATCCCTGTTCTGGATGATCATTTGAGGCCGCGCCGGACTCGGCGCGGGGGTGCAGCTGGCCTGGTGCCGTCGGTCCCGGCCCGGCGGGCCGGCAAACTGTGCGAATCGGACCCCAGCCAAACGACTGGATTCGGGTAATCTAGGACAATTCTTATCAGGAAAGCAAGAGTCTCCTGGAATCTTCAGGACCCTCGGAACTTCGAAACGCTCAGGAGAGAACAAGATGGAACGATTCTCAGGTCGGGTCGCAATGATCACCGGTGGCGCCGGTGGGATCGGCCGCGCCACTGCCGAGCGCATCGCTGCCGAAGGCGGCTCGGTGGTGATCGCCGATATCCAGGACGAGCGCGGGGCAGCCGTGGCGGACGCCCTCGGCGAGCAGGCTGCGTTCATCCATCTCGATGTGGTCGACGAGAACTCCTGGGCCGCCGCCGTCGATGAGGCCGTACAGACCTTCGGCGGCCTTGACATCCTCGTCAACAACGCCGGCGGCGGTCACTTCGAATCCATCGAGAACACCAGCCTGGAGACCTGGGAGCGGGTGATCGCACTCAGTCAGACCAGCGTCTTTCTCGGGCAGCGGGCCGCGGCAGCGGCCCTGAAAGCGAGCGGGCACGGAGCGGTAGTCAACATCAGTTCGATGTACGGCATCGTGGGCGGGGTCGGCAACAGCCCGGCCTACCACGCCGCCAAAGGCGCGGTTCGGATCCTGACGAAGAACACCGCGGTGGCGTGGTGGCGGCACGGCGTGCGCGTCAACTCGGTGCATCCCGGGTTCATCGACACACCGCTGCTCGGCGACCGGACCGCGGCCATGGTCGCGAGCACTCCGACCGTCGGCCGGATGGGCACTCCGGCCGAAGTAGCCGCCGTGATCACGTTTCTGGCCAGCGATGACGCTTCTTTCGTCACCGGCGCGGAATTCGTGGTCGACGGCGGCCACACGGCCACCTGATTTGTACGCAGGATCAGGCGACCAGAGCGTTCAGGCCGGCCATCTCGTCCAGCCGACGCTCCAGGTGGTCGGGGCCCAGCGGCTGGATGTTGATGACGAGCCGCTCCACACCCAGCGAGGCGTAGTACTCGACCACGCTCGGCTCGGTACGTGGGTCGAAGGCATGCAGCACGATCGTCTTCGGGTCGCGGCCGGCCGCCTCGAA
The DNA here is from genome assembly GCF_900104535.1 of Nakamurella panacisegetis. Classification (NCBI taxonomy): domain Bacteria; kingdom Bacillati; phylum Actinomycetota; class Actinomycetes; order Nakamurellales; family Nakamurellaceae; genus Nakamurella; species Nakamurella panacisegetis. The sequence goes on along the minus strand of NZ_LT629710.1, from coordinate 1,769,938 downwards.
GGCGCGCTGCAAATCCGGCAGCCCGTCCCGGATGGTGCGCGGCCCGATCGGCGCCCATCCGTCGGCGTACTCGGCGATGTGCCGGAACAGCTTCGGGCCGGCCGCGCCACCGACGACGACGGGGGGCCCGGGCTGCTGCAACGGTTTCGGCCACATGTACGTCGGTCCGAACTGGACGTGTTCACCCGCGAACGAGGCAAGTTCTTCGGTCCAGAGGCTACGGACGGCGAGCATCTTCTCCCGGGTGACCTCGCGTCGCTGCGTGAAGGGGACACCATGGTCGGTGATCTCGTCGGAGTTCCACCCGAAGCCGATCCCGAACACCATCCGCCCGCCCGACAACTGATCGAGACTGGCGACGGCCTTGGCCAGATAGAACGGGTCGTGCTGCGGAACGACGGCGACGCCGGTTCCGATGGTCAGCCCCGGCGCCGCGGTCGTGGCGGCGGCCAACCCGACGAACATGTCGTGGGTGCGGTAGTACTCCGGTGGCAGGTCGCCACCGCGCGGGTAGGGCGTCCGTCGGGACGCCGGGATGTGGCTGTGGTCCGGCAGGAACATCCCCTCGAACCCACGATCGGCGAGCATCCGCGCGAGCGGAGCCGGTGCGACCGTCTGGTCCGTCGAGAACATCATCACGGCGATGTGCATGTCCACCTCGTAGATCGAAGAATCCGTGCAACTAGTATCATGAATAGGATAGATCTTTTTCAAGGAGGAACGGTGCAAGTGACCGACGTGATCGACCGCGAAGAGATCCGGACCCTACTCACGGTGTATGTGCAGTGCGCCGACACGGGTCGCACCGACCAGATGCTCGCGCTGTTCGCGCCCGACGCCGTGATGGAACCGACCGGTGACCCAGCCTGTCACGGACGTGAGGAGATCCGGGCCTACTTCGAACGGGCCGGCGAGAGTTTCCGCGCGCACATGGCCGTGCCGCTGTTGCGACATCATCTCTCCAGCATCCGCATCGAACTGCCCGCGCCGGACGAGGCGACCAGTACCTCGTACTTCCTGGCCATCACCTCGATCGGCCCCGATCACTGGGGGCGCTACAAGGACAGGCTGGCCAGGACCGCGGACGGCTGGCAGATCGTCCACCGGCAGCTGCTGTTGGAGGGTCGCACCGCCGACGGCTGGCTGGACCGGCACGAAGCAGCCCGGGCGTCGAACCGATGAGCATCGACCGCCGCCTTCGCCCGGACCGGCATCCTGTCCTGCTGGTCTCCGAATGTCAGAACGGCCTCATCAACACCACGTACGCCACCACGATGGCCCCGCTGGCCGTCAACGCTGAGCAGCGGAGCATCGTGCCGAAGATCGCCGCGCTGGCCGAAACCTTCCGCGCGGCAGGGCTTCCGGTTGCCTTCGCGACGATCGTGCCGGCACCCGACTGGGCCGGGTTCGGTACCGCCTCACCGCTGGGTACCCACACCAGGCGCCGCGACCAGTTCAAGGACGGCACCCCACTGCCGGAGCTGCACCCCGGGCTGGGCGTCCACCCGGAGGATCTGATCTTCCCCCGCCGTACCGGGATGACGTCGTTCTACCGCAGCGGTCTAGGCGCGGCCCTCCGTGAGCGTGGCATCGATACGGTGGTGCTGGCGGGGATCTCGTCCAACATCGCGATTCCGGGGACCACCGTGGAAGCGGTGAACCGCGATCTCTCCGTCGTCATAGCGGAGGACTGCACCGCCGGGACCTCCCAGGAGATCCATGATTTCACCTTCAGCTCGATACTGCCGGCACTGGCCACCATCTCGAACAGTATCGACATCGCCGCGGTGATCGCCGCCCGCTGACGCGCCCGTTGCGGGCCGAACTCGTGTAGGGCCCGCACCGAACCCATCAGGTGATGGTGACGCCGCCGTCGACGACGACGGTCTGCCCGGTCAAATACCCGGCGCCGGCGGAGGCGAGAAAGACGACCGCGGCCGCCAGTTCCTCGGCCCTCCCGAAACGACCGGAGATCACACGCCGCAGTTGGGAATCGAGGTAGGCGGCGGAATATTCGGCGGTCATCTCGGAGAGGAAGAACCCGGGAGCAACCGCATTGACGCGGATGCCCTTGCGGCCGGTCCACTGCTGCGCCAGATCCCGGGTGAGCCCGATCAGGCCGGCCTTGGACGCCGTGTACGCAGCTTGGGGCAGCCCAGCCGTGGTGATCCCTAGGACCGATGCGATGTTGATGATGCTCGACCCAGGGGCCATGAACCGCGCGCAGGCCTGCGCCATCCAGTAGGCACCGGACAGATTCACGTCGATGACGCCGCGGAACTCCGCCGGGGTTTCCCGGCTGGCCGGCACCGCCGCAGCGACACCCGCGTTGTTCACCAGGATGTCGATGCGCCCGAATTCCTCGACGGCCGCATCGGCCAGCCGAGCGCACGCGTCCGGATCGCTGACGTCCGTGGCCACCGCCAACGCCCGTCGGCCAACCGCCCGGACGGCGTCACAGGTCTTGGTCAACCGGTCGAACCGGCGGGCGCCGAGCACCACGTCCGCGCCCGCGCGGGCCAGATCCAACGCGATGGCGACCCCCAGGCCGCTCGATGCGCCCGTCACCACCGCCACCTGGCCGGCCAACCCGAAAGTCCTCCGGAGATAGTCGATGTCGGGCTCGTTCGCCGGGGCGGTCACAGCCGTTCCATGATCAGGGCCATGCCCTGTCCTCCCCCGACGCACATGGTGATCAGGCCGGTCGACTTGTCGTGCGTCTCCAGGCTGTTCAGCATCGTCTTCTGCAGACGGGCACCGGTCATCCCGTACGGATGCCCCATTGCGATGGCGCCACCGTTGACGTTGAGCTTCTCAAGATCGATGCCCAGATCGCGATAGGACGGAATGACCTGGGCCGCGAAAGCCTCGTTCATCTCCACCAGATCGATGTCGTCGATCCTCATTCCGGCGTGCGCAAGGGCACGACGGGTAGCCTCGACCGGACCTAGACCCATGATCTCGGGCGACAGTCCGGTCACGCCGGTGGACACGATCCGGGCCAGCGGCCGCAGTCCGAGTTCTCTCGCCTTCGTGTCCGACATGATCACCAGGGCAGCCGCGCCGTCGTTCAACGGGCAGGCGTTGCCGGCCGTGATCCGGCCGTCCGGACGGAACACGGGCTTGAGCGCGGCGAGCGCCTCGTAGGTGGTGCCGGCGCGGGGTGAGTCATCGGTGCCCACGACGGTGCCGTCGGGTGTCGTCACCGGGGTGATCTCGCGGGCCCAGAAGCCGTCTGTGGTCGACTTCTCGGCCAGGTTCTGCGAGCGCACGGCGAACTCGTCCATCTCCTGTCGGGTGATGTCGCGCAGTTCGGCCACGTTCTCCGCCGTGTGTCCCATCGCCAGGTAGAGGTTGGGCACCTCACCGTCCTCGCGCGGGTCACGCCAGGAGCGGTGGTCCGAGATCATCTGCTCCGCACGGGCGGCCGCACGGTCGAATGCCGGATTGAGGGTGTCCGGCCAGTTGTCGGAAGTGCCCTTGACTGCCCTTGACACTGTCTCGACGCCGGCGGACACGAAGACTGATCCCTCTCCGGCCTTGATCGCGTGGAAGGCCATCCGGGTGGTCTGCACCGACGACGAGCAGTACCGGGTCACCGTGGTACCGGGCACCGCATCCCAACCGTTGAGTACAGCCACCGCGCGGCCGAGGTTGTGGCCTTGCTCCCCGCCGGGTAGACCGCAGCCCAGGATGATGTCGTCGATGTCGGCCGGGTCCAGCCCGGGCGCCTGCTCGACGGCGGTACGAACGATGAAGGCGGCCAGGTCATCTGGGCGCATCTCGCGCAAGGACCCTTTGTTGGCACGACCGATCGGCGTGCGGGCGGCGGAAACGATCACTGCCTCTGGCATGTGCTGAACCTCGTCTCTTCTGTGATGAGCAAGCGCTTAGGTGAGCGCGTGCTTATGATGACACCCGATGCCAAGCACTGTCCATCCGACCCGGAAGACCCGAGGACCACCTGATGACCACCACCGTGGCGCAGCAACGACTGCTCGACGCTGCCGTGGAGGCGTTCGCCGAACAGGGCTACCACGGCACCACGACCCGCGACATCGCGTCCAGGGCGCAGCGCAGCCCGGCCGCCGTCTACATCCACCACGAGTCCAAGGAGGATCTGCTCTTCGCCGTCAGCCTGCGTGGCCACCAGGAGGCGCTGGCCGTGCTGGAATCTGCCTTCGGATCGACCGACGATCCGACGGAACGGTTGCAGCGCATGGTGTACGAGTTCAGCCTGTGGCATCTGCGCAACGCCCAGGTCGGTCGGGTGGTGCAGTACGAATTACGGGCGTTGCGCGGCGACCACCGGGAAGCCGTGATCAACCTTCGTCACCGCTTCGAGGAGCTGATGGTGCAAGCTTTGCGGTCCGGCGAGCGGAGCGGCGCTTTCGCGCAGTTGGACGTGGGCGCGGCCGGCCGTGCCCTGCTCTCGCTCGGCATCGACCTGGTCCGCTGGTTCGAGGCGGCACCGGGCCGCGATGCCGAGGCGGTCGCCCGCGCCAATGTTGATTTCGCCATGCGCATCGTCCGCCCCTGACACGGTTGTGCCCTTGCTCGGACAATTCATCGTCACGGCACCTCCCCACCTCATCCGACCCGCAACGCCACGGAAGGGCCCACGATGCATCGGATCTACGACACCGACCACGAGGATTTCCGGGCCACGGTCCGCGCGTTCGTCCAGCGCTCGGTGCATCCGAACACCGGGAAGCACATCGCCGCGAAGGGTCTTCCCCGCGAATTCTGGACGGCCGCCGGGTCGGCCGGCCTGCTGGGTCTGGAGGTCCCCGAAGAATACGGCGGTGGTGGCGCGGCCGACTATCGGTTCAATGCCGTTCTGCTCGAGGAACTCTCGAAGGTCGCCGCGGCCTACCCGAGTTGTGTCGCCGTGCACGCCGACATCACCGCGCCCTACCTGGTGCGCTTGGGCACGCCGGTGCAGCGCACGCGCTGGCTGCCCGGGGTGGTTTCCGGCAAGACGCTGTTGGCGATCGGCATGACCGAGCCGTCGGGCGGGTCCGATCTGGCCGCCCTGCGCACCACCGCCGTCCGCGACGGCGACGGCTGGGTGCTGAACGGATCAAAGACGTTCATCACCAACGGCTATTCGGCCGACCTGGTACTGGTCGCGGCGCGCACGGACCCGGCCCAGCGCTCCCGCGGGATCACCCTCTTCGCGGTACCCACCACCACACCCGGCTTCGACCGGGGCCGCAAGCTCGACAAGGCCGGCCAGGACGAGTCGGACACCGCCGAGCTCTTCTTCACGGACGTCCGGCTCGGCGACGACGCCGTCATCGGCGACTTGAATGGCGGCTTCGGCCACATGGTGAGCAATCTGGCGCAGGAGCGACTTGGCTCCGCCGTGTCGAACGTCGCCCACGCCAAGCAGATCCTGGAGGAGACGCTGGCCTACGCCAAGCAGCGCACAGCGTTCGGTCAGCCGATCGGCTCGCTGCAGCACAACAAGTTCCTACTGGCCGAGCTGTTCACGCAGATCGAGGTGGCCGAGACCTACGTCGACCAGTGTGTGGTCGCCCATTGCGCCGGAAGCCTCACCGCAGTCGGCGCGGCGAAGGCGAAATGGTGGTCATCACAGGCCCAGAACGAGGTGCTCGACCATTGCGTGCAACTGTTCGGCGGCTACGGCTACATGAACGAGTACCGAGTGTCCCGCGCCTGGCGGGATGCACGCGTCACGAAGATCTGGGCCGGCACCAACGAGATCATGAAAGAACTGATCGGGCGCGATCTCGGGCTGTGAAACCACCCTGCCCGACCGCGACGGCGGCGGCCCTGGTCGGCACGGTGACCATGGTGTCGGTTCGGTGGACGGCGCCGGCTACCCGGTCGGGAGCCGGGGCGCAACGTCGCCGCGAAGGCCCATCCACCGTCGGGGTCGATCGTCTTCCGGTGATCCAACCGGCGGCGTCGGAGACCAGCCACACGAACCAGTTCGGCGACACCCTCCATCGCTGGGCCATCGGCATCCGCGACTCGGCAAAGGCGCGCGAAGCGTAGCCGGTGTCGTTCGGAGACGGGCCCGTGTTCGGGCGGTTCGACGAAATCCTCCAAGACCGCCTCGCGCCGACCCGCAACGGTGGGCTGACTCCGAAGCTGGCATGGAAGGGGTTGACCAGGCATCGACGACAGCAGCGATCTTTAGAGTCGTTTGGACTTCTTAATGTTATTTGGATTCAAGGCACCGCCGACCGGCCGTGGGGTCGAGGACGAACAAGGTGTAACGACCGAGCTAGCCGGCCGGAGGTGACCTCGCGCGCTCGAGCCAGGTCCGGTCCGAGGGCATCATCAACGAACACATCGTCCCCAAGCGGGCAAGGTCGGCCTGGCCGACGTCCGGCACATCGACATCCGACGCTGGTGCACCGAGCTCACTCGCAAGGGGCTGGCCGCGGCCATGGTCGACAAGCTGCACCGGGTGTTCACGCAAGCGCTGGATCTGGCGGTGTTGGACCAGCGGATCCCGCGGAACCCGGCCTACGGCGTCAAGATCGCCCGCCCTAACATCAGCCCGCGCCGGTATCTGTCCCACGCCCAAGTGGAGGCGTTCGCCCAAGCGGCCGGGCGGTGGGGTGACGTCATCCGCCCCTCGCGTATACCGGGATCCGCTGGGGCGAGATGGCGGCGCTGGAGGTCGGGTCCATCGACCTGGACCGGCGCCGCACCTCGATCTACCGGACGGTGGTCGACACCAAGGGCGGCCTGGTCTGAAAGAACCCGAAGGGCCACAGCAAGCGGGCGGTGCCGATCCCCGCGTCCATCTTCGACCGGCTGGCCGCGGCGATCGAGGGCCGGCCGGCGGACGAGTTGGTGTTCCGCTCCCCCAAGGGCACGGTGCTGCGCGTCGGCAACGCCCGGCCAACGTGGTGGAACACGGCGGTCGTCGAGGCCGAGCTGCCCGCGGGCTTCCATGCGCACGAGCTCCGGCACACCGCGGCTTCGCTAGCGATCAGCGCCGGCGCCAACGTCAAGGCGGTGCAGCAGATGCCCCGCCACAAGAGTGCATCGCGCACCCTGGACACCTGCGCCGATCTGTTCCCTGACGACCTCGACGCGGTCGCAAACTTTCTCGATTCAGCCCGTCTGACCAGCATGAATCATGGGCGATCACCACAAATTGTGGGCACGGATGTGGGCACCGCATCCGAGCGCGCCAGCCCAAGATCGCCTACACCTAGTCTGATCAGCGAAAACAAGAGTGGAGACGAGGGGAATCGAACCCCTAACCCCCGCCTTGCAAAGGCGGTGCTCTGCCAATTGAGCTACGTCCCCAGACCTCACCCCGGCGGTCCGGCGACCACCGGGGTGAGAAAACTGGGCGACCCGTCCCGGACCGAGACCGGACAAGTCAAAAGCCCGACCGGACACCGCGAACTGCGGGTCTCGGTCGGGCCGGGGTGTTACTTGGCGCCGGTGGCTTCGTCCCAGAGGGCGGCCTCGGCGGCGGCGGCGTCGCGGCGCTTCTTGACCAGCACGAACGCGCCTCCGGCGAGTGCAAGCAGAAGAAGAAGCTTCCTCATGAGCGCCGTCCTTTTCAGTCGGAATACATCGCGAACAACGTGGGCCTGGGAGGACTTGAACCTCCGACCTCTTCCTTATCAGGGAAGCGCTCTAACCGCCTGAGCTACAGGCCCTCACATCACTCACGGCGCCATCTCGGACAGACATGCTCCGAAGGGCGCCGCGACATCTGAGACTACCGTAACCGGCACTACCAGCCAAAATCGCAGGCCACAGGCCACCGTCCTACACTCTCCCACGTGCGGGTCGATGTGCTCGGAGCAGTCGCTGTGACCAACGGCGACCTCAAACTGAGCGGCTTGGAACTCGGCGGCCGCCGGGCCCGCGTCGCCTTGGTCGCACTAGCGCTGGCTGACGGACCACTGCCGGCCGAGCGGTTGGCCGACATCATCTGGGCCGGAGCGCCGCCACCGACCTGGCAGCCCGCGCTGCGCGGCGTCATCCGGGCTCTGCGCACCACCCTGTCCCCCATCGGCCTGGGCCACCAGCAGCTGATCACCACCGAACCCGCGGGTTACGCCCTCCACCCGACCGCCCAGACCGACCTGCGCATCGCCCGCCGCGACCTCGAGAACCACACGGAACTGGACACCCTCACCAAGCTGAACCCTGACGACCTGCTCCCCCAGGAGGACGCCGCCTGGCTGCGCGCGCACCGCGAGGCGATCGACCACATCCGCTCGCGGGCCGCGGAAATCGTCATCACCGACGCCATCACCCGCGGCGATCACACCACGGCTACCCGTACCGCCCGTGACCTCCTGGAACACCGTCCGCTGGATGAACCCGCGCACCGCCTCCTGATCACCGCGCTCGGCGCGGCGGGCGACCGCACCGGCGCGGTCCGGGCCTACGAACACTGCCGGACGCTGCTGGCCGAGCAACTGGGTATCGACCCCAGCACCGAAACCGTTGCCGTCTATCTCCACGCCCTGAGGTCCGAGGCTCCGAGCACCAGCCCCCGGGTGCCGCTCCAACCCGGCGCGTTCGTCGGACGTCAGCGCGAACAGCGGGAACTGGAGACGGCCCTCCACGACCCCGGCCTGGTCACTCTCACGGGTCGCGGCGGTATCGGGAAGTCCAGACTGGCGGCCAAGGCGTCGACCGGGCGTCAGGCCGCCTGGATCACGGTCACTGCCCAGGACGACGAACTGGCTGCGTCGCAGGTCGCTCTGGACCTTCGCCTGACGCTGGGAGACGCCGACCCGGCCACAGCCATCGCTGATCATTTCGCGCCGCTCGGCCGGACCTTGCTCGTGCTGGACGCTTGCGAGAACGCCGGGGACGGCGTCGCGTCTTTGGTCAGCCAGCTCCTCCAGTCCTGCCCGAATCTCACCATCCTGGCCACCAGCCGATCCGCCCTGGGGGTCGACGGCGAACGCGTCCTCCGACTCAACCCGCTGCATCCCATCCATCCGGGCACCGACCTGTTGACCAACCCGCAGGTCCAATTGCTGCTTCACCGGGTCGCCGAGGGGGGCGGCCGAATCACCTTCGACGACGGCATGTCATCGTTGATCAGCGCATTGTGCCAACGCTGCGCCGGTCTACCGCTGGCGCTGGAACTGATCGCCGCCCAGCTCACCGTCATGTCACCCGCCGACCTTCTCGAAGAACTCGCCGACGCCCCGTCCGACCGGCTCACGGCGGTCCTCGAGCACAGCTACGCGCCCCTGCGCGACGACGAGGCGGCAGTGTTCCGGCGGCTGTCCGTCCTACGTGGCCCTGTCGGGCTGCCCCTGATTCGCAGCGTCGTCTCGGACGCCGACGTCCAACCCGTACGTGTCATCCGGATCCTGCGCGAACTGACCGACCGCGCGCTGCTGACCGTCGACCGTGAGGGCCCGCGATGGCGGTACCAGCTGGACGACGACATCCAGACCTTCGCCACGACCAAACTCACCCCCGGCGAACAACAAGCCGCCTTCGGCCGTCTGGCCGACACGATCCGAAGCCTGCTTCCCGACAACGCGACGGCGACGCCGACCGGTTTCGCCGACGCGATCGCCGAGCTCGGCGGCAGCGTACGGTCGCTTCTGGCCGCTGCGGTCGACGGATGCGTCAACCGGGAGCGAGGTCTGGAGATCGCCTTCCGGCTGCACCGGTACTGGGCCGCCACCAACGTCTCCGAGGGCATCTTCTGGCTGTCCCGGCTCCTGGAGCACGCCCCGGAAACCCCTTGGACCGGCCTGGCCAACTTCGCCCACGGATTTCTCAGCTACTGGACCGGTGACGCCGAGAGCGCTTTGCGCATCCTCGACACTGCGGTCCGGCAACTGCGGGGCATCCATGATGATTTCGCCGCCCGTGCGCTGATCTATCTCGGAGGTATCGCCGACGACCTCGACCGGGGGGCCGAGGCGGTCACCTATGTCAAGGAGTCGGTCGCCGTCGCCGATCGGCTCGGCGAGCACAACCTGTACGTCGGGGCGGCCATGGGCGTCGGATCGGTACTGGCCGAACGAGGTGACCCGGCGGCGGCCGATTTCGCCCTGGCCGCGCTCGGGGCCTGCCGGCGCCGTGCCTCGAGCGAGCAGCTGGCCTCCGCCCTCCCGACCGCAGTGATGATCTCCTGGCAGGTCGGCGCCCTGCCCCAGGCCCGCGAACTCCTGGCCGAGGGGTTGACCTTGCACCCGGACGGACGTCGCATCGCGCGGGTCGTCCTCCTCACGGCCGGGTGCGGGATCTCGCTGGCCGACCGCGACGTCGCTCAGGCGATCTCCTTAGGCCGGACCGCCGACGAGATCGCCACCACTCTTGGCGTCGAGCGAGAGTTACCTCTGGTCCGCGCCCTGCTGGCCCGCGCCCTGCACGCCGGCGGACATCGCCGCGACGCCACCGACCGAGCCATCGCCGCCATCCGGGCCGCCCGCGCATTGACCTACGACCATCCGCTGGCCCTCTGCCTGGAGACGACAACGCTTCTCTACCCCGGCTCGCCCGGGCGAGACAGGCTTCTGGCGACCGCCGCGGAACTGCGAGCCAGAGGTGATCGGCCCGCGCCGGCGACCCTCCCCGCCCCCACCGGATCGCCTGATGCAGAACCGATGTCAGCGGAGGAAGCGGCTGCCCTCGCCATATCCACATTGCTCGGCGGCCAGATCGGCACGGACCAACATACGAACGGCATCCTCATCGCTCCCGATCGGTGATCACTGTTTCTGCAACGAAATGCGGACAACGCCGTTGACGATGCTCAACGAATCGAACATCCCCGTCCCGCCGCCGCTGAAGGTGATGCCAACGACGGTCGACCCGGCCTTCGGGGGTTCGATCTTGTCGATCGTCATACCCTTCGCCGGCAGCTGGGCCAGGAAGAAGTTGTAGGCCGCCGAAGCGTCGGCGAAGGTCGTTACGCAGGTCGTGCCCTCGGAATCCACCGTCGTCTTCGAGCCGCTGCAGTCCATCCCCTCAGGCAGTGGCAGCAGGCCGGCCAGGGTGCTGCCCACCGGCAGTACCGAGCCGGACGGCGCCGTGGTCGCCGCGGAGCCACCGGTCGCCGGGGCCGCGACCGTCATGGTTGCGGAGGAGGTTCCGTTGCCGAAGATCTTGTTGCACAACGTCCCGTACTGCTCAGCGATGGTCGTCGCCGCGGCATCCGGGATGTTGGTGACGTCCGCCAGGTCCTTCTTGCCGGCCAGTTCCTTCCAGCCGGTGGTACTGATGCTGCAGAACACCGGGTTGGATGACGTGCCCTCCAGAGCCGTCATCTCCGTGCTGCCCTTCAGGTGCCAGGCCGAGGTGCCGACACCGCCGAACGTGGTGTGATCGGTGCTCCCCTGGTTCAGCAGAGCCATGGTCTGCGCGTCCTCGCCGGCCGTGATCTTGACGCTCAACGTGGTGGCCAGCGTGCCGGCGCTGGAGAACGAACACGCCTTGGTCGTCGCGGTGTTCCACGGCTCCGGGACTTCGATGACGATCGGGACCGTGAAAAACGGCTGTACATCGGCCTTGCTCAGCTTTTGGCACGGATCGACCGCCGTGACGGTCGACCCCTGGTCCGCACTGGTGGTCGGCGACGTCTGAGCCGCGGCCAGCGATGTCGACTCGACCTGCACGTCGGCGGCCGTCGGGCCCGACTTGCTCCCGCACCCCACGAGCACCAACGCGACCCCGGCGAGGGCGGCCGCACCCAGAGATCTGTTCATGGTCGCCAGTGCACTCGGGAGCCGTAACGGCTGGGTAATGCCCCTTCGCGCGATCCGTCCCGAGATTCCGGCCGCCGGGTGTCGGATTCCCCGGCCCCCGATCGTCCTAGGGTGCGTACAGCCCCTGACGAGTAGGAGATCTGCGATGAAGTACCTGATGTTCGTAGCCACTGACACCGAGCCCGACGCCGACCGGAGCGCCGCCCCCGATATCGAGGCCTGGTTCGACGACGTCAACAGCCGCGGGAAGTGGGTCATGGGCGATCGGTTGCGGCCGCGGGAGGACGCGACCACGGTCCGGGTCCGTTCCGGCGAGCTGTTGCTGACCGACGGCCCGTTCACCGAGTCCAAGGAATGGGTCGTCGGGTTCGACGTCCTGGAGTGCGACGACCTGGACGAGGCGATCGAGATCGCGTCCAAGCATCCGATGGCCCACCACGGCCGCATCGAGGTCCGGCCGTTCTGGCCGATGGACGAGGGCTGACCATCACCACCGGCCCGGCGGGTGGCGCCGCTCCTCCGAGCGGCGCCACTCCCCCGCACCCGGCCCAAGCCCTGCGCCAGCCCACGCCCGCGCCCGACGTGGCGGCTGCCCTCGACCGCGCCATGGTCGAGGGCCGGCTGCGCATCGTGGCCGGCCTCATCCGGATCACCGGCGACTGGGAGCTGGCCCAGGACTGCGTCCAGGACGCGGCCGTCCGGGCCCTGGACCGATGGCCGCACGACGGATTGCCCGACAATCCGCTGGCCTGGCTGACCACCATCGCGCAACGGCGGGCCATCGACGTACTGCGGCGGCGGCGCACCGAACGGGAGAAACTTGCCGTCCTGCAACGGCTGAGCGAGCGGGAGCCCACGCAGATGAGCGCATCCGACGATCGCCTGGCCCTGCTGTTCACCTGCTGCCACCCGGCCCTACCCCTGGCCGGCCGCGTCGCGCTCACCCTGAAGACCGTGTCCGGGCTGTCCACCCGGGAGGTCGCCCGGGCCTTCCTGGTCTCCGAGGCGACCATGGGTCAGCGGCTGCTCCGCACCAAGAACAAGATCACCCACGCCGGGATCTCGTTCCAGGTGCCCGCGCCCCACCGGCTGGCCGAGCGGACGGCGGGCGTCCTGGCCGTCGTCTATCTGCTGTTCAACGAGGGGTACTCGGCCACCGAGGGCGACGGCGTCCGGGACGACCTGACGGTCGAGGCGCTGACCCTGTCCGGCCTGCTGGCCGAACTGCTCCCGGACGACGACGAGGTGCACAGCCTGCGGGCTCTCCTGCTGCTGCAGCAGGCCCGGCGAGCGGCCCGGCTGGACGCCGACGGCGACCTGGTCCCGATGGACGAGCAGGACCGCAGCCGGTGGAACCAGCGCCAGATCGGCGAGGGGATCAACTGCCTGCTGGCCGCCCGGGCCACCGGACGCACCGCCGGCCCGTACCGCCTGCAGGCGGAGATCGCCGCCCGGCACAGCACCGCGCCGAGCGCCGACCAGACCGATTGGGCCGGCATCGTGGACTGCTACGACGCCCTGCTGCGGCGGCAGGACTCGCCGGTCGTCGCGCTGAACCGGGCGGTGGCGATCGGCTTCCGTGACGGTCCGGATCCCGGTCTGGCCGCGTTGTCCCAGGTGGAGACGGATCCGCGGTTGTCCGGATACCACCTGGTCCCGGCGGTCCGCGCCGACCTGCTGCGCCGCGCGGGCCGGACCCCGATGGCCCTCGAGGCCTACCGAGATGCCCTGGCCGCGGCCCCGACGGCGGCCGAACGCCGCTTCCTGCGCCGCCGGCTCCGCGAACTGGGCGCGCCGGACTGAGCGTGAGCCGGTCCACACACAAGGGCACCCCACGCAGCAGAATGGCCGGTCACCCGTGGGTGACCGGCCATTCGACGGGAGATGGTTAGTCCCGCTCCCCCAGCGTGATTTCCACGCCGCCGGACATGCCGGCCGCGGCGTTGTAGACGAACGCCGCGATGGTGGACAGGGCCGTGAACAGCACGATGTTGATGGCGCCGATGACCGCCGTCACCAGGAACACCCCGGACGGGGTGATCAGGTCGCCGGTGGTGCCGGTGCCGCTGTCCGGCGTGACCAGCGTCTTGTAAGTGGTGTTGATCCTGGTCCACACGTCCATCGAGCCCAGGGACAGGTAGAGCACGCCGACGGCGATCATCCAGACGAAGAACATCACGATCGCGACGATCAGGCTGATCTTCAGCACCGTCCACGGGTCGACCCGCTTGAGCTGCAACGATGCCAGTCGAGGCGGCCGCCGTGTGCCCTTGGTCTTGCGCGGGGCGGCGGTGGCCGAGGTTCCGCGGTCCGACGAGGCCGACGGCGACGGCGTTGCAGAGCCGTTGGTGCCGACCGGACCGGCCGGAATCGCACCCGCCGGCCGGGCGGGCGCTACCGTGCTCGCCGAAGCCTGGGCCGTGCCGGGCACGCCGGCGGGTGTCGCTCGCGGAGTCGTCACTCCGTACCTCCGTCAGTCTCTGAATCGTTAGCCGAGTCGTCCACCGCACCCGATTCCGTTACCTCAGGCACAGCCGTATCGGTAGAAGACGCGCCGGGACCGCTGGTGGTTGCGCCCCCAACTGGTCCGTCAACAGTTCCATCGACCACCGCATCGTCTCCGGCATCGGCGTTCCGCGCAATGGCCACCAGGCTGTCCTTCTCCTGGAGGTTCATCAAACGGACACCCATGGTCTGGCGCTTCGCCTTGCGGACCTCCTTGGCCGTGGTCCGGATCACACCGCCACCGGAGGTGATGGCGTAGACCTCGGCGTCCAGATCGACGATCAACGCGCCGACCAGCTTTCCGCGACGACGGTCGTACTGGATGGTCAGGACGCCCTTGCCGCCGCGACCCTGGACCGGGTACTCGTCCATCTCCGTGCGCTTGGCGTAACCGCGCGCGGTCGAGACGAGGACATACATGCCCGGGCGGGCCACGTCCATGGACAGCAGCTCGTCACCGGAGTTGAACCGCATACCGAGCACCCCGGAGGTGGCCCGGCCCATCGGCCGCAGCGCCTCGTCGGTGGCGTGGAAGCGGATGGACTGACCCTCGGCGCTGATCAGCAGCAGGTCGTCGTCGGCCGAGCAGAGCACGGCCCCGACCAGCTCGTCGTCGTCGCGCAGGTTGATCGCGACGATGCCGCCTGTGCGGTTGGAGTCGAACGCGGTGAGCTCGCTCTTCTTGACCAGACCACCCTTGGTCGCCAGCACCAGGTACGGCGCGACCTCGTAGTTGCGGATCTGGATGACCTGGGCGATCTTCTCGTCCGGCTGGAACGCGAGCAGGTTGGCCACGTGCTGGCCGCGGGCCGTCCGGTTGGCCTCCGGCAGTTCGTAAGCCTTGGCCCGGTAGACGCGACCCTTGTTGGTGAAGAACAGGATCCAGTCGTGGGTGGAGCAGACGAAGAAGTGGGCGACGATGTCGTCCTGCTTCAGCGCCGCGCCCTGGACGCCCTTGCCGCCACGCTTCTGCGCCCGGTACAGGTCGGTCTTGGTGCGCTTCGCGTAGCCGGTGCGGGTGATGGTGACGACGACGTCCTCGACGGCGATCAGGTCCTCGATCGACACGTCTCCGTCGTAGGGGACGATCTTGGTGCGACGGTCGTCGCCCCACTTGTCGGTGGCCTCGGTCAGCTCGTCGATGATGATCTGCCGCTTGCGGGCGTCGTTGGACAGGATGTCCCTGAGGTCGGCGATGATGACCTCGATTTCGGCCAATTCGTCGATGATCCGCTGACGCTCGAGGGCGGCCAGCCGGCGCAACTGCATCTCCAGGATGGCGTTGGCCTGGATGGCGTCGATGTCGAGCAGTTCGATCAGACCCTCGCGGGCCACGTCGACCGTCTCCGACCGGCGGATCAGCGCGATCACCTCGTCCAGCGCGTCCAAGGCCTTCACGTAGCCGCGCAGGATGTGGGCCCGTTCCTCGGCCTTGTCCAACCGGTACTGGGTCCGGCGGGTGATGACCTCGATCTGGTGGGCCGCGTAGTAGCTGATCATCTGGTCGAGCCGCAGGGTGCGCGGCACCCCGTCGACGATGGCCAGCATGTTCGCGCCGAACGAGGTCTGCAGGCTGGTGTGCTTGAACAGGTTGGCCAGCACCACCTTGGCCACCGCGTCCCGCTTGAGCGTGATGACGATGCGCATGCCGATGCGGTCGCTGGACTCGTCGGCGATGTCGGCGACGCCGGTGATCTTGCCGTCCTTGTGCAGCTGGGCGATGTTCTCGACCAGGTTGTCCGGGTTGACCTGGTAGGGGAGTTCCTTGGCGACCAGGATGGTCCGGCCCTTGGCGTCCTCGTCGATGTCGACGACGGCCCGCATCCGGATCGACCCGCGGCCGGTGCGGTAGGCGTCGGCGATCCCGTCACGGCCGACGATCAGCGCTCCGGTGGGGAAGTCCGGGCCGGGGACGCGCTCGATGGCGGCCTCGGCCAGCTCCTCGGCGCTGGCGTCCGGGTTCTGCAACGACCAGATGACGGCCGAGGCCACCTCTCGCAGGTTGTGCGGCGGGATGTTGGTGGCCATGCCGACGGCGATACCAGAGCTGCCGTTGACCAGCAGGTTCGGGATACGGCTGGGCAGGACCGTCGGCTCGGTGGTCTTCCCGTCGTAGTTCGGGATCATGTCGACGGTGTTCTCGTCGATGCCGGCCAGCATCTGCATGGCCAGCGGCGACATCCGGCACTCGGTGTACCGCATGGCGGCCGCCGGATCGTTGCCCGGGGAGCCGAAGTTGCCCTGGCCGTCCACCAACGGGTAGCGCAGCGACCAGCGCTGGCTCATCCGCACGACGGTGTCGTAGATCGAGCTGTCACCGTGCGGGTGGTAGTTACCCATGACGTCGCCGACGACGCGGGAGGACTTGACCCGGCCGCGGTCGGGCCGGAAGCCGGAGTCGTACATTCCGTACAGCACCCGACGATGCACCGGCTTCAGGCCGTCACGAACGTCGGGCAGGGCACGCGAGACGATGACGCTCATCGCGTAGTCGATGAACGACCGCTGCATCTCCTGTTCGATGTCGACCGGTTCGGTGCGGTCGTTCTGCGGTGTTTCCGGGCCAGTGGGGCCTGTCACGTCTAGGGGCCTTCCAGATCTGTGCCCTCACCGAACGGGTGAAAGGCGGTGTCCACATGTGGATGGACGATGTGTACAAACGGGCAGTTCGTGACGTTGTGTCGCTTGACCAGCGTTAGCCGGGTGCGGCCCTGGAGTCCTTCCCGATGCTCGACGCGGGGAGCGCGTCAAGATCGAGAACACCAGGGCCGCAACCCATCAGAAGTCCAGGAAACGAACGTCGCGGGCGTTGCGGGTGATGAAGGAACGCCGCGCTTCGACGTCTTCACCCATCAGGATGGAGAACAACTCGTCCGCCGTGGCGGCATCATCCAGAGTTACCCTCATCAGCAATCGGTGCGCCGGATCCATTGTGGTTTCCCACAGTTCCTTGGCATCCATTTCGCCCAAACCCTTGTAGCGCTGAATGCCGTCGTCACGCGGAAGGCGGCGGCCCGCCTCGGTGCCGACCTTGATCAGACCGTCACGTTCCCGGTCGGAGTAGGCGAACTCATGGCCGCCCTTGGACCACTTCAGCTTGTACAGCGGCGGGCAGGCCAGGTAGACGTAGCCCTCCTCGACCAGCGGCCGCATGAACCGGAACAGCAGGGTCAGCAGCAGGGTGCGGATGTGCTGGCCGTCGACGTCGGCGTCGGCCATCAGGATCAGCTTGTGGTAGCGGAGCTTGGACACGTCGAACTCGTCGTGGATGCCGGTGCCGAGCGCCGTGATCATCGACTGGACCTCGGTGTTCTTGAGCACCCGGTCGATGCGGGCCTTCTCCACGTTGATGATCTTGCCGCGGATCGGAAGGATCGCCTGCGTCATCGAGTCGCGTCCGGCGCCGGCGCTGCCGCCGGCGGAGTCGCCCTCCACGATGTACAGCTCGGACTTCGCCGGATCGGTCGAGCGACAGTCCTTCAGCTTGCCCGGCAGACCGCCGATCTCCAGCGCGCCCTTGCGTCGGACCAGGTCACGGGCCCGACGGGCGGCACTGCGGGCCTGCGAGGAGGAGATCGCCTTGGAGATGATGATCTTCGCCTCGGCCGGGTTCCGCTCGAACCAGTCGGTCAGGTGCTCGTTGCAGGCCTTCTGCACGAACGACTTGGCCTCGGTGTTGCCGAGCTTGCCCTTGGTCTGCCCCTCGAACTGCGGCTCGCGCAGGCGGATCGAGATGATCGCGGCCAGACCCTCGCGGACATCCTCGCCGGAGAGCTTGTCGTCCTTCTCCTTGAGCAGCTTCTTCTCGGTCGCGTACTTGTTGACCACCGTCGTCAGCGAGGCCCGGAAGCCTTCCTCGTGGGTACCGCCGTTGATCGTGTTGATGGTGTTCGCGAACGAGTGCACCGACTCGTTGTAGGAGGAGTTCCACTGCATCGCGACCTCCACCTCCATCGTCTCGGCCTTGGACTCGAAGCCGATGACGCTTGAGTGGACCGGGTCCTTGGTGGCGTTCAGGTGACGGACGTAGTCGACCAGGCCGCCGGGGTAGTGGAAAGTCTTCTCGATCGGGACCTCGGCCGCAGCGTCGGCGGACCGGATCCGCTCGTCGCGCAGGATGATGGTCAGGCCCTTGTTGAGGAAGGCCATCTGCTGCAGGCGCCGGGTGATGGTGTCGAACGAGAACTCGACGGTCTCGAAGATGGTGTCGTCCGGCCAGAAGACGATGGTGGTGCCGGTGCGGTTCGACTTTCCGGTGGTGGTCAGGGGACCGGGCTTGGACCTGGTGTAGGTCTGCTCGTACGACGAGCCGCCGGTGTGGATCTCCACCTCGAGCTTGGTCGACAGGGCATTGACGACGGAGATGCCGACGCCGTGCAGGCCACCGGAGACGGCGTAGGACTCGGAGTCGAACTTGCCGCCGGCGTGCAGGATCGTCATGACGACCTCGACCGTTGGCTTCTTCTGCTGGGGGTGCATCTCGACCGGGATGCCACGGCCGTTGTCGACCACCTCGACGCCGCCGTCGGCCCGCAGCGTCACCTTGACGGTGTCGGCGAAACCGGCCATTGCCTCGTCGACCGAGTTGTCCACGACTTCCCAGACCAGGTGATGCAGGCCGGTGGGGCCGGTGTCGCCGATGTACATGCCGGGACGCTTACGGACGGCTTCGAGGCCCTCCAGGACGGTGATGGAATTGGCGCCGTACTTGCTCTTCTCGGCCACAGGTGTTCATCGCTTCTTTCGCTCGGTGCGTGCTGATGCGGCCCGCTCGCCCGGTTCGGCGCGCAGGTTGCGCTGCATGGGTGCCGCCGGGACCAGTCCCGTGGTCTTGGCCGCGACCAGAGGGCCGTGAGACGCCAGGAGAATCCGGAAAAGCCCCGCTTCCTCGATTCTACTAGGTCCGACCGGTAACGGACGCTTGGCGGCGGCCCTGTAATCGCCGTGGCGGCTCCGGACAGGCCCGTCGGACTGATGGTCGCGGGCTTTCGCGCCCGTCAGGCCCGAGAGACGGGTCCCGCGCGTCCGCCGGATCCGTCCCCTTCGTCCGTGGATCGTGGGTCGCGGATCGCAGTCGGCGTGGTCCGTGCGGTCCGTGCGGTTCCTGGATCGTGGTCGACCTGGATCGTGGTCGGGTGGATCGTGGTCGGGTGGATCGTGGTCGGCGTGGATCGTGGTCGGCGTGGATCGTGGTCGGCGTGGATCAACTTCGCAGGCACGGCTGAAGTTGACGACTTCTGCCCCATGCGTCCCAGAACGGTGAAGTTGATCCATGCCCCGGTATTGATCCATGCCCGGGTATTTCCATGTCTCGGTCTTGATCGATGCCCGGTCGATCAGCACCGAGGGACGATCAGCCGTAGGTGTCGCGCGGCCCCCGGCCGGACACGTGGCGCGGGCCGAACCGCCAGGACGGGCTGGACGGGCCCTGGGCGCGGACCCGCAGCACCGACCCGTGTCCGACCTCCTTGTTGATCCGGGCCACGATCTGTGGGGCCATACCCCGGAGAACCGTGGCCCAGGTGGTCGATTCGGCCCTGAGCACCAGTTCACCGTCGACCAGCGACACCGGCTCGCAGTGGTCGGCGATGTCCGGTCCGACGATCTCGGCCCAGCGGCCCAGGACGGTGGCCTTGGTCAGATCAGCACCGGCCCCGACGTCACCCAGCCACCGTTTCATCGTCGCGCCCAGGGGCGCCGGGTCCCGGGCGTCCGGTCCCGATCCCGACCATCGCCGCCGTTGGAGTGACGCCGCCGAACCCGCGCGGCGGCCCTTGGGGTTGGCCTGTGGATTCTGGGCCGCCGTCTTCTTGCGCGCGGCAGACTGCGCACGCGCCGCGTTCAGGGCGTCTCGGGCCAGGTCAGGACCCCGCTTCGCCGGACCGGGCCGCTGGTCGTCGTCATTCGGGGTGCTCATCTGTTCACCGATCCCGCCGAGTTGTCCACAGAACACCAACCGATAGTGGTGGGCTTGTCCACATCATCCACAGATCTGTCCACAAACGAATGGGTGGCAAGGCTCATGTGACGGCTTCGATCCGGCCATCGGCGACCAGATGACGGTTGCCCGCCAACCTGGCCGGTACGTCGCCGGGGACCGCCGCGGTGATCAGCACCTGGTCGGCGTCGGCCACGAGTTCGGCCAACCGGTCACGCCTCGACGTGTCCAGTTCGGCGAAAACGTCGTCCAGTACCAGCACCGGATCCACCCCGTCGGAACGGAGCAGGGAGAAGCTGCCCAGCTTGAGGGCGAGGGCGAACGACCAGGATTCACCGTGAGACGCATACCCCTTGGCCGGGCCCTCACCGAGCCGGAGTTCGAGGTCGTCCCGATGGGGCCCGACCAGACAGACGCCTCGCTCCAGCTCCTGCGGTCGGATCCGCACCATCTCGGCGAGCAGTGCGGCCTCCAGGTCGGCCGCGGTTCGTCCCACTCCGGGCAGGGCGTCGCCGAGAGAGGAGCGGTAGGCCAGGTCGATGGCGTCCGACGACGGTGCGAGGTCCGCATAGGCCGCGACCACGTGCGGGGTGATCTCGGTGACCAGCTCGAGCCGGGCCAGCAGCAGCGCCGCCCCGGCGGAGGCGAGGTGCTGGTCCCAGACGTCGAGGGTGGACAGATCGGCGGCGGGCGAGCGGCGGCGGGGTCCCGCCGACTTCAGCAAGGCACTCCGCTGCTTCAGGACCCGGTCGTAGTCCGACTTCACGCCGGCCAGGCGGGGGGTGCGCATGATCAGCACGTCGTCGAGGAACTTGCGCCGTTCGGACGGGTCACCGCGGACCAGGGCCAGGTCCTCCGGGGCGAACAGCACGGTGCGGAGCACGCCGAGGATGTCGCGGGAGCGGGTGACCGGCGCCCGATTGATCCGGGCCCGGTTCGCCTTCCCCGCCGTGATCTCGATCTCCAGCAGCAGCTCGCGACCGTCGGAAACCACCGCCGCCCGGACGATGCCACGCTCGGCACCGCGGGCGATCAACGGCTGATCGCCGGCCACCCGGTGCGACGACAGCGTCGCCAGATAGCCCAACGCCTCGACCAGATTGGTCTTGCCGGCCCCGTTGCGGCCGATCAGGACGTTGGCGCCGGGGCCGAGCGGCCACTCGGCCGCCGGCCAGGACCGGAAGTCGACGAGCGACAGGTGTCGCACGTACATCGCGTCAGCCGGGGAGGCGGGCCGGCATGACGAGGTAGCGGTAGGCCGCGTCGACCGTGGTCTGGTCGTCCTTGGTGACCAGCGGCAACAGCAGCGCCGGCCGGGACGGCGTGGTGAACGCCAGTCGGACGGTGTCCGCGTGCAGCACGCCGAGGCCGTCGAGCAGGTAGGACGGGTTGAAGGCGATCAGCAGTTCGGCGCCGTCGGCCTCGACCGGGAGCGCCTCTTCGGCCCGACCTTCGTCGTCACCGCCGGCCGTCAGCGTCAGCACACCGTCGGTGACCTGCATCCGCAGGTGATGTCCGCGGTCGGTGACCAGGGCCACCCGCTTGATGGCCTCGCCGAGCTCGCTGACCGGCACGTCGACGGTGGTGGTGTGCTCACTCGGCAACAGCGAGCGGTACTTCACGAACTCCACGTCGAGCAGCCGGACGGTGGTGCGGCGGCCGCCGGCCTGCAGACCGAGCAATCCGTCGCCGAGGCCGACGATGACTTCGTTCGCCCCGCCCAGGCTCTTGGCCGCGTCGGCCAGGGTCCGGGCCGGGACCAGCACGGCGGTCGACATGTCCGGGGCGTCCGGGGTCCAGGTCAGTTCCCGGACGGCCAGGCGGAACCGGTCGGTGGCGGCGAGCGTGAGCTTCTCGCCCTCGATCTCGACGCGCACGCCGGTCAGCATGGGCAGGGTGTCGTCACGGCCCGCGGCGACCGCGGTCTGGGTGACGGCCGCAGCGAACGCCGAGGCGTCGACCTTGCCGGATGCGGCCGGCATTTCCGGAAGCGGCGGGTAGTCCTCGACGGGCATGGTCGGCAGCGTGAATCGGGCCGACCCGCCGGTGATGGTGACCCGAGACCCCTCGGCCGCGATGTCGACCGGCTTGGACGATGGCAGGGCACGGGTGATCTCGGCCAGGAGCCGACCGGACACCAGAACGCGGCCGCCGGACTCTGCGTCGACCGAGACCTCGGCCCGGGTCGAGACCTCGTAGTCGAAGCCGGCCACGACCAGAGTCGAACCGTTGATCTCGAGCAGGATGCCACCGAGTACGGGCACCGGCGGGCGGCTGGGCAGCGACTTGGCGACCCAGGCAACTGCGTCAGCGAGGTCTTCGCGGGCGACGCGGAACTTCATCGATCCTCCGAAATGGACCTTGGGCAACTGCGGCGGTCAGGCCGCTCAGGTTGGGCGTGGACGTCTTCAGGTGGTGGTGCCGGGTATTGCCGAGTGACAGGCCAGGAGCAGCATCAGTGCTGGTCAGGACGGCTGTCGGTGGTGCGTGCTCGAATACGGGAGACGGTGGATCGAGGCGATCGGGAGGCAAGGAGTGTTCGGGTGGCGGACATTGCTGGTGGATCCGGTGGGGCAGTCGAGTCGGTGGCGTCGCTGGCTGTTTCTGGTCCAGGGAGTGCAACCGTACGGCCAAAGCGATGCCGTCGTCACCCCAGGGTGTCTCCGACCGCAGGCTCGGGCCGGCCGATCCACACACTCAACCTTGAAGTACTTCCCTTCTAGAAGAAGAAACAGCAGTAACAGTAGGCAGTGTGGATTGTGTGGACAGGGCCCGAACCCTGCTGACCACACGGCGTGGCGCGTTGGGGACGGAGGGTCTGACGGCGGACGTGCACAACCGGCGCGATTGGGGACGGCCGGACGACGGTTCTGGTTGTCCCCCGCTAGTCCCCATTCATCCACAGGGTTGTCCACACAGTGTGCATGGTCAATGTGGTGCGAATTTGCTGTCCTGTCCGGCGTGGCGTCACCGGCGCGGCGAGCATTGGACCTCTACATGAGGGTGCGAGTGATGGACGCCGTGGCGGGCTCGATGGCACTTCTTCGGGGCTCCGGCCCGGGTGGTCCGGGCCGGCGGGTGGTTAACGGCGCTCAGCGGCTCACTGAGGCGGTGGCCGGCCCTCCAGGCGCTGATCTACCGGGCGAGAGCAGCCGAAACGCGGCGTTCCGCGGGGGGCGAGTCGAATTCGGCCCTGGCCGCCGCGGGACGGATCGACAGTCTGGTCCCGGGCGATCCCGACATCCAGACCGTGCGCCGTACGGCCGGGACGTTCGTGGGATCGTCACCAGTGAAGGGAAAGGGGCCAGGACAACCCTGGGAACACAACGTGACACCCAGGACGGCCGACGCCGCAGGCGGCACCGATCGATGGTGGGACCGAAGCTAGCGACGCGACCGATCGCGGATGCGGGCCGACAGTTCCTGCACGTGGTCGTAGGTCTGCCGCCGCTCGGCGATCTCGTTCCGGATCTTCTTGGCCGCGTGCATGACGGTCGTGTGGTCGCGGCCACCGAACGTACTGCCGATCTTCGGCAGCGTCAGGTCGGTCAGCTCCCGGCACAGGTACATGGCGATCTGCCGGGCCGACGCGATGGCCCGGGTCTTGGACTGGCCGCACAACTCGTCCAACGTGACGTTGAAGTACTCGGCCGTCACCGCCATGATCGTGGCCGCGTCGATGTCGTTCGAGACCGAGTCGCGGATCAGGTCGCGGAGCACGATCTGGGCCAGGGACAGGTCGACCGGCTGCCGGTTGAGCGACGCGAAGGCGGTCACCCGGATCAGCGCCCCCTCGAGCTCGCGGATGTTCCGCTCGATCCGGCTCGCGATGAACTCCATGACGTCATCGGGCGCGTTCAGTCCGTCCAGCGACGCCTTCTTCCGCAGGATGGCGATGCGGGTCTCCAGCTCGGGCGGCTGGATATCGGTGGTCAGACCCCATTCGAACCGGGTCCGCAACCGGTCTTCCAACGTCTCCAGACGCTTCGGAGCCCGGTCCGAGGAGATGACGATCTGCTTGTTGGCGTTGTAGAGGGTGTTGAAGGTGTGGAAGAACTCCTCCTGCGTCCCCTCCTTGCCCTCAAGGAACTGGATGTCGTCGACCAGCAACACGTCGACGTCGCGGTAGCGCCGTTGGAAGGCGACCTTGCGATCGTCACGCAGCGAGTTGATGAAGTCGTTGGTGAACTCTTCGCTGGACACGTAGCGCACCCGGATGCCAGGGAACAGGCGTTGCGCGTAGTGGCCGATCCCGTGCAACAGGTGGGTCTTGCCGAGCCCGGAGTCACCCCAGATGAAGAGCGGGTTGTAGGCGACCGCCGGTGCTTCGGCCACGGCAACGGCGGCCGCGTGCGAGAAGCGGTTGGACGAGCCGATGACGAACGTCTCGAAGTGGTACTTCTCGTTCAGGCGGGTCTGGGCCGAACTGGCCGGAACGGTGTCCCGACGTACCGCGTAGGTCGGCCAGATCTCCTTGACGGCGGCCAGCGCATCGGCTTCCTCGTCGACGTAGTCGTCGTCGGACTCGTCCCGGGCCGGGTTGGATGCGCCGCCGTTGGGGCCGGAGCCGTTCAGACCGCCGTTCTCGTCCATCCCGGTGCCGACCCGTCCGATGGCTGATCCGGACGCCGCGGTGGCGATCGGGTCGACCCCGTCGAGGGTGGTCGTCGCGGCTGCCTCGCTGACGGTCACGGCCAGGGTGATCGGGAGCTGCATCCGGTCGGAGAGCGCGGCCGTGATCGGGTCGCGCAGGGTCCGTTCGATGGTGTCGCGGGCGAAGCCCGAAGGGGCCGCGATCAGGGCCGTTGTCCCGATCAACCCGACCAGGTCGGTGATGGACAGCCAGGCTCGCTGGTGCGATGTCAGTGACGAGGACAGATCCGAAACGACTTGCTGCCAGACGTTTTTCAGGTCAGTTGGAGGGTCACGGGGATCGTCTGCCACCGGCAAGTCCCTCCCTGGAGCTGATGCGTCGCGTCGTCCATCCACAGAGTTGTCCACCGGATGTGGATAACTATCGGTGGATAACTATCACACGGCAGACGACGACGCAGGCGATCGGTCGAATCCGGTCACAGGACCGGACCCCAGCTGGCGCTCGGGACGGATGGCGACCCGGGTTGTGCGGGTCATGGCCGGGGAACGCTAACAACAGATCGGCCGTTCCCACAAGGTGCCCGGGCGACGCAAGCATCTGCGTCGGCGTGTCGCGATTGTCGTGTGGGTCTGAGTTTGACCCCTGCGGGTCCGACTCTCTACCCTGGTCACAGACCCGTACGGTGCCGGGCTGCTGCATGCCGTTTGAACGATGAAACGGCGTGGCTTTTGCGTGCATGTTCCTCGTGCGCGCGATGTCCGAGCGTGGAGTTCGACCGGATCTGATCCGGGCGGACGTCCGCAGAGCGAATCCCCATCGGGGATCGTCTCGGTCGGCGGTTGCCTGGCGATGGACGGCGTTACGAGCGGTGCTGTTCTCGCCGGTCGTGTTGTTGTCCCCGACCCGGCGGAGCAGTCGGTCCCGCAGTTCGAACTTTGGAGAGATCACCTTGAGCAAGCGCACCTTTCAGCCGAACAACCGTCGTCGGGCCAAGGTCCACGGCTTCCGCCTCCGGATGCGTACCCGCGCCGGCCGCGCGATCCTGTCGGCTCGTCGCGGCAAGGGCCGCGACAAGATCTCGGCCTGACGTCCCGCCGACCGCACGTTGACCGCGTAGTCGTGCTGCCTGTTGATGCTCGCCTGCACTCCGCGGCGGAATTCGCAGCCGTGGTGCGCACCGGTCGGCGTGCCGGCACCCGGCGCTTGGTGGTCCACCTACTGCCCACAGGGCAGCCCAAACCACCGCGCGCCGGTTTTGTCGTCTCCGCGAAAGTTGGCAACTCGGTCGTCCGGCACCGGATCACCCGCCGTCTCCGCCCGCTGGTCCGCGAACAACTGCTGACCTTGGCTCCGGGGATGGATCTGGTGATCCGGGCGCTGCCGACGGCTGCGGATGCCAGCAGTGCTGAACTCGGTGAGGATCTGCGGTCGGGTCTGGCTGCCGCCGTGCGAAAGGCCGGCCGGTCGGCTTCGGCTCCCGGTCGTTCCGTGCCGCCTGCCGGGGGGCGATCGTGACGTCGACCTTCGCCCGGGTGATGATCGCGCCGATCCGGTTCTACCAGCGGTTCATCTCGCCGAGCCTGCCGGCCAGCTGTCGGTACTACCCGACGTGCAGCAGCTACGCGGTCGAGGCGCTGCAGGTGCACGGCGCTTTTCGTGGCACCTGGTTGGCTGTGCGCCGACTGAGTCGGTGTCACCCATGGCACCAAGGCGGTATGGATCCGGTTCCGCCCGCGCGGGAACGTCGCGCGCGATTCGGTAGTTCAGTCAGTGTGAATTCTGTGTCGAGCGTCTGTGAGCACGCCTCCGAGCGTGTCCAGGAGCCGACCACCCCAGACCCAACGGCACCTTCCGCCGAGAACCATCCCGATGCGCGGCCGGCAGCAGCCGAGGCGCCAACCCCCCGGAGCAATGCCGCGTGAAGAGCTTTGACTTCTTCTCCCTCGACTACATCTACTACCCGGTCTCCGGGATCATGTGGGTGTGGCACAAAGTGTTCGGCTCGTTCCTCGGAGCGAACAACGGCTGGGCCTGGGTGCTGTCCGTCGTCTTCCTCGTCTTCACGCTTCGCAGCCTGCTGTTCAAGCCCTTCATGGGGCAGATGAACTCGCAGATGAAGATGCAGGCCGTCGCGCCTGAGCTGAAGAAGCTCCGGGAGAAGTACAAGGACGACCGCACCCGTCTCGCCGAGGAGATGCAGAAGTTCAACAAGGAGGCCGGGGTCAATCCCTTGGGCGGCTGCCTGCCTGCCCTGGTCCAGGCCCCCGTATTCATCGGTCTGTTCCACGTGTTGCGGTCGTTCAAGCCCAACCAGGGGGAGAACTACTTCTTCGGCGCGTCGGACGTCAAGTCATTCATCGACGCGAAGCTGTTCGGTGGGGCGCCGCTGTCCGCCTACATGACGCAGCCCTGGGTCACGAAGGGGGCGACGATCGGCCTTGGACCGGAGGGTCTCGATGGCATCCGTTCCACCGTCATCGCCGTCGGCATCCCGCTGACCATCCTGGCCGGCATTGCCACCTTCCTGACCAGCCGGCGTTCGATCGCCCGCACCAAGCAGTTGCAGGGTGACCAGGAAGCGGCACCCCAGGCCGCGATCATGAACAAGCTGATGCAGTACGTGTTCCCGCTGTTCGTCGTGGTCGGTGGTCCGTTCTTCCCGCTCGCCATCCTGTTCTACTGGCTGTCCAACAACTCCTGGACCTTCGGTCAGCTGTATGTCGCACACCGCATCCAGGACAAGAAGATGTTGGCCGAGTCGAAGATCGTGGAAGAGGCGAAGGAAGCCGCAAAGTTCAGCAAGCCGGCACCCGGTGCCCGTCCGGTCACGCGTCCCGCCCCGGGAGCCCGCCCGACCGCCGGTACCAAGCCGGGCACCCGACCGGTGGCCGGTGCAAAGCCGGCGACCGGTGCGAAGCGACCCGTGGTTCAGCCGTCCAAGAAGCCCGGTTCGACCAATCGGTCGGGAAACGGTCCGGACGATGGTTCGTCGCGGGCCGCCGGGGGACCGAGCCTGTCGAAGAATGGGGCTGCCGGTGGCACTGGGGGCGGCGGCAGTGCCGATCTCCCGACGGGCAGGGTCTCGGACACTTCGGCGCCTCGACCGGCCCCTACCAACGCCAAGAAGAAGAAGCCCGGCCAGCGCTGAGCCCGACCCCGACCGGCGCCGCGGCTGTGTGCGACGGACAGGGGCGAACATGACCTGCATGCGAACAGAAGAGGTAAGCGATGACTGACAACAGCACCACCGTGAGCGACGAAATCGCTGAGGATGCCCCGGCGGACGCCGTTGAGCCTGACGAGTCCAGCTCGGGGACCGAAAAGCGGATGAGCAAGCATGAACTCCTGGTCGCCGAAGGCGACGCCGCCGGCGACTACCTCGAACGCCTGCTCGACATCCTTGATTTCGATGGCGACATCGATCTGGACGTCGAGGGAGAGCGGGCCGTGGTCTCGATCATCGGCGACGGAGACGTCGGCAGACTGGTCGGCGAACGGGGCGAGGTCCTCGATGCGCTGCAGGAACTGACCCGTCTCGCCGCCACCGCGGAGACCGGGCAGCGGTCCCGGTTGATGCTCGACGTGGCCGGGTACCGGGCGAAGCGCCGGGGTGAGTTGACCGATCTCGGTGTGTCGACGGCGGAGCAGGTTCGCGATAGCGGTGAGCCCGTCAAGCTGCCGCCGATGAACCCCTTCGAACGGAAGATCGTCCACGATGCCGTGGCCACCGTGTCCGGCGTCGAGTCGTCCAGCGAGGGCGAAGAACCCCGCCGCTGTGTTGTCGTCAGCCCCGTCGCCTGACTGTGGACTCTGCTTCCGGTGACGACGGCCCCACCGCGGAATCGGTGGGGCCGTCGTCACTGACGGTTGCGAGCACGCCGGTCGCACCTCCGACCGATATCGAGGCCGAGCCACCTGCTGCCGTGGGCCTGTTCGGTGAGCGGGTCGAGATCGCCCGACGATACGTCGAGGCGCTGGCCAGCGACGGCGTGCGTCGTGGTCTGATCGGGCCCCGCGAGGCATCCCGACTCTGGAGCCGGCACGTCCTGAATTCGGCCGTGGCCGGTGAATTGTTGTCGGCCGGCCAACGAGTCGTAGACATCGGATCGGGCGCCGGATTGCCCGGTATTCCGTTGGCCATTTGCCGGCCGGATTGCGAGATCGTCCTGGTCGAGCCACTGGAGCGACGAACGGTATTCCTGCAACAGATCGTCGCGGATTTTGACTTGACGAACTGCCGTGTCGTCCGAGGCCGCGCCGACGACGTCGTCGACGAATGTGGTGGCGCCGATGTGGTGACCTCTCGGGCTGTTGCGCCGTTGGAACGGCTGGCCCGCTGGTCCGTTCCTTTGTTGCGCATCGGTGGAGAACTGTTGGCGCTCAAGGGTTCCAGTGCCGCTGACGAGATCGTTCGGGATGGGGCGGCCGTCCGGGCCCTTGGCCTGGTCGATCTGGAGGTGGTGTCCGTCGGGCACGGATTGGTGGATCCGGAAACGATTGTTATTCGCGGCCATCGCATTTCCGCATCCGCTCGGGCCGGTAAGAAGAGGTCGGGCGGCACCCGTCGACGATAGCGTGTGATCCGGAATTCAGGGTGGGTAGCAGGTGAATTCAACGTCGAAGGTGAGTCGCATTGCGCGTGCAGCGGCTGCTTTTCCGTGCGCCCCGTGACGGAGAGCTCGACTCCGCTTGGAGTGTTCGGCCGTTCTCTTCACGTCTGGCGAGTGCGGACCTTCGCCCGGTCGGAGACGTCACGGCGAATGCGCCGGTGATGGTTCCCGGCGGAGTCGGCCGCGAGCCCGGTCCGTAGATGCTGCTTGCAGGGCGCACTGGCTGCCCATGGGGTCGGTCACGGTTCGGGCGACGTTTGGCCGGGGACGCCTTGCCGATTCCGGTCGATGTGGTGGCCCTCCGTCTGGTCAACCGCCGCGGTAGTGACGACATCCGAGATGTCGAGATCAGGGCATGGTGATTAGCCCACTCCGGAGAGTAATCGTCACCGTGACGCAATGCGAGCTGCTGTCCACGTGTTCGTGGCTGACCTCCATTCGGCCGTATGGCGGATGACGAGCTGGCTGCGCGCGCACCGTAGCTGGTTCCGGGGCTACTTCAGTGTCCTGCCACGACTTGCGCCCAACGGGCATGTTCGGCGACCCGAGGCGCGGGTCGGTCACGACCGAGACGGCCGATCGGCAGACGGCCGGTCGGCGGGGGAGCGCCACTGGAGTGGAGGACGTGGACCCGCTGACGGTGTCGCTGCCTTGAATCTCCGCTTTGGCCCGTTATGTCGGGGTTCCGCGCAGGGCACGGCGGGTAACGGCGCTGGGTGGAATTGAGACCGGGTCCCTTCGGCCTTCTTGCGTCCGGTGGCAATCTCTTTCGGCGCCGTTTCCTTCTCGAGATCTCCGTCAGCGGCTCATCCACCGGGACGGCGTCGCTGACGACCCTCAGCCAGTGGGTGGCGTGCCTCGGTGACCGATTCGAAGGACACGAAATGGCGCCGAGTGCCGCCGGAATGGATGCCGACTACCGCACGGGCAGCCTGGACGGCGGATGGTCGATACGACGACGGTTCGGTCCCGCGACTCGGGGTCGTTCGGCGGTCCGCTCGGATGGTGCGGCGCTGTGTGTCAAGTGACCACCCTTGAACTGGACTGCGCGTGTTTGGGGTACTGCCGCTCCGAGTGCGAGCCGACGTGTTTCCCGCCGGCGAGTGTCGGGTACGGCCGTCCGGTGGTCTCTGTGCGGCAAGCGTCTTGGCGTGTAGGGATCAGCCCGCCGCACAGGGTCAGCCGACGCAGACGGACTGGCGGGTCGGCCAAGAGTGAAGATCGGCGGTTTCGAACGCTTTCGTTCGGGCTGCGTCTGTCGGCGGTCAATCGCGGTGCCGGCCTTGGTCGTCCGGCAATTCCTTGATTGGAAAGTAGGCGTTAAGTGGCCCAGAAGGTCCGGGCGTGCGGAATTCAGCAAGGCTGGGTGGTGTCAATCCGCCTCACCGGGCGGCCTGTATGAAATCCCAGGACGAGTTGGTGGATGAACTGCGGCAAGTGGGATATTCATCCCTCTCACCGCGAGGCGCGACCGCGACCGCGACCGCGACCGCGACGCGGACGATGTCGCGGGGACTGGTCCTCGGGCGGCCTGACCGGTACCTGGCCGGTGGCGCACTGCCGAGGTGAATCGCCGGCTCGGCGATCCGGGCGCCTCTACGCCCGTCGATGTTTCACGTGAAACATCGAGCAGCCTGGGATCGATCGATGGTCTTGGTGGTCGCGTGGTGACGACGGAGGCACCATTTCCGGTGGCCCTTCCCAATGCTTTCCGATCCGGCGTCCGTCTGGAGTACACGCGCCGGCGTCCAGGTGCCAAGGGAGAACATGGCGGGCTGCTCGCGTCAGTCATCGATCTGTGTTGCGCCATCTCGGAACGCTGATCCCATTGAGCGCGAGCGGGCCCGAACCTCGGGCCGGGTCTCACGACCCGGAACCCGACCCAACCGGATCGCCTGTGGAGGTGGGATGGTGGCGGCAGTGGCGGGTACCTGTGGCCACGCCGGAGTCCATGTTTCACGTGAAACATCGCCCCGGCGTGATCGGGGTAGGGCGCAACTCGCGATCGGCATCCTCTGGTCGCCGACAAGACCCCCTTCAACACGTGGGCCTAGGCCACCGCGGCCTCGGAGAACACTGTGCCAGTCCCCGTGGGTACGTCACGTGCTGGTCGGATGCCGGCTCGCCTCTCGAAGCTTGGATTCACAGGGAGGCAGGCAGGGGGCGAGAAGGGACGCCCGGCTGTGTCTGTCGAGGTCCTAATCACAGCGACCGGGGTCTTGTCAGATTCTCTCCGCGAGGCCGCCCCGCGCCTGGCTCTGCCCACGATGTACAGCAAGCGTGGTGGCACGGTCGGCCGACAGACGATCGACGGGCCTCCACGTCGCAGGGATGTCAGACCGCGGCCGATGCACTGCGGACTGCACCGGGGTGAGTCCCGAACGCAGGATGGTGTGACGCTCCATGGGGTCACGTTCACAAGTTTAGGCAACTGACGCAATCAGGATCGAGGACCTGGCCGCCGTGCTCGGTGGCAGCTGGCCCGATGAACGAAGACCAATGCGCGCGCTTTGGCGGGTCGCGGGAAGCTGGGCCACGCTGGGGGGACGGGCCAAGTGGTTCAACAGCCGCAGGCTTCGCGAGCGGGGGACCGAGTGCGGCCACTGTCACGTTGACCTTCGACAAGACGAGTTGAGTGACTTCTAGCAACCGCGACTACCAGTCGTTGAAGCCAGCCGGCCCGACTCGATGTTTCACGTGAAACACCGAAGGTCGTCGCGCGATCACGTACGCGGAGTGGTCCTCAGGTCCTGCCGATCGTCCGAGCGTCAGTAAGGATGACGAGGACAGCCCATCGCCGGCGGGGTGGGGCGGGCCGAGGGGCTGGGCCGGGACCTCAGCACATCCGTGCTTGGCTGGAGACGACCAACCCGGACAGCTGGAGACGACCGACCGAGTCAGCTGGAGACGACCAACCAAGAGACGTGGAGACGACCAACCAAGAGACGTGGAGACGACCAACCAAGAGACGTGGAGACGACCAACCCGGACAGCTGGAGACGACCGACCCCAAGCGAGGCGACCAAACCGAGCGGGAGAGGTTCAGGGCAGTGGTTCGCCGCCGCGGCACCGTGCGTCGTGAAGGGCGATGCCTAACGGCCGGGGTTCAACCGGCCCTTAGCCATCCCGTTGCCAGACCGGCTCGCGATATCCCGACCGAGACCGGAAGTGAACGCCTACCCCCGCGGCTGAGCGCCATCCTGCGCCAGCGCCGCCGCCAACCGAAGCTCGAGCAATCTCCAAGGCCCAAGCTCGCATCGGTGAGCATTGACCGTATTGGAACGGAATCGAAGCAGACCCGGTGCGATGGGGACCGCGGAGAGCTGCGCGAACTTCCCTGCTGCGGGCGGCGCAGAAAGCAGCGACAGGCCGAGGACGAGATGTTTCACGTGAAACATGAGCCGCCGCAGCCGGCCGCTCACGCCCGGAGGCCAAATCAGAGGCCACAAGACGGGGTCTGCCGAAGCGGGACTGCGATTGGTGCACTGGGTGGGTATCGGTGTTCCGGCGCACCCACTCAAACGAGCTTGCTCGGCTCACCGGCAAACCGGCCGGGGGGCCGATCCAGTGCCGTGAACGTGAGCGGACCGCATGTGGACATAGCAGCCCCACGCAGTCCGATCGACTGAAGCACTGGCCATGAATCTGGCCGACGAGTCCGAGAGAGTCGCGTCTCGTCCTCCCACCGGAGCCGAGCCGCAGTCGCCTCGGGCTGTGGTCTGCCGGTTCGGTCGCTCCTACGCGCCGGTGAACCGTCGCGCCGATGAGCGGCGCGGGGTGATGCCAGCTGAGGTCGACGACGGCGGGCGCCGGCCGGCGCGCGGTTGCGAGTGGAGCGAGTCTGCTGTGGGTGGGGAGGAGTGGCCTCGGATGGCGGGGACTGCATCTCGGGCGGCTGGGTGAAGGAGTGGTTCGGTCGAGCTCAAACTTGGACGGGCCGCTCCTCATTGGCTCCGGAAGTCATCTCCTCTCGTGGGGTGATGCGCGAATCGTCCGCAACGAAACGACGCGACGTGCGGGCAGCCCATGGTCGACGAAGACCCAACGGTCTGGCCGGTCTGCGCGCGGTGAACCACACCCTGGCTCGATCACCGCGCGGTGAACCGGGCGTGGTCGGGGCGGGCGCGTATGCCACGGCCGGCCCTTGTCGATCGGTGGCCCAGAGCCAGAACCGGCGAAGCGGCCAGCCTTCTGGCGGGACGCCCCAGCCGTGCGGAGGGAGATGGGGTTGCTCGCTCGCACCCGGCCGCCGAGTGGTCGCGCAGGAGTCATGGGCAGGGGAGGCCGGCCGACGTTTCACGTGAAACATTCGCTCGACGAACGTTGTCAGGCGTCCGATTACTGGTGAGCAGCGGCTCGGGGGAGACGTAGCCGGATCGTCGAGCCGGCCGCCCCCCGAATGCAGACGCACCCCGGGCAGCCCGCAGCACCCTGAGCACCCGCGGATCTCCTACTGCGTCAGCGTGTCATCGAGCCCGGAGCGCCCGGCGATACCACCGAAGTGGCGGCCACCGCCGCCCCGCGCACCCAGGCCGGCCGAGGACAGGTTCAGCACTCACCCGGTGACCGCATTCCGTGTATGACATCCGGCTGCGTGGCGGCTTGAACCCACCCGATGATCGTCAGTCGATCCGGCGGAGGTGGTGAGGGCGCGGCGCCGGTACCGGCCGGGAGTAGTAGTGGGTCCGTCCACCGGGCTCGCTCGACCCGGCGATCGACGAGGTGGCGGTCGTGGGGCGCCAGTTCCGGGCGGCAACAGTGATGGTGGGTCGGTGCGCGGGGCTCGTCCGACCCGACGATCGTCGACCACGTGGAGGTGGCGGTGGTGCCCGAGCGTCGCCCCCAGACAGTAGCTAAGTCGTGAGTCCGTGCGACGGGCTCGTCCGACCATCCGATCGCCGACCCGATGCCGGGCGTTGAAGCAACGGCGCCATCTCCGGACGGCAGCAGGGGGGCGGGTCGTGCGTCGGCTCCACCCACCTGACTCCTCCTCACCGACGGACCGGGAGACGTAGCTCGCAATCGAACCGCGGCGTCGACGGACCTCCAGGGATGAGGCGTTGACCTATCACTCCTACAGGGATACGAATCAGCAACGGAGAGGCATATCCCGAACCCCAAGCGCCGAACCCCAGGCTCCACCCCAAGCAAAGCACAGGGACCGACTTTGACCCGGCCAGCGGCGAACTTGTCCACACGTCCCCGAGACGAGGCGGGCCGTCAGCGATACTCAACTCACGTAGTCTCTTCTCGGGCCGACGCTCGCGCGTCGGCCTGTCCTACCGTTGGGAAACTTGACCCGCGGCAGACCTGACATCAGGAGGTCGAGTGGGGTCCGAGACCAATGTTTCACGTGAAACAGTGGAGTTCGACGACACACCAATCGCTCGCGCAGCACGCCAGGCCGTCGAGGTTCGCAGCGGTGAACTGACCATGCCCCGGCCGCGTCATCGTCGAGTGTTCAGCGTGGCCAACCAAAAGGGCGGCGTCGGCAAGACCACCACCACGGTCAACATCGCGGTGGCCCTGGCACTGGCCGGCTTGCACGTCCTGGTCATCGACCTTGACCCGCAGGGCAACGCGAGCACGGCACTCGGCGTGGAACGCACGACCGGAACGCCGTCGATCTACGAGGTGCTGATCGGGGAGTACACCGCGGCGGAGGCAATCCAGACCTGTCCGGACGCGCCCCGACTCGGCTGCATCCCGGCCACCATCGACCTGGCCGGCGCCGAGATCGAACTCGTGGGGATGGAGGAACGCGAATCGCGGTTGAAGAAGGCGATCGACGGAGTGGAGGCGGAGTTCGACTATGTCTTCATCGACTGCCCGCCGTCGCTCGGACTGTTGACCGTCAACGCGATGGTTGCGACCCACGAGGTGCTCATCCCCATCCAGTGTGAGTACTACGCGCTCGAGGGCCTCGGCCAACTGCTTCGGAACATCGACCTGGTCAAGCAGCACCTGAACACGACACTCGACGTGTCGACCATCCTGCTCACCATGTACGACGGGCGCACCAAGCTCTCGGACCAGGTCGCGAACGAGGTCCGCAATCACTTCGGTCCGAAGGTCCTGGCGTCGGTCATCCCGCGCTCGGTGAAGATCTCCGAAGCGCCGGGCTACAGCCAGTCCGTCATGACGTACGACCCCGGCTCGCGCGGCGCGATGAGCTACCTCGATGCAGCACGTGAAATCGCCCAACGCGGCGCGAAGGAGCCCTCATGAGCAAGCCCAAAGGTGGCCTGGGCCGCGGCCTGGCCGCTCTGATCCCGACCGGCCCGCAGACCAACGTCGTCTCCGACGTCTTCATGGGTGGGTCGACCAAACGCATCGAAACCCGCACTGACGGGCCCGAGACCGCGGCCTCCGAGAAGGCCACCGTTGAGCAGGGGACGGCCGACCCGATCGACGGTGCGAGAAACGACGGTGCGCGAAACGGCGGCGCCAGCACCGGCGCGACCGCCGAAGAGCGCGACGATCGAACGGCGAACAACTCGGCGCCGGCGACAGATATCCCCGCCGAACCCACCGCCGGCGACCGGTCGGCTGGAGACACCGACGCCGGGGCCGCGGCCTCCGACACCACGTCGACCGAGCGAGCTGGGGCGACCCCCGTCGTCGACGGCCCGCGGTACGAGGAGGTGCCGATCGAACAGATCCGGCCCAATCCACGCAACCCGCGCACTGTGTTCGACGAGGACGCGCTGAGCGAGTTGGAACACTCGCTGCGCGAGTTCGGGCTGCTGCAGCCGATCGTCGTTCGTCAGGTCGCCGACGGCTACGAGTTGGTGATGGGGGAGCGCCGGTGGCGAGCCGCCCAGCGGGCCGGGTTGACCACGATCTCCGCGATCATCCGCAAGACCGAGGATGCCGATCTGCTGCGCGATGCCCTGTTGGAGAACATCCATCGCGCCAACCTGAACCCGCTGGAAGAGGCTGCGGCCTACCAGCAGCTGCTGCAGGAATTCGACGTGACGCAGGAGGAGTTGGCGACTCGTATCGGGCGCAGCCGCCCCGTCATCTCCAACACCATCCGGCTGCTGAGGCTCCCGGTCGCCGTCCAGCGTCGGGTCGCCGCCGGCGTGCTGTCCGCCGGCCACGCACGCGCGCTGCTCTCCTTGGAGACGGCCGACGATCAGGAGGAGCTGGCGACCCGGGTGGTCGCCGAGGGCCTCTCGGTGCGTGGAACCGAGGAGGCGGTCGTATTGATGGCCGGACGGACGGCCAA
The DNA here is from genome assembly GCF_900104535.1 of Nakamurella panacisegetis. NCBI lineage: Bacteria > Bacillati > Actinomycetota > Actinomycetes > Nakamurellales > Nakamurellaceae > Nakamurella > Nakamurella panacisegetis. The sequence goes on along the minus strand of NZ_LT629710.1, from coordinate 1,733,364 downwards.
ACCGAAACGGGCGACGCCCAAGAAGCTCGTCATGCCGAGCCTGGCCAAACTCGCAACGACCCTGTCCGACACATTCGACACTCGCGTTCGGGTCGAATTGGGCAAGCAGAAGGGCCGGATCATCGTCGAGTTCGCGACGGTGGACGACCTGGAGAGAATTGTCGGCATCATGGCGCCGGCCGCTCTGAATCAGCGCCGAAATGGATCACCCGAGACCGAATAGCGGGCTGTCGAGGGCCGGAGAACCGAAGATCTTCGAAACCGGCCCTCGACCCCCGAATCCGGGGACCTGCCACCGATACGTCACGGTGACGGAAGCCGCGGAGCAATACCCGAGCACAGACGAGAACTACTGTGCGGCAACAACTTCGGCGGGGAACAGGGACGACGCGAGCTGGACCTGCTCGGCGAACCAGGCTGTGATGTCGTCGGCGGCCAGTACGCCGATCCGGTCGGCGATACGCACGGTCGGATGCTCCCAACCGAGGGCGGCCAGCTCCCCGTGCGGCGGTCGGATCCCGGCATCAGCCGCCATCAGGAATCCGGAGTCGAGGGCGCCGTCGCCGGCGGCCACCACGTGGTCGGCTCCGACCCGGCGGGCGACCGCCAGCACCGCCCGCTCCTTGGACAGCGGCTTCGGGATGGCGTAGATCTTGCGGCCCTGCACCGAGACCTTCCACCCGCGTTCGCCGCACCACTGCGTCCACGACTCGATGAATCCGTCCGGCAGACGAACCAGGTCGACGACGATGTAGCAGAACAGATCGTCACCGACCCGCCGCTTGATCGCCCAGTCCTCCTGGCTCCGGGCCCGAAGTTCGTGCTTGACGTCGGCCAGCGTTGCGTCGCACGCGGCGATGGCCGACTCCGTCGACCGGTGCCACGCCTCGTCCGGCTGGCCGTCGACCAGAATGTGTCCGCCGTTGCTGGTGATGGCGTACTTCGGCGTGACTCCGGGAAACCGCACCCGTTGGTACTGGGCCATCGTGCGGGTGGTGGTCGGAACGAAGGTCGCGATCCGGGCCAGCTCGGCCAGTCGGCGGGTGGCCGTCAGCGACGTGAACGAGTGCGGCCGACCCTCCAAGATCTCCACCGACACCAGGTTGGGTGACGTCTCGTCAGTTGTGGCCAACTGCAGGGCCGACGGCGAGTAGATGAGTGTTCGGTCCAGGTCGCTGGCGATCATGGTGGTGCGGCCGTTGGTCCCGGCCGGTGCGGACGTCATCCGTTGATCAACCTTCTCCTGGTTCAGTGGCGGACACGCGCCGGATCAACCCGACGCATGAGTACGGCAACTCCGGCCGGACCTCGACCGGGACATCGCGCTGCCGGGCCAACAACCGCAGATGCGCGTGATCCGGATGGTCGGCCTCTCGTACCAGGATCCGCCATGGAACCCGCCGCAGCAGCACCCGAGTGGTCTCTCCCACACCGGGTTTGACGAAGTTCACCGATTCGATCCCGTATTCCTCGCGGATCCGCTCGATGGCCTGCCAACCGGCGAAGGTCGGCTCCCGGTCGGAGGCGGCCAAGTCGTCCAGACCGGACAACACCTCGTCGACGACCGCAGGGAAGGCAGCCGAGACGGTGTCCAACAGGACGTTGGACACGTCGCCGCCGGCCAGCTCGGCGTAGAACTTTGCCCCGTGGAACTGTCCAGGGCCGATGTACGCATCGTTCAGCACTGTCCGGGACACCAGTCCGGAAACGGTGGAATTCAGGCAGGCCGAAGCGATCAGGAAATCATCTCGCGTTCCAAAAGTCCGGACGCAGTGCCCCGGATCGGCCAGAACCGCCAATTCGTCATTGAAATGCGGGCCAAATTCTTCGCGAATCTCCAGCAGGGCCGCGGTCAATTCCTTGGCGATCGCGCCCTTGCCGGTCCAGCCGTCGACGAAGACCACCGATGCGGGGTCGTGATGACGAGCAAGATACTGCAGCGCAACACGATCGATCCCTCGGCCGCGCACGATCGAGAGAGCGTAGTGCGGAAGCTCAAGACCGTGTCGGAAGGCGGCCCAGCGGCGCATCAGCACGCCGATCGGGGTGCCGGCGCGGGCCAGCGAGGCCAGCACGACATCGTGGCCGCGTTCGGCCAGCACCAATTCCGTCACGCGCCCGACGGCCAGAGCCAAACGCTCGGCCGACTCGGACAGAACCGTGGAGAACAATTCCTGATAGGCCGCGTCGGGCTGGAATTCGATCGGCAAGGATTCCGCGTAGTGGGCCGTCCCGGCCTGGATGGCCGCTTCCCGGTGCGCCACATCGCCCTCGAGATCGACCCCGGACAGGTCGGTGAGCAGCCACTGCACCTCACCGGCGGCGTAGGAACCGAAGGTCGGTCCGGTCAGTGGCGGGGGAAGCACAGAGGTCCTCCTGATCTGCTGCAACAGGGTCGGATCCACCGGATCCAGTACGGCCAGCAACACCGGGAACCCGGCGGCGGCCAGGGCGGCGGCCGCGCCGGCGGGGCCCCGCAGGACGGCCGAGTCGGCGTCCGCGACCAGCACCACCAGATCAGGTCGTGCACCGGTGTGCGGGTCGGCCACGTTGTACACGAACCGAGGGGCGTCGACGTCACCTTCGGCATCGGCGAACCGGACGTGCCGTCGAACCGGATAGCCCGGATCGTCCACCGCCAGCACGGGGGAGCGGGTGGTCGATTGGAACCCGACGTCGAACTCCGATGTCAGTTCGGTCGCCAACCGCAGCGGGAGATACATCAGTTCCTCCGAGCCGATGACGACCACCCGCCCGCCCGAGGGCACCCGCGAGCGAACCGCGGCAGACAGCCGGACCGATGCGGCGTCGACGGCGCGGTCGAACGGCTCCCGGTCGCGCGTCAGGAATCCGTGCCGACCACCGTCAGGAATGGTGGCCGGCCAGGCGATGTCGATGACGTCGAGGACGGCCGAGGGAACGGGAAGCGGAGTACCGGGGTCGATCGACGCCAGTCCGGCCAGGCGGTCGGCCACGGCGCTGGTCAACCCGTCGGGGAGGTCGACGCGGCCCCGGGCCAGCGAGACGACATCGATCCGGCAGCCGAGACGCTCGGCCAGCAGCGCCATCTCACCCTCGTCGTGTGTCGTCCGTAGGTCGATCAGGCTGGCCAGCACGTACCGGGCGCGTGGTCGGCGTCGGTGCATCGCCTCGATGGTGCCCATGGCCGTCTTGCCGGTGGACAGTTCGTCGTCCACCAGCACCAACGTCCCATCGGTGTCGAGCAGATCGTCCGGCACCGGCAGCAGGAGGTGACTGGTGGCGTGCGAATGACCCTCCTCGAAAGTGCCGGCCACCGGTACCCCCGGCACCGCCCGGCGAGTGGAGTGCAGGTAGCACGCGGCCCGCAGCTGATCGGCCACCAGATGGCCCAGACCGGTTGCCGTCTCGGCGAAACCGAGCACCTCGACCGCCGTCACGGCCCGGCCGGCCCGCATCGCATCGAGCGGTGCGAGCAGAGGTGACCCGTCACCGGATCGCACCGCGGTGGCGGCGACGTCCGACCAGTCGGCCGGCTGCGCGATCCCCAGGGTCTGCGCCACCAACTCACCGAGCAGACGACCGGACGCGATCACCAGGCGCGGATCGACGGGGATGTGCTTGCCGAGCACGGTCGACACCAGCAGGTGGGCCCGTCGCGGATTTCGGCGGGCGGCCACGCCGACCAGGTCGTCGATGTCCAACCCCACCGGTGACGAGACGGTCCGCAGCGTCACTCCGAACTGCGTACGCATCCACCGGGTGGGATCAGCCGGCCCGACGGCCGTCGAGGACCCGAAGTCGGTCACCGTCACCCGTCCAACAAGGCGGTGAGGATCTCGACGTGCGATATGTCGGGGTTGGCCACCCCGAAGACCGCGGCGCGGTCGCGGATGCGCTCGGCCCAGCGCCGGTGCGGGCGCATCTCGTTCATCTTGTTGCGGTAGCCGGACGCGCGGACACCGGCCTCGGCTGACCCCAGGATGTCGGAGGCGTCGCTGAACTCCTCGTGCGGGACGACGGACAGTGCGTGCACCGCGGCGACGTGCGACGGATGGATCACCGTCTTTCCGGTCAGCCCGTTCGCCCGATCGAGCACGATCTCCCGGATGAGGCCGTCCACGTCGTTGGTCACCAACTGGTGGCGGAACGACTTCGCGTGGCGGGACTCGAACGGGGTGGCCCGCAGCTGCGGACGGAACATCCGCTCGTGGCCGGCGAAGTACTCCCACACAGGCCCGGTGATCGTGTACCCCGTCCCGTCCGCGCGCCCGAGGTGGTTGACCACCTCGGCGATCAGCTCGGCCACGACCCCGACGTGATAGATGCTCAGGTCACGATCGCGCCGGATCCCGTACAGGCCACAGAGATCGGTGGCACCGAACCGGACGGCCAGGACCATCTCGCGGTACTGGCCCAGCAGATCACGAATGGCCGAGAGGGCCTCGGTCCGACTCTCCCGGTACAGGACGTCCGGGGTCTCCAGCACGGGCATGGCGAACAGTCGGGTGCCGACGCGGTCGGACGCGGCCAGGATCTCGCCCAGGAATCGCGCCCCGGTCGACGCCGAGAACTTCGGTAGCACGAACCCGTTCAATGCCGAGCTCGAATCGCCGATGCCGGCGATGACATCACGGATGTGTTCGGGGGTACGGACTCTCACGAACAGGAGGGTCTGCTGATCAGCGTCGCTCAACTCCGTGATCGCGTCGATGGCGTTGACCACCGCGCCGTCGACCTGGTCGTCCGCGACCGCATCCTCCAGATCGATCACCACCGAGCGCACACCGTCGGCCGCCCGCTTGGTGATCGCCTTGACCAGGTCGGTCCGCACTCCGGGGATGTACAACGTCGCGCCCAGGGCGTTGGCCAGCACCGTCCGCCCACTCGTGCGGTCGAACTCGCCGGGGGCGAGCGAGAACAACTCGTCCCGAACGTCCTGCGACAGGTGGTCGAAGTGGCGCACCTTTACCGATCCTTTCATCGATCCGAGAGCCATTGAGCAGCAACGCATATCGAGCCTGAGGGCCAGCCGCTGCCACGCCGTCGGACCGGGCTGGGCGTCAGCGGCGACGCGTCATCCCCCGACAGTGTGCCTCACGCACACGCCATTCTTGTGCCTCTTCCACAGATCGCCCGAAGGGCGACGCCCACCGCCCCGGGTGTTTCCGGCGAACGGGTGAACCAGTGATCGGCAAGAACCGGACAAGAGATGAACGTCAACAAAACAGCCCCTCGCAATTGGCTGTTCAGCCGGTAAACTCCTGAGGTACCGGCACGCAGCCGGGTCGCAGTCCAATCAGCAGGTTCACCCTTCCCGGCGCCGCCGCGGGGAAGGGTGCCGCTTGGTGTCCAACACATCGGTTCGAAGCCAGGAGCAACAAGGTGCAGCACGTCAGGATCTGGCTGAATCGGAACTACGCTACCGCTGTTCACCTGCTGGACATGTTGCGGCACAACCCCGATGGGGTTCCGGTGGAACTGTTCGGCTCCCATGCCGATCTGAGCTCGCCGATGCTCGCCGGGGTGGATCACAAACTGCGCGAGCCCGTGGTGACCGACCCTGACTTCGTCGACCAGATGCTGGACCTGTGCCGGCAGCATCGCATCGACGTACTGCTGCCGGTGGCTGGGCAGTCGCAGATCGCCCACCGCGCAAGCGATTTCGCATCCATCGGAACGGCTTTGATCTGCCCGCCGGCCGACGCCGTCGACCTGCTGGCCGACAAGGCGGACACCTACCAGGCACTGGCCGGGAGCAAGTTGGTGCCGCCGTGGCGCGTCGCCCGGTCGGGGCCGCAGTTCGACGCGGCGATCGTCGACCTGGACGAGCTGTGGACACGCAGCCACCCGCTGATCATGAAGCCGACCCGCGGTGTCGGCGCCGACGGTGTCCGTTTCCTGACCCGGGCGGCTCCCGATCTGACGTCCTTGCTGGGTCCGATCGGCCCGCTGGTCTGGGTGCAGACCGTACGGGATGCGATCGCCGCCGCCGCTGAGCACGTCCCGGATCTGATGCTGATGCCGTACCTGCCCGGGCCGGAGACGAGTGTCGACGTCCTGGCCCACCGCGGTCGGACCCTCGCGGCGATCCCCCGCACGAAGAGCGGTCGGCACCGGGTTCTCGGGGGCGACCCACGGCTCCCCGGGTTGGCCTCGGAACTGGTCGAGCGGTTCGATCTGGACGGCCTGGTGAATGTGCAGTTCCGCCTGTTCAACGACGAGCCGGCGCTGCTGGAGATCAACTCGCGTCCCTCGGGCGGGCTCTTCCAGACGGCGCTCACCGGGGTGAACCTCCCGTGGGCGGCGGTCCAGCTCGCCCTGGGCCGCGACCCGGGTCCGCTCCACCCACGGTTGGGCACGGAGTTCGTCTCGGTCTCGTCGGTGGTCCCGTTGACGCAGGTCGCCGCGGGTGTGGCCAGTTCGTTCGCGGGGACCAAACCCCTCGAGGTGGCCGCCGCGGACTAGGGTCAGTGCCCGTGCGCCGCCTCTCCCCGCACCCGGTCGATCACGTTCTTCACGAACGCGTCCACCGACTGCAGGGTCTGCAGGTAGGTCCAATAGTCGGGGTGGGTACCGGTGAGATCGGCCGCCGCCCGTTCGATCCGATCGGACTGCGCGTCGAGCACCGAACCCCACTGCGGGACCAGGCCCCGGGACACGACCAGCAGTTGGGCGTCCCGCAGCTTGAACCGAGTCGCCTTCGCGGCCGCTGCCGGGTCGGCCTGGGTGCTCCGCAGCAGCCGCAGCCGATCGCCCATCGAGTCGCCCTCGGCCTCGGCCGTACTCAGCTTCGCCCGAGCCGTCGCCAGATGGTTCGCGGCCGGCTCCGGCTGACCGGCGTTCAACGCCGACTGCGCCTGGGCAAACTCACCACGGGCATCCTCCAGCGCCCGCCGGGCGCGGTCGTCGGCCCCGCTCAGGTCCCGTGAGCAGGCCGCGGAGAACTCCCGGAGCAGAGCTGACCGGGTCGACGGCAGCGATTCCAGCCGGGTGCCGACCGCCTCGATCCGGGTCTTCACGCTGCTCAACGAGCCACGGACGGTGGCGGCCAGGTTGCGGGCGGCGGTGATCCGGGAGCCCACAGTCTCGGCGGCGGCGTGGACAGCGGCCGCGGCATGCCTGATCTCCAGCGGGGAGCCGACCGTCTCGGCCGTCTTGAGCTCGGACAACGCGTTGACGAGCTCGCCGGCGGCGTCCATCACGCTCGGGTAGGCGAATCCGTCGGCCTCGGCCTTCGTCAGGTCGGCCTCGGCCTGAACGGCCGCGGCCCTGGCCTCACTGGAGATCTGCGGCGTCGCGGCGCGGAGTGACCTGGCCTTCTCCAGTTCGTCCGCGTGCTTGCGGTAGAAGGTGTCCACCGCGATCGCGGCGTCGGCCAGAGTCTTGTGCACCTGGGTGAAGGCGGCCGCGGCGGCCACCGGATCCACCCCGGTCGGCCGGTCGGCGGAATCGAGCAGCGAATGCGACTCGGCCGTGGCCAGGTACTTCGAGGAGGCGTCGAACGCGACCTGCGCCACCGTCGTCCACTCGCGGGTCAATGCGGCCCCGGAGGCCGAGTTCTCACCGACCGCGTCCATGGCGTCCTTGACGTAGGACTGACGGTTGTCCAGGTCGAGAAAGGCCGCGACGGCGCCGTCCTGGGCGGCCTGCGCGGCTTGATCCTGCGGTCGCCTGGTGAGGCGTCCCGACCAGCTTCTGGACATTGATCCGATCCTACGGCGATTGGCCGTGGAGCCGACGCGACGGTGAGACGGCGCTGCGATGATGTCGATGACCGCGAGCGATACCGGTGCCGGGGTCCGGGCGATGCGTCGGGCCGTCTCCGCTCCCGGTCCCGACGGCTCGGTGGGTCACCGAGCCGTCGAAAATCGAATGACGGGGAATTTCCGGTTCCCCGGGCCGGGCTTTCGGCGCGCGTGTAGCGTCCCTGCTGCGGCGTCCCGGAGCGTCAATCATGAGGATCCGCCGTGAATGATCAAGACGTGAGCGATCGCAGGAACTCCGGAGCGCCCAACGCGCGTTACCGGGGCAGGAACAAGATCGGCAGCGCCGAACGCGTGCTGCCAGGTGCAACGTAGGAGGAGCCGGCAATGGGTGTGAGCCTTACCAAGGGTGGCAATGTCTCGCTGACGAAAGCGGCCCCGAATCTGACGTCGGTCATGGTGGGTCTGGGCTGGGATGCCCGCGCCACCACGGGCGTCGACTTCGACCTCGATGCCAGCGCGCTGGCCCTGGGCGAAGACCACAAGATCGTGTCCGACCAGTACTTCGTGTTCTTCAACAACCTGCGCTCCCCGGACGGGTCGATCGAGCACCAGGGCGACAACCTGACCGGCGAGGGCGAGGGCGACGACGAGCAGGTGAAGGTCGACCTGTCGGCCGTGCCGCCGAACATCTTGTCCGTCGTGTTCGCCGTGTCGATCTACGAGGGTGACACCCGCCAGCAGTCCTTCGGCCAGGTGCGCAACGCCTACATCCGCGTCGTCAACACGTCGGACAACAACGAACTGGCCCGTTACGACCTCTCCGAGGACGCCTCGACCGAGACCGCCATGGTGTTCGGCGAGCTCTACCGCAACGGCCCGGAGTGGAAGTTCCGCGCCATCGGCCAGGGCTACGCCTCCGGCCTCGCGGGTATCGCCCGCGACTTCGGCGTCAACATCTGACGAATCGACCCTGTCCCGGCGCCGGAAGCGGCGCCGGGACAGTGGGCCTCCCGGCCCGACGAAGTACCTGCAGTCCTGCCGCGGCGCCGGGGTTGACCGATCACAACCCGTCCAGGAGTCCGCATGGCCATCGACTACAACCGCAAGCGTCCAGTGCCGCCGGAGCCTGCCCCTGCGCCCACACCCTCGGGGCCCCCGGCCTCGGGCGGTCTGCCGTCCTGGTACACACCGCCGGAGGAGGAGGAAGCGGCTGCCCCACCCGCGCCGGTGTCGCCTCCGGTCGCATCGCCTCCGGCCGCGTCAGCACCGCCGACCCCTCCGCCGCCCGCGGCGCCGGCGGCAGCACCGGGGCACTATCCACCGCCCGCCGCCGCCTGGCCGCCCCCGGCCCCGACCGGCGGCTCTGCCGCTCCTGGTGGATGGCCGGCACCCGGCGGGCCGCCCGTCGCTCCACCCTCTGCCGGCTACCCGGCACCGTCCACCGGCTACCCGGCACCGTCCACTGGCCAACCGGCACCCCAGCCGGGCGGTTATCCCGCTGCGCCTGGTGGGTATCCGGCCGCGCCTGGCGGGTATCCGGCTCCGCAGTCCGGTGGCTATCCGGCTCCGACCGGTGGGTATCCCGCCGGACCGTCGGGCGGCTACCCGGCCCCGCCCCCCACTCCGCAACCCGCTGCGTACCAACCGACTTCGTCGGTGCCGGCGCCCGGCCGAGGCGGGGTGTCGCTGCAGAAGGTCACCCTCACCGCCTCGTCGCCCCAGGTGTCACTGACCAAGTCCGGTGGCAGCACGGGCACCATCCGGATCAACCTGAACTGGTCGTCCGGCGTCAACCCGGCGGCGCAGTCGGCCCAGAAAGGCGGATTCTTCAAACGGCTGGCGGCGCAGGCCCAGCAGTCGTCCGGAGTCGATCTGGATCTCGGTTGCCTGTACGAACTCTCGGACGGTTCCAAGGGCGTCGTGCAGGCCCTGGGCAACTCGTTCGGATCCTTGGACCGGCCGCCGTGGATCAAGCTGGACGGCGACGACCGCACCGGTTCGGTCAGCACCGGCGAGAACATGTCGATCAATCTCGAGCAGCCCGGCCGGTTCCGCCGGGTCCTGATCTTCGCGATGATCTACGAGGGTGCACCCAACTGGGCCGCGGTCGACGGGGTGGTCACACTGAGCCCGATCAACGGCCCGCAGATCGAGGTCCGTTTGGACGCAACGGATCAGGGCGCGCGGATCTGCGCCGTCGCCCAGCTGATCAACCACGGGAACGATCTGGTGGTGCAGCGCGAGGTGCAGTACATCAACGGAGGGCAGTCGGTGCTGGACCGTACCTACGGCTGGGGCATGAACTGGACGCCCGGCCGCAAGTGACGCGTTGCATCCTGCACCGCGACCCACGGTCGGGGGCGCGGTGCCGGATGCAACGGGTGGCTCGTCCGGATATCCGCCGTACGGACGTCCGGGCCGCCGGCCCGGTCAGCCCCGGACGACAACGGCATACGACCCGACGCCGAGCAACGCACGGCCGTCGATCGGCGGTCCGTCCGTGATGATGCCCAGGATCGTTCCGTCCGACGGGTCGAAGTCCACGTCCCGGACGATGCCGATCTGCTGGCCGGACGTGGTCAGCACCCGCTTCTTGATGATGTGGTGGGCCTTGGAGTTCAACTCCTCCAGCGCACCCTCCTCGTCGACGATCTGATCCTCGCCCGACACGGTGACGGCATCCGCTCCGAATGCGGTGATTCCCGTCCACGGGAGCATCGTGCCCGCGCCGTGCGTCTTCTTCAGGGACAGACCGACCACGCGTCGAACACTCGGGTCGATCACCAGCGAGCCGACGTGGCCGACAGTCGAGGCGTTGCCGGTGCTGACCACCTTGCGGCCGATCGTTTCGGTGAACAGCATCAGGACACCTCCCCCAACTGAGACCGAAACGCATCGATGGCCGCACCGAACGCGGCGAGGTCGTCGGTCAGATAGTTGGCGGCCGCGGCCGGGACCATCAGGTGCTCGCCCGAAGCGGACAACGTGTCGGGCAACGGGATGAGCAGCGGAAGCCGGCCGCGGCCCAGGCTCTCCGCCGGGTCGATCTGGTAGCCGACGACATCCGCTTCACCGCCCGGCCGAGCGCCGATGCCGATGATCACGTCGGAGACGCGACCGAGTGACACCCCGGTGTCGGTCAGCACCTCCGACTTGAGGATGTCGGACCGCCCGGAGCCGGTATCGTCCGCCTCGAATGCCTCGGCCAACGGGACCAGGACGTCCTCCGATTCGATGACGACGGCGTCCGGGCCGAGCCCGACCACCGCGGTCCAGGGCAGCGCCACCCTCAACGGACCGGCGAACATACCCCGGCCGGCCAGCGTGAACGCACCGATCTGGCCACCGTTCGCGGCGTAGACGATGTCCTTGACCTGGGCCACGTCCTCCCCGGCAAACGTGACGACCGCCTTCTGGATGATCTCACTCGCCCGGATGAGGGTGCTCATTTACGGCCGCGCTTGCGGTCGCTGATGATGACGCCACCACGACGCCGCTTCGCCTGCAGCGCGACGAACGCGCCCACCAAGACCGCTATCACCACGATCACGATGATCAACCACGCCCACCACTGCATGCCTCGGCCCTCGATCCGTCAACGGGCGATGTGCGCCCCAGCCTCTGCCTGTCTTACGAGGTTACCGCGGACCTGGGCGGGTAAACCAGGCGTGACCTGCGACTCAGCCCCGCGCGATGGCCTGCTCGATCAGAGCGGAATACACGCCGCCCAGGTCCTCGCCGGCTGCTTCCACCGACATCGGGAGCATCGAGGTCTCGGTCAGTCCGGGGGAGACGTTGACCTCGAGGAACTGGACGACGCCGTTCGCGTCGACGATCGCGTCGGTTCGGGAGATATCCTGCAGCCCAAGCGCTTTGTGGGCGCCGATGGCCAGTTCGGCGGCGGCTCCGGCGGCCTCGGGATCGAGTCGGGCCGGCGTGTAGTAGGTCGTCAGGCCCGCGGTGTAGCGGGATTCGTAGTCGAAGACGCCGCTCTCCGGGACGATTTCGACGGCCGGCAGCGCGCGGGGGCCCTCACTGCCGTCGACCACGGTGACGGCGATCTCGACGCCTTCGACGAACTGCTCGACCAGCACGACGTCGCCGTAGGCGAACGCCTGGACCAACGCGCCGGGCACGTCGGCCGCCGTCCGCACCACCGATGCACCCAGGGCCGACCCGCCCTGATGCGGCTTCAGCATCAGGGGCAGACCGAGGTGCTCGACCAGCTCGCTGATCAACGCCGCGGCCCCCATGTCGCGGAAGGTGTTGTGGGCCAACGTGATCCAGTCGGGGGTAGCGAAACCGGCCCGCTTGACCAGCGTCTTGGCGGTCGGCTTGTCCCAGGAGAGCCGGCAGTCGTGCGACCGGGTGCCGAGATACGGGATGCCGGCCAGTTCGAGAATGCCCTGCACCGCACCGTTCTCGCCGCGGCCGCCGTGCAGCGCGATGATCGCCGCGTCCGGCTTGGCCTGGGCCAGGTAGGGCAGCAGGGTGGCGTCGGCGTCCCGGACGGTCACCTCGAGCCCCTGGCGGCGAAGCGCCTCGGTCAAGCGCGAGCCGGAACGGAGCGACACGTCACGTTCGTGCGTGAGTCCGCCGGCCAGTACCACCACATGACGATCGCTCATCTTCGGTCCTTAGTAGATGTCAGGAGAGGGTGAGGACGGGCCGCGGTTGGCCTTGTAGGCCGGCAGGGCGGCGGTCGTCGCACCGAAGGTGCGCATCACGTCCAGCTCGTTGTCCAGCACCGTGGCCAAGCGGCGGATGCCCTCAACGATGCGTTCCGGCGTCGGGAAGCAGAACGACAACCGCATCTGTCGCGAACCGAGACCGTCGGCGTAGAAGGCGGTTCCGGGGACGTAGGCCACGCGGGCGGTGACGGCCCGGGGCAGCATGGCCGCCGTGTCGAAACCCTCGGGGAGGGTGACCCAGACGAAGAACCCACCCTCTGGGTTGGTCCAGGTGGTGCCCTCGGGCATGTGCGTCTCGAGGGCCTGGATCATCGCGTCCCGGCGCTCGGCGTAGGTGTGGCGGTAGGCCTTGACCTGGCTCTGCCAGTCGAAATTGGCCAGGTACCGGGAGACCATCATCTGGTTGAACACCGGCGGGTTGAGCGTGGCACTCTCGTTCGCCAGTACCAGCTTCTCGCGGACGGCGTGCGGCGCGAGCACCCAGCCGACGCGTAGGCCGGGGGCGAACGTCTTGGAGAACGAGCCAAGGTAGATCACGTTCTCGGCGTCGTCGGCCCGGATGGAACGGCGGATCTTGTCGTCGAAGCCGAGCAGCCCGTAGGGGTTGTCCTCCAGGATCGGGATGTTGGCCTCGCGGCAGATCTTCGCCAGCTCCTGGCGCCGGGCGTCGGACATGGTCACGCCGGCCGGGTTGTGGAAGTTCGGGATCGTGTACAGGAACTTGATCCGGCCGCCGGCTGCCCGGACCGACTCGATGGCGGCGCTGACGGCCGAGGGAATGAGGCCGTCGGAGTCCATCTCGATGTGGACCACCTTGGCCTGGTACGACGCGAAGGTGGTCAGGGCGCCGACGTAGGACGGCGCTTCGGCCAGGATGACGTCGCCCGGGTCGCAGAAGATGCGGGTGACCAGGTCGAGGGCCATCTGCGAGCCGACGGTCACGGTGACGTCATCCGGGTGGGCGGTGATGCCCTCCAGGGCCATGACCTGACAGATCTGCTCGCGGAGTTCGAGAATGCCCTGGCCGGAGCCGTACTGCAGGGCGGTCAGTCCGTCCTGGGCGATCAGCTGCGCCGCCTCGGCCGCGACGCTCTCCAGTGGCAGCGACTGCAGGTACGGCATGCCACCGGCGAGGGAGACCACCTCTGGACGGTTGGCCACGGCGAACAGGGACCGGACGGCCGAAGCTCGCATGCCAGCGGTGCGCTGCGCATACAAGGGCATGTGTCGGTCCAGGCTGTTCCCGGTCATGTGGCTTTCCTTCGCCTCTGCCGCCGCCGGGCTGGGTCAGGGCGTGCTGAGGAGGGCTGCGTGCCGGGGCGGATCGACTGATCCTAGCTGTGTTGCATGTCTGGCCACCGTTGCGTTGCGTGCCGAGCGCGGGCGCTCGCGCGAACTCGGTCAGGCGCAACCCGGGCTACTCACCGGTACGAATGGCTTTTTCGTTCGTAGTCGAACGACAAAACCCTACGTACCGATCGGTAGACGCTCTGGAGCGATGTTGACGGACCCTTCGATTGCCCTCGGCCGGTGCCGTTGGCATGCTCACGGCCATGACGAAGCATCTCGAGGCGTCGTTCACGCTCGATCGGTGGGAGGGAGACCCCGACCCGGGGGTCGAGGGCGGCCCCGACGCTGGGCACGTCCTCCTGGCGAAGACCTACACCGGTCCTGACCTAGTCGGATCGGCTACCGGGCACGCGCTGACCACCCGAGGGGAGCGTGGCGCGTCCTACGTCGCACAGGAACGGATCGTCGGCACCCTCGACGGCCGGACGGGGTCGTTCGTGCTGGAGCACGGCGCGTCCATGGGGGAGGGCTTCCCGACGTCCATGCACGCAGCCGTCGTCCACGGGTCCGGCACAGGCGAACTGACCGGCCTCGCGGGCACGGGGCTGGTCGAGCACGGGGTGCTGATCCTGGACTACGAGCTGTAGACCGGGCGACTTGCGAGGCGGCCGGACGGCCCGCAGAGTCGCAGTATGACGGTCTGGATCTGCACGGCCTGCGGCATCGAACACGCCAACACCGCCCGGCCGCCGGCTCCGTGCGCGATCTGCACGGACGAGCGGCAATACGTCCCGGCCGGAGGACAGGCCTGGACCTCGCTCACGGCGATGGCGGACGAATACTCGGGCGCCTTCCGCGAGATCGAACCGGATCTGTACGGACTGCAGGTGAGTCCGTCGTTCGGGATCGGCCAGCGCGGGCTGCTGGTCCGCACCCCGGCCGGGAACGTGCTGTGGGAGCCGCCCGGTTTCGTGAACCAGCAACTCGTCAACGACGCGATGGTCCTGGGTGGGGTGGCGGCGATCGCGTCGAGCCACCCGCACCTGGTCGGGGCGTCGATCACCTGGAGCAAGGCGTTCGACGGGATCCCGGTCTACACGGCCGAGGCCGATCGGCGCTGGATCCGTCGTCCGGACGACAACATCACGCTGTGGTCCGGCCGGCGGACGGTGGTGCCGGGGCTGGAGTTGATCCAGTGCGGCGGCCACTTCCCGGGAAGCGCTGTTCTGCACTGGCCGGCCGGGGCGGACGGCCAGGGTGCCCTGCTGGTCGGCGACACGTTGATGGTCAACAACGACCGGGCCACGGTCTCGTTCATGCGCAGCTATCCGAACCTGATCCCGCTCGGCGAGCGGCTGGTGCGTCAGATCGCCTCCACCGTGGACGACCTGACGTTCGACCGGATCTACGGTGCGTTCGACGGACGGGTGATCCAGGCGGACGCGAGGACGGCCGTCCAGCGCAGTGCCGACCGCTACATCGGCTGGATCCGCGACGAGATCCGCGATCCGGACGAGGGTGCGTGACCCGGACAAGGCTTGGCCGACGAGGGCTAGACCGAGGGAGTGCGGCGTGGATCAACTTCGCGGTCTTGGGACGGGTGTGACAGGAGCGAACAAGTTCGTCCATGCCTGCGAAGTTGATCCACGCCGGGCGGGGTTCAGAGAGCCCCGGGTGGCTCAGGTCTTCTCGATCGGCATCTGGAGTTCGGTGACTCCGTCGTCTGGACGCTCGGGGTCGTAGTCGACGTACACCTCGCGGGCGAAACCCTTGGCGCGGTAGCCGTTCGCCTCCGTCCATTGCGCCAGGGCCTGGTAGCTCTCCTCGCAGGTGTCCATCGATCCGCGGTGGATGATCGTGGCCGCCGATTGCTCGCCGGCCAGATCCCCGATGCGGAAAGCCTGGTCGGCGACCGGATCGGCGTCGACCATGATGCCGGCGTGGATCACCACTGAATCATCGTCGGCGGCCTCGTAGTACGCGATCCCATACCCGGTCGGCCGGATGCCGGCGCGGTCGAGCTCCCGCATCAGCTGCGGATACAGCGTCTGGATCACCGGACCGATGTCCCGGGTGGCGAAACTGGCGGCCGTGGCCGTCATCTCGGCCAGGCGGACCGGCTCGACTCTCTTGACCACAACGTCCTGAGTACTCATGGTGCCCTCCTGGGCGATGATGCGGAGTCGCGCCTCGACGCCGGTCAGCCGGGCTCGGTCGGCCTCGAGCTGAGTGTGAAGTTCGGCCTGCCGCAGCCGCAGCATGCCCCTCAACTCGGCCACGTCGATCGGTCCCTCGAGGATCGAACGCACCTGCGCGAGGGTGAATCCGAGGCTGCTCAGGGCGACTACACGGTTGAGTCGGGACAGCTGATCGGCCCGATAGAGCCGGTAGCCGTTGACCGGGTCGACCGCGGCCGGGCGCAGAACCCCGATGCGGTCGTAGTGACGCAGCATCCGGATCGACACCCGACCGAGGCCGGCGAATTCTCCGATGGTGAACATGACCCACTCAGCCTGGGACCTGACATCGTGTCAGGGTCAAGAGGCGACCCAGGTAGTGGTCAGGCCGATCACGCCGCTGCCGTCCAGGTCGGCCAGTTTCACCCCGGCGAAGGCCCGCGCGCCGGGCGAGGTCTGCATCCGGAACGGCACGTCCTCCGCGGTCAGCGCGGAGATGATCACCCCGGCCGCGTCGGCCGCGCTCTGGGCGTGGGCGAACGCGCCGGCGGTGCGAGCCAGGTAGGCGGTGAGCGCCGGCGCGTACGGCCCGGCGGACGCCATCAGGCCGGTGGCGTCGAGCCCGACGTTGCCGACGAATCCGCTGGCCACGGCGCCCGGTTCGATCACCACGACGGTCACGCCGACGGTGGCCGCCACGGGTGCCAGTGACTCCATGAACCCTTCGACCGCGAACTTCGCCGCGCAGTACGCCTCGTTGAACGGCTGCCCGACCACGCCCCCGACGCTGGTCACCGTCAGCACTCGACCACCGGACGCCCGGAGGTGCGGGAGCGCCGCCTTGGTGACCAGCACCGTCCCGAAGAAGTTGACCTCCATGACGGTGCGGACATCGTCGATGCGCTCCAGCTCCAGCGTCCCGACGTGCCCGGCTCCGGCGTTGTTGACGACCGCGTCCAGCGCTCCGAAATCCGCGATCACCCCGTCCAGACAGGACGTCACCGAATCGAGATCGGTGATGTCCAGGGCGCGGATGTCGATCAGGTCGAGGACCCCGGCGGAACGGGCGAGCTCGGTCAGAACCCCGGCCCGGGACACGTCACGCATCGTCGCCACCGCCCGCCAGCCGGACCTCGCCGCTGCCACCGCCGTATGGGCCCCGATGCCCGACGAGGTGCCGGTGATCAGGACGGTCTTCGTCATGCTTGCTCCTCGGAGAGCGACCAGTTCACGGCGGCCTCGACGTGCAGCCGGGTGGTGGGAAAGACCGGCACCGGACTGTCCTCGGCCCCGACCAGCAACTCGATCTCGGTGCATCCCAGGATGACGCCCTCCGCACCCGCCGCGACCAGGCGTTCTATCACCTCGCGATAGATCTGGCGGGACTCTTCTCGCACCACTCCGAGGCACAGCTCTTCGTAGATGACCCGGTGCACCTCGGCCCGGTCGGCCGCTTCGGGGATCAGGACGGAGAGTCCGTGCGAGGCCAGCCGCTCCCGGTAGAAGTCCTGCTCCATGGTGAAGGCGGTCCCGAGCAGTCCGACCGTCGTCATCCCGGCCGCGATCACGGCCCGGGCGGTGGTGTCGGCCAGGTGGAGGAACGGTATGCCCAGGTCGGCCCGGATTTGATCGGCCACTTTGTGCATGGTGTTCGTGCACATCACGATGATCTCGGCGCCCCCGGCCTCCAGCGCTTTGGCCACTCGGGCCAGCACCGCTCCGGCGGTGTCCCAGTCGCCGGCGACCTGGAGACGCTCGATCTCGGCGAAGTCGACCGAGGCCAGCAGACAACGGGCGGAGTGCAGGCCGCCCAGCCGGTCACGGACCAGCTCGTTGGTCAGGCGGTAGTACTGCGCGCTGCTCTCCCAACTCATGCCGCCGAGCAGGCCAATGACCCGTTGCTCCATCGGACGAAACTACCCGCGCTCGCGGCGGTAGCGGATCAGTACGACTCCGTTGCCGAACGTCCGCGACTCGACCAGCGTCGGCGCGACCCGCTCGGGCGCGCCCGGGAACAGCGGCTGCCCGGCACCCAGGATGATCGGGTTGACGTACAGGCAGTACTCGTCGATCAGGTCGAACCGCATGAAGGTCGCGGCCAGGGTCGCTCCACCGATCGCCATGTCCCCACCCGGCCGGCGCTGCAACTCGCGGATCTCCTCCGGGTCGACCTCCCGGCGGATCGTCGAGTTCCACGCGACGTCGGTCAGCGACCGTGAGAAGACGATCTTCGGCATGTCCCGCCAGATCCGGGCGAACTCGACGATCGGCGGCGCGGCCTCCGCGTCCTGGTCGGCCGTCGGCCAGTAGGACGCCATCAGCTCGTAGGAAATCCGCCCGTCAAGGAAGGTGCTCATGGCACCGAGCCGGGTGTTGAAGTCGGTGTGCACCTCGTCGTCGACGTGGTGCCAGTCGATCTCGCCGCCCGGCCCGGCGACGTAGCCGTCGAGGGAGACCGACGTCATCATCACGATCTGCCGCATACCCTGCCTCCTCGGACGCGAGCGCGGCGTCCAGCCTCGCCCTCCCGGTCATCAGCCTAGGACGACGTCCCGACAACGGTGAGGGCCTCGGTCCGCTCGCCCCGGGCGGGACGGCGGGACCCGCGCCATCGGAAGTAGAAGATCTGCCCCACGACGACCGGGGCCAGGAGCAGCACGGAGCCGAGGCTGTCGAACCACCAGTGGTTACCGGTGGCGGTGATGACGTAGAGCGTCAGCAACGGGTGGACCAGGACCAGCCACCGCCAGCGGCTGGTGCTGGCATAGATGACCGCGCCGGCCACCACGATCGCCCAGCCGATGTGCACCGACGGCATGGCCAGGAGATCCTGGGCACTGAACGCTCCGGAGCCGTAGACCGACTGGCCGTACTTGACGGCGATGTCGATGAACCCGAGTTGCGGCAGCAGCCGGGGTGGCGCGACGGCGACGGTCTGCACGAGCAGGGCCAGGCCGGTGAAGATGGCCAGTGCCGCCCGCACCCTTGAGTACTTGTCCCGGTGTCGCCAGAACAGCCAGAAGAGCATGGCGCCGGTCGTGGACAGGTGCATGACGGCGTAGTACAGATTGGCCCACTGGCCCAGCGTCGGGTGGGTGATCAGCCCGAGCTGGAGGTCGCGCTCGTTCGGCAGATGCAGCCACCGTTCGGCGCGGTTGATCCAGATGCCGCGGTCGAACGCGGTGGTGGTGCTGTGCTGGGAGAGCTGCCCGGCTCGCTGCCAGAGCGCGAACAACAGGGCGACGATGCCGGCTTCCTTGAGGAAGGGCATCGTCTTCTGCGCCCAGCCGGCCCTCACCCGGCTCAGGCCGAGGGCCATGGCCAGCAGCACCACCGCCAGCAGCCCGGCCTGCCACCAGTTCAGCTCGGCGGTGGGCGGATGGGGCACCATCGAACTTTAGCGGCCCGGCGGCGGCCGGAGATGCCGACTTCGGATGGGACAGCCCATCCCGGATGGGACAGCCCAGTCGTCCGGCCCGTGCGGGGCCGCGGTGTGGCTCGGGCCGGGACTGGGGTCAGGCGGCCGTCGAGGGTCGCGAAGGGGATCCGACCGGACGCGCTGCGGTGCCGACTCCGGGCCGCGTCGATCGTGAGCGCGATCAAGGTGGCCCCGGGCGCTCTGCGAATCGAGTAGCGCACCGCGCATACAGAACTGCCCGTTTCGGCCGAAGGTCCGGCCGAAACGGGCAGTTCCATATGCGCCGGGTAGTTCCATATGCGCGGACTAGCGGGGTGGGCATATGTGCAGGTCACGCCGCGAAGCGGCTACTCCTTCCCGGCGGCCAACTTCGAGGGCCACCAGATCTTGCGGCCGATGTCGTGAGCCAGGGCGGGGACCAGGATCGACCGCACGATGATCGTGTCCAGCAGGACCCCGAACGCGACCGCGAAACCGAGTTCGGCCAGGAACACCAGCGGAAGGACGCCGAGGACGGCGAAGGTCGCGGCCAGCACCACGCCGGCCGAGGTGATCACCCCGCCGGTCACCGACAGACCACGCAGGACCCCGGCCCGCGTCCCGAACTTCAGTGTCTCCTCGCGGACACGCGTCATCAGGAAGATGTTGTAGTCGATGCCCAGGGCGACCAGGAAGACGAAGGCGAACAACGGGAACGACTGGTCGGCGCCGGCGAATCCGAAGACGTGGTTGAAGACGAACCCACAGACGCCCAGGGTCGCGCCGAACGACAGCAGCACCGTCACGATCAGCAGCAACGGCGCCAGGATGGCCCGCAGCAGCAACGACAGCACGATGAGGATCACGACCAACACGATCGGGATGATCAGGTTGCGGTCGTGCACCGACGCCGTGTGGACGTCCAGCGTGGCCGCGCTCTGGCCGCCGACCTGGGCACCGGCGCCCGGCACCGCGTGGACCGCGGTTCGCAGCCGGGTGATGGTGTCGTAGGCGGCCTGGGAGTCGTAGCTGTCGGCCAGGACGGCGTTCACGATCGTCCGGCCGTCGATCGGGCGGACCTGCAGCGCGGCCGGTGCGCACCCGGTCGTGGCGCCGGCCGGGGCGCTGCCGCCGGCGTTCTTCAGTTCGGCCAGCTTGGCGTAGTCGACCTGCACGCACACCGAACCGGGGGTGGTCTGCACGCCGGGCACCTTCTCGACAACGGCGATCACCGCGGCCGCCTGGTCGGCGTTCACCGCGATGACCGCCGGCGCCCCGGCGCCCTTGTCGAACTTCGCGTCGTAGATCCGCTGGCCGACGACGGCGTCCGGGGTGTTGGTGAAGCCCTGCGCCGTGGTGAGGCCGCTGGTCTTGAGGCTGCCGATCCCGACCAGGCACAGCAACAGGAGGACCCCGGCACCGATCCAGGCCCGGCGGTGGTGCGTGCCGATGAACCGGGCGACGGCGCCCCAGATGCCGGAGGTGCCCGGTTCGGCGGCCGGCGTGGCCGGAGTGGGACGACGCGGCCAGAACACCCATCGTCCGGCCGAGGCCAGGGCGACCGGCAGGAACGTCATCATCACCAGCAGAGTGCAGGCGATTCCGATGGCGGCGACCGGGCCGAGGCTCTTGTTCGAGTTCAGCTCGGAGAAGCTCAGGCAGAGCAACCCGATGATCACCGTCGCCCCGGAAGCGAAGATGGCCGGAGCGGACTCCTTCCAGGCCTTGATCATGGCGTCACTGCGGTGCTCGTAGTTGTGCAGCTCCTCCCGATAGCGGGAGACCAGCAGCAGCGCGTAGTCGGTGCCCGCCCCCAGGACCAGGACGGACAGGATGCCCTGACTCTGGCCGGTGAGCGTCAGGACGTCGTTCTTGGCCAGGAAGTAGATGATCAGCGAGGACAGGCCCAGCGCGAGCACCGCCGAGAACAGCGGGAAGAACCACAGCACGGGGGAGCGGTAGACCAGCAGCAGGATCAGGATGACCACACCGCCGGCCGCGATCAGCAACGTGCCGTCCAACCCGCCGAAGGCGGACAACAGGGCGACCAACAGCCCACCCGGGCCGGCCGGATACATGGTCAGCCCGTCCGGCAATCCGGTCTTGGCCAGGTCGACCAGGTCCGTCTCGGCCTTGGACAGGTTGTCCCCGTTCACCGCGACACCGTTCTGCTTGGCGATCAGCGGCGCGTAGATCGACGCGGCGGTGCCGTCCTTGGCGTAGACCACCGGCGTCACGGCCTGTGCGTCCACACCCTTCGCGGTCGCCACCTTGCCGAACACGGTGGCGATGGCTGCCTTGTCGGCCGCGGTCAGGCCGGATTCGCGCTGGAAGACCAGGAACCCGGGCAGCGACTGGGACGTGGAGAACTTCGCCGCCTCGTTCCCGGCCTGGGTCGACTCGGCGGATGCGGGCAGGTAGGACGAGTTGTCGCTCTTCGAGACGCTGGACAACTTGCCCTGGTAGCTACCGCCGAAGCCTCCGGCCAGGAAGGCGAGCACGGCCACGGCGATGATCCCGAAGAACGGGAACCCGCGGGGCAACCGCCGGGGTGGGCGTTCCGTGGTGGCCGGCGTGGTCTGCGTGTCGGTCATGGGATGGGCTCCTCGGTCCTGCGGGCGGTACAGCCGATTCATGGGTCGCAGATAGTTTGACGTCGCGGATCGTCAACCGGAACCGGATTTGTCCCCTAGTCGTAAACCCTGAGTCGATGGTGACGGGCGGGTAGCCTCGGTGCCGCCACGAGTCGATGCAGTTGAAGGGACAGTCCGGTATGACGAGCGTGCACTTCGTCGGAGGGCTGATCTGGAGCCCGGCCGACCAACCCACCCCGGTGGCGCAGGAACTGCTGGTCACCGATGGGCGGATCGCCGCCGTCGGTGCCCACCTGTCGGCCCCGAGCGACGTGGAGCGGGTGGATCTGGTCGGCGGAACTCTGATCCCAGCCTTCGGCGACGGGCACGTCCATCCACGACAAGCCGGACTCGAAGGCTTGTTCGCGCCGATCCGGGGGACCAGCATCGCGGCAGTGCTGGACGGAGTGCGCACCTGGGCGGCCGAGCATCCGGACGCCGAGTGGGTCTACGGCGGCGGGTTCGACCTGGCGCTGACCCCGGACGGGGTGTTCGACGCCCACTGGCTCGACGACGTCGTGCCGGACCGACCGGTCGTCCTGCGCGGGACGGAATACCACACCATGTGGTGCAACTCCCTGGCGTTGGAGCGAGCCGGGATCACCGCGCAGACCCCGGAGCCGCATGACGGCGAGATCGTCCGGCGGCCGGACGGTACGCCGATCGGCACGCTGCGGGAGTGGGGTGCCACCGCGTACGTCTTCGCCGTCCTGCCCCCGCCGGAACCGGCCGCCCAGGTCCAGGCGATCGACGAAGCGACCGCTCACTGCGCGGCGGCCGGGCTGACCTGGTTGCAGGACGCATGGGTGGAACCGGCGGAGGTGTCGGCCTACCTGGACGCCGCCCGATCTGGGGCGCTGCGGATCGCCGTGAACCTGGCCCTCCGGGTCGATCCAGCGGCCTGGCCGGACCAGGTCGACGAGTTCCGAACCCTTCGCGGGCAGGTGCGGTCGGCCGGGTTCGGCCAGCTCACGGCGCAAACGGTGAAGTTCTTCGTGGACGGGGTCATCGAGGCCGGTACCGCTGCGATGCTGGAGCCGTACCTGGACTGCCCGCACAGCCACGGGATGCCGAACTGGTCACGCGACGCGCTGATCGACGCCGTCCGGGCGTTCAGCGCGGTGGGGTTCCAGGTGCACCTGCATGCGATCGGTGACGCCGCCGTCCGGGACACGCTGGACGCGATAGAGGCCGCCGCCGACGTCATCGCCGCCGGTGATCTGCGGCCCGTCATCGCCCATCTGCAGGTGATCGACCCCACCGATCTCGACCGGCTCGCCGAGCTCGGGGTGTTCGCGTGCTTCCAACCGCTGTGGGCCCAGCCCGACCCGATGCAGGAGGTCCTCACCGTCCCCCGGATCGGGCCCGAGCGGGCCGCGCTGCAGTACCCGATCCGCACCGTCCTCGAGAGCGGTGCCTCGGTGACGTTCGGCAGCGACTGGCCGGTGACGGACGTCGAGCCGTTGGCCGGGCTGGTCACGGCGGTGACCCGGCAGACCCCGTCCGGGGAGCCGGCCGACGGCTGGTACCCCGAACAGCGGATCGACCTGCGTTCGGCGCTGACCGCCTACACCCGCGGTGTGGCCCGGCAGGGGTTCCGCGACGATGCCGGGACGCTGGACATCGGAGCCGTCGCCGACCTGGTGGCTCTGGCCGTCGACCTGCGCACGGCCGAGCTCGGCGAGGTCCGTTCGGCCCGGGTGATGGGCACCTGGATGGCCGGTCGGCGGGTGCACTGAGCTGGGGTGCACGGTCGTCATCGACCGGAATGGTATTCACCGGTCAGGGGCTTATCGGCGGGATTATGTCTCCGGTCGATGCGTGGGTGGGG
This sequence comes from Nakamurella panacisegetis, assembly GCF_900104535.1. Classification (NCBI taxonomy): domain Bacteria; kingdom Bacillati; phylum Actinomycetota; class Actinomycetes; order Nakamurellales; family Nakamurellaceae; genus Nakamurella; species Nakamurella panacisegetis. The sequence goes on along the minus strand of NZ_LT629710.1, from coordinate 1,709,657 downwards.
CCGACCGGCGTCGTGGTGGTCACACCTCGGCACGGGCCGCACGACCCGACATATTCTGTGAAGGTTGCCCTGACGGCCGTTCAGTCGCCGGGACGCGCACCGCCCGAATCCCCGGAGGTCAGACCAAGCGTGACGCGAGCACTGGTGCCGCTGACCATGTCATCGATCGGTGACCTGCCGGAGAAGTGCCGTTCGTGCGTCACCTGGGAGCTGCCGCCGGACGCCGCCGCGGGCATGGACCCCGACCTGGCCGGCTTCGAGAAGGAGGTGTGGCTCTCCGGGGTCATGCTGACCTGGGGCAGCGCCGGCCAGATCGTGACGGTAGATGGTCAGCCGGCCGGTTTCGCGCTCTACGCCCCACCGACCGCCGTGCCCGGTGCGTCGGCGTTCCCGACCGCTCCCGTGTCACCGGACGCCGTGCTGCTGACCACGGCCCGGATCCACCCCGAGTTCCGCGGCCAGGGGCTGGCCCGCTACCTGATGAACGGCGTCGTCACCACGCTGACCAGACGGGGGGTCAGGGCCATCGAACTGTTCGGCGTCGAGGCCGGCGATCCGGCCGATGACGAGCGCAGCCCCGGTCGGCGGGACGGACACGGCGACGTCGAGGTCCCGAAGTGCGTGCTCCCGGCCGACTTCGCCCGGGCCGTGGGCTTCGCCGACGTCCAGGCCCATCACCGCTATCCGCGGCTGCGCTTCGAGTTGTCCTCCGGTATCGGCTGGAAGGCCGAGGTCGAATCGGCGCTGGAGAAGCTGTTCAGCGTCATCACGATTCCGGCCCCTCCGGTCGCCCAGCCGGCCCTGGTCAACGCTTCGGCCGAACCGAGGCCGTCATCAAGCCGGCCAACGAGGCCGACTCCGGGCTGAAGCCCGATCCGCCGGTCCCGGACCCCCGGTCCCGGACCGAACCCGGACTCGCGGTATCGGCGATCAGGTCAGTTCGCGGTCCAGCAGGCCGGAGGCGATGTCCCGGGCGGTCACGGCCGCATCGGTCTGGTGATCCAGCTGGGCCGCTACGGTCGCCCCGTCGTACAGCAGGACCAGACGGTCGGCCAGCGCCCCCGGATCACCGGCGCCGGCATCCCGCGCCAACTCGACGAACTTGTCCCGCACCCAGCCGCGCGATCGAGCCACCACCTCGGCCACGCCGGGGCCGCCGGATGCTTCGGCGGTCGCCCGCTGGAAGGCACAGCCGCGGAAGGTGGGCTCGGCGATGAGGTCGGCCAGGGCACCGAACACGCCCAGGATCTTGTCCCGGGGCGTCTGGAGCTGGGCGAGCTTGGTCGTGATGCGCCGCTGGCGGGCGACGTTGCGGGACTCCAGGTAGGCCTTGATCAACTCGTCCTTGCTCCCGAACGTGTTGTACAGGGACGCCTTGGCCACGCCGGCCCGCTCGATGACGCGGTCGATGCCGACGCTGTGCACGCCTTCCTCGTAGAACAGCTCATTGGCCGCGATCAGCAGTCGCTCGCGGACCGAGACGCGGGGCGTGGGCTGAGCAGCATCGATGGCCATGCTTTGACAGTATCAGACAGATCTGTCTACTGTGGGCGCTCTAGACAGATCTGTCTGGTCCATGTCAATGGCCCTGGAGTCACGAATGTCCGAGCTGCTCCTCCTACCGTCCCCCACTCGTCGTCGCCTCCGGCTCCCGTCCGGCCCGGCGTTCTACCTGCAGGCCTCGATCGTGGTCTTCTTCCTGGCCGGCTCCAGTGCACCGACCCCGCTCTATGCCCTCTACCAGCGGGAATGGGGCTTCTCGTCGATCACCACGACCATCGTCTTCGCGGTCTACGCGCTCGCCGTCCTGATTGCGCTGCTCACCGTCGGCTCGCTCTCGGACTACATCGGGCGGCGCCCGGTCCTGTTCACCGCCGTGGTCGTCCAGGCGCTGACCATGCTCGCCTTCGCGACCGCGTCGTCGGTGGACGAGTTGCTGTGGATCCGGGTGATCCAGGGTCTGTCCACCGGTGCCGCGGTGGCCGCGGTCGGTGCCGGGATGCTCGACATCGACCGGAGCAGGGGCACCATCGCCAACTCGGTGTCGGCCCCGATCGGGACCGCCATCGGTGCCATCGGCTCCGGATTGCTGGTGCAGTTCCTGCCCGCCCCGACCCACCTGGTCTACCTCGTGCTGAGCGGTGTGTTCGCGGTGCAGGCCGTCGGCGTGGCGTTGATGCCGGAGACGTCGTCACGGCAACCCGGTGCGCTGGCCTCGCTGCGGGTGAGTTTCGGCCTGCCGGCGATCGTCCGGGTCCCGCTGCTGGTGGCGGCGCCGGCGCTGGTGGCGGCCTGGGCGTTGGCCGGCTTCTACGGAGCGCTCGGGCCCAGCATCGTCAAGCGGATGATCGGACACAACTCGTTCGTCCTCGGCGGGGCCGCGCTGTTCGCCCTGGCCGCGACGGGTGCGGTCACCCTCATGCTGCTGCGTAACGCCGCCCCGCGGACGGTCATGCTGCTCGGCACGACAGGGTTGATCCTCGGCGTTGGCGTGACCGTGCTGGCCCTCGACGCCGCCTCGATCTGGCTCTTCTTCGCCGGAACGGTGGTGGCCGGGGCGGGCTTCGGCGCCGCGTTCCAGGGCGCCGTCCGGAGCATCGTCCCGCTGGCCCGGCCGCACGAGCGGGCCGGCGTGCTCTCGATCGTGTACGTCATTTCGTACCTGGCCATGGGTGTGCCGGCCGTCGTCGGCGGGTTCCTCGTCGTGCACGGCGGCGGACTGCTGGTCACGGCCCGTGAATACGGGGTGGCGGTCATGGTCCTGGCTGCGTCGGCGCTGGCTGGGCTGCTGCTGCGATCCGCGCCGGCGGCGGTGACGAGCGTCTGCCCGGCCCAGGCCTGACCCCGGGCCGCACCGACCCCGTTCAGACCAGCACCGCATCCCGGGCCAGGAGCGAGGCGTACGCGCCGTCGCGGGCGAGTAGCTCGTCGTGTCGGCCGCGTTCGACGATCCGGCCGTGGTCCATGACCACGATGACGTCGGCGTCCCGAACCGTGGACAGGCGGTGCGCGATGGTGAGGGTGGTGCGGTGGCGGGACAGGCGCGCGATGGCGTCCGTCACCTTGGCCTCGGTGCGGGTGTCGAGGGCACTGGTCGCCTCGTCGAGGATCAGCACCTGAGGGTTGCGCAGGATGATCCGGGCGATCGCCAGGCGCTGCTTCTCACCGCCGGAGAACCGGTATCCCCGCTCGCCGACGACCGTCTCGTAGCCCTCGGGCAGTCCGGCGATGAGGTCGTGTATCTGCGCCGCCCGGGCGGCCGCCTCCAGTTCCGGTTGCGAGGCATCGGGTTTGGCGAACCGAAGGTTCTCGGCGATGGTGGCATGCAACAGGTAGGTCTCCTGCGAGACGATGCCGATGGCGCCCGCCAGGTCGACCTGGGTGAGTTCGCCCAGTGGAACACCGTCGAGGGTGACCGTGCCCTGGTCAGGCTCGTAGAGCCGGGCGCCCAGGTAGCCCAGGCTGGTCTTGCCCGAGCCGGTGGCGCCGACCACGGCGACGTGCTGGCCCGGTTCGATCCGGAGGTCGACGTCGTCCAGGGTGGTGGTCGCCGCACCCGGATAGGTGAAGGTGATGTGCTCGAAACTCAAGGCGCCCTTGGGATTTGCCATCCGCGTCGGGCGGTCGGGTTCGGCGACGTCGACGGGCAGATCGAGGTAGTCGAACACCCGACGGAACATGGCCAGGGAGGTCTGGACGTCGACACCGGTGGACAGCAGCTGCATCATCGGGCGGAACAGTTGGCCCTGCAGGGTGGTGAAGGCGACGAGTGTGCCGATGGAAACGGCACCGGTGGTGCCGGAGACGGTGAACGCGGCGGCCAGGTAGATCGCGGCCGGCAGGATCGCGATGATGATCCCGATGCTGGACTGACGCCAGCGGCCCGTCATGGCCGAGCGGACCTCCAGATCGGCCAGCTCCTCGGACGCGGTGGAGAAGCGTCGGGTCAGTTCTTCGGTGCGGCCCATCGTCTTGGTCAGCAGGATGCCGGAGACGGACAGCGACTCGGCCACCATGGAGGACATGTCGGCCATCCGTTCCTGACGGTTGGTCGCGATGCGCCGCCGCATGCCGCCGACCCGGCGGGAGATCCAGACGAACAGCGGGACCAGCACCAGGCTGACCAGGGTGAGCTTCCAGTTCAGCGCGAACATGGCGACGAACGTCGCGACCACGGTGGTGCCGGAGGACACGATGGTGGTCGCGGTGTTGGTGACGGCGGCCTGCATGCCGCCGATGTCGTTGGCGATCCGTGACTGGACCTCGCCGGTGCGGGTCCGCGTGTAGAAGCCGAGCGACAGTTTCTGCAGGTGGGTGTAGACGGCCGTGCGCAGTCGATGCATGACGCCCTGGCCGACCAGGGTCGACTGCCGGGACTGGACGACGCTCAGGACCGTGGTGCTGACGGCTACGACGATCATGCCGATGGCCAGCACGACGGTCCCACGGGTGTCCCGGCCCGGCAGGGTGACGTCGAGGATGTTCCGGAGCAGGAACGGGGAGGCAAGGGAGATCAGCGACGACGCGACGATGAGCAGGCCGACCAACGCCAGTCGGCCTTTGTGCTCGCCGAAGAGCCGGAAGATGCGCCGGATGTCACCCGGTTGGGCCGACGGAGCGGGGCGGTCGTCGGACGCGTGGTTGATGTGGGCTTTGGTGGGGGTATCTCGAGTGGCCGTGGTCACGGGCACTCCCTTCTTCTTGGTCTACATGGGCAGGGGGCCGGTCCGAGGATTGAACACTCGGTGAGTATAGCTCATACTGAGTTTGCCTCACAGTGAGCAGATGACACAATCAACGTCGGACCGGTACGGTCTGTTCCCGTCCGTTGGAGGTTCAGGAGAGGGTGAGGTTCCGGTGAGCGTGAGCAACGCCGAGCTGGTCGAACGGTTGATGCGCTCGGCGCATCGGCTGCGTCGGGCGTCGGCCAAGTCGTTGGCGCCGCTGGGTTTGACGCCCGCCCAGGAGCGGATGCTGCGCCTCGTCGCACGCGGGGACGGTCCGTGGCGGATGGGCGAGCTGGCCACCAGGATGGGCATCGTGCCGCGCTCGGCGACGAGCCTGGTCGGCGCGCTGGAGGAGGCCGGTCTGGTCGAGCGGGCGATCGACCCCGACAACCGACGATCGATCCTGGTCCGGCTGACCGCTCAGGGTGAGGATCTACAGCGCGAGATGGCCGCGGCTCGGGCGCAGGCCGGGGAACGGTTGTTCGCCGACCTCGACGACCGTGAGCGCGCGCTGCTGGCCGAGCTGCTGGACAAGGTGGCGCCAGCCGATGCCGGTTCGGGGGCCGGGGAGATCACGCCGGACGGTGGGCCGGCACCGGTCGCTCAGACGGTCGGGCGCCCCACCACGAGGTAGCGGCGGCTGCGGGCGCGCTCGGGGGATCGGTCGATCGTGCTCACCCGGCGGTGCGGGTGGTCGTCGACCCCGACGTGGCGGTCGGGTTGGGTGCGCCCGAGAGGGAGGTGCCCGGCGTCGGGCCGACGCGGCGGGCGGCGGGCGTCGAGGTGGACGTCTGCGTCGGTGTCCGTTCGGCCGTCGTGTCGGGGGTGCCCGGTCGACCGGTGGCCGTCGATCGTGCGGTGGCACTCGTCGAACGAGCCGGCACCGCCCGGGGCGGCGTGCTGACGACGGTCGACGGCGTGGCCGCGGACGAGCGGACCGGGGGCACCGCCTCGGCCGACGGGGTGGCCGAGGACGACGGCGCCCGGGTCGGGGCGGACACCTGGCCGGTGGTCTGCGGGGTGGTGTGCGGGCCGGAGGACGACGGGCGGCCGGACACGGTGGGGCGCCCAGCCGGCCCGTCCGGCCGGTCGGGCCGGGTGGCGACCAGCGTGATGCCGCCCGACACCAGGATGACGGCGGCGGCGACCGCGGCCATGGCCCACCGCTGCCGCACCCGGTGGTCCTGGGTGCGGCCGGCGGTCAGCGCGGCCCGGATGTCGTCGGTGCCCGGACGGTCGTGGTCGGTGAGATCCCGCAGGTGACGACGCAGATCGTCCTCATCCATGATGCTCATCCTGCCGGTCGTAGGTGATGCGGAGCGCGGACAAGCCGCGGGAGATGTAGCTGCGGACGGAGGACACCGAGCACTGCAGCTCGGCCGCGATCGCTTCGTCGTCGAGGTCGAGGTAGTAGCGCAGTACCAGCGCGGCGCGTTGCCGGGGAGCCAGCGTCCGTAGTCGCTGGTCCAGTTCGTCCCGAGTCTCCAGGGTGGCCGACCCGGCTGCGACCGCCGTGTCCGGGAGCTCGCCGGTCCGCGTGGTGAAGATGTGCCGGGACACCCAGGAGCGCTGCTGCGAGATCAGCGTGTTGGTGATGATCCGTCGGACGTAGGCCACCGGGTTCTCCGCGTGGTTGATGCGCGGCCACGCCTTCTGGGTCTTGATCATCGCCTCGGCCAGGATGTCGTGGGCCTGTTCGCGGTCGCCGCTGATCGCGCGGGCGTACCGGGCCAGGGCGTCGAGCTCGGAGTCCAGGAACTGCTCGAACTCCACGCCGGGGGGCTCCTTGGGAGGTGATAGGGGTTGGCGCACAACGACCGAGGGATTGTAGGACATCATGATCGGGCGTTCAGGTCGATGGTGTCGCGAACACGATGATGTTGTCCTGGTAGCTGTGGGCGGCGGCATCGAACGGGCCGCCGCAGCTGATCAGTACCAGCCGGGGTGGCCCGGACCGGGTGAAGATCTCGGCCGGCAGGCCCGCCGACTTCACGTACACCCGCCGGGCGCGGACCGTGTACGGCACCACCCGCCCGGCCGAGGTCCGCACCGAGACCTCATCGCCTGGGTCGAGGTCGGCCAGATGAAACAACGCGCCGAGCCCGGCGGTGGCCGAGTCGATGTGGCCGTCGACGACGGTGCTCCCGACCGGCGAACCGGGTGGAGCGCTCGCCCGCCACCAACCGACCGTGCGTGGGTCGTCCGGTACCTGCAGTTCGCCGCCGACGACGTCGACCGGCTGCACGGGCGCGGTCACTCGGAGCGTCGGCAGCTGCAGCAGTACCGGGGCAGGGGCGGACCCGGCATCGCGATCGGCGGAGGGTGCCGCCTTCGCCGACGGCCCGGTCGTACCCGGTGGTGGTGCGTCCCGGGCCGATCGACCGTGGGTTGCGGCAGACGGTGACCGTCGGGCCCCGATCGCCGGGAGTCCGCCGGGCTCCGGCGACCGGCCCGAAATGGGCGGTGGCAACTCGGACGAAGCGACTGCCGCCACACCTGGGACCACCCCGGCGTCGGTCGGTGGTGACACCCGATGAACGAGGATCACCCCGGCCGTCGCCACCAGCGCCAGCCCGACGATCACCGCCGCCGCCGGAAGATGGACAGGTTTGAGCACCGATCAGGCCCGGCGCGATCGGCGCCGCAGCAATCCGGCGCCACCCACGCCGACCAGGGCCAAGCCGGCGGCCCCGACACCGAACGTGGTCGCCGTGGTGGCGGGGCTGGTCGAGGCGCCCTGACCGCCCGACCCGGCCGGGACGGCCGTGGGCGCCGCGTTCGGGTCGATCGTCGGCGTCGGGTCGGCGCCGGTGGAACGGGCCGGGCGGGCCGTCGTCGGGTCGGTCGGAGTGGTGGCGACGGCCGCCGGGCTCGCCGCCGCCGGGCTGGTTGCCGCCAACGGGGTCAGTGCGGTCTTGGCCGGCTCGGACGAGGTCGGTCCGGCCGCCGGTGCGGCCGTACGCGCGGGCTGGACGGTCGACGTCGTCGGGGTCGAGTCGACGGTGGTGGCGCCGGCGCTCTGGGATCCGGACAGGGCCAGTACGACGGCTCCCGCGGAAACGACGAGCAGGCGAAGGCCGACAGACTTCAGGTGCATGGGAACTCCAGGAACAGGTGGGCCGGCCGCCGGAACCGGGCGGCGGAGCATTCGAACGAACGCTCTGCCCGTATTGACGCCGCCCGGACCCGGGACCTTGTCATCGGTGATCCAGAACTTTTCGGCGCAGCACCTATCGGTCCACCCGACACCCCTGAACGGGATCGACCGCGTTGCTACCGGTGGATGATCCCGAGACAGTCCGGCACATCGACCGGGAACAGGGGCGCGGCGTACAGGTAACCCTGCCCCTGCGCGGCGCCGGACTTCCGCGCCCGATCGGCCTGCGCCGACGTCTCCACTCCCTCGACCACCGTGTTCAGTCCCAGGTCGGCCCCAAGGCCGAGCAGCGCGCGGAACACGGCTTCGCCCACGGCGGTCTCCGAGGCCGCCGTCACCTGTCGGTCGATCTTGATGCCGTCGATCGGCAGCCGGAGCACCTGCCCGATCGAGGAGAAGCCCATGCCGAAGTCGTCCAGTGCGACGCGGAAACCGCGCGCGCGCAGCTCGTGGAGGAAGCTGCGGTCGGCCGGATGGGCGGCCAGCGCGGCGGTCTCGGTGACTTCCAACGTCACCTGGGTCGGTGAGAGCCCGGCGTCCGTCACGCTGTCGGTGAGCCGGTCGACGCAATCCGGGTGGTCGAAGTGCCGGGCCGACAGGTTTGCGTTCAGCCGCAGATACGGCCGCCTGCGGGTCCAGCCCGCCACATGGGCCGCGGCCTGCTGCAGGACGGCCAGATCGAGGTCGATGATGACCTCGGAGTCCTCGGCCAGCGGCACGAACGCCTCTGGTGTCAACAGGCCGCGGGTCGGGTGCTGCCACCGGGCCAATGCCTCCAGCCCCTGCACCGTGCCGTCGACGAGCCCGACGACCGGCTGGAACACCGGAATAATCTCTCCGGCTTCGACGGCGGCGGTGAGCGCGGCGGTGAGTGCGGGTGTCCCGGCCGGCGTCGGTTCCAAGCGCCGCAGAAGTTCCAGCTGATCGCGGACCATCAGGGCGAGGGTCTGGAGTTCGCCGATCTGCCGGGCCGTGAACAGCCGCGGGACCGTGTCGAGCAGGCACAAGGTCGCGACGACGATCCCCTCCCGCCCGACGATCGGCACTCCGATGTACGACTGGATCTGCGGGAACACGCCGGGCGCCCGCTCGATCTGGCCCAACGTCGCGGGCACCCCACCGCGCACCACCGGGTCGCACAGGCTCTGGCTGCGCGGCGTGATTCCCAAGGGGGTCCCGACGGCCGCGATCGTGTGCTGATTGCGCATGTCGAGCACATTGACCTGGACCATCGGGAACTGGAACCAATTCCCGATCAGGCGCACCGATTCGTCGAGCGCTACCGAGTGGGTGGTCTTGTCGATGTAGTGGCGGGCCGAGGCATGCTGGCGGCGGCTGTGTTGAACCAGGTCCACCGTCAGCCTCCTCGCAACCCGCCGGACCTCTGCCGACGAGCACAACAGGCATCGCGACCTGACAGCGTCAGGTGAACCCTCGGACGCGCCCGGGGCCGGAACTGCCCCGTCTGGAAGCCGAGCGGCCGATGCCACATCGTTCGCGCACGACTCACCTGGTCGGTTCGTCGCCCGGCGATCGAAGGTTTGGCGCCACCACGGCGGAATGTTAACAACGGTCGCGATCTGTTGCATCGCCGCCCGACGTACGGGCCGGCACTCGGACATCAGCCCACCGGGACGACCACCACCCGTGCGCTGGTGAGATCTGCTCCGTAGAGGAACGCGTACTTGCCCTGACCGGCCGCGAGGTGTGAATCGAACGGTCCGAAGACCGGCCGGTCACCGCACGCAGCAGGAATGCCCTGATTCTCCTTCGGCTGATTCACCCGGACCGAGCTCCCCGGGGCCACCTGGTAGATCAGGTACTGGGTACCGCCGAAGAGGTCGACCGACGAGGACGACATGTCGTGCAGCGCCCCGGTGTAACCCATACCGCTGCTGTCCGTCTCGAAGTAGCGCAGGCATTGGCCGTCGGTGGTCGACGGGGTCAGGCCGGAGGAGTTGCCGGTGAGTCCGGCGCGTCCCTGCAGGGCGTCGGCGTCGAGCAGCAGGGCGGCCTGACCGGCCGGGACCTTGGGCAGGGTGACCTGGGTGAAGCCGCCCGGCTTGGGCTTGGAACCGATGTCGTCGGCCAGGACCCGCACGCTGCCGCCGCGGGCGCCGGTATCGGTCGGATCGACCGGCCCGACGACGAACGTCAGCTTCTGGCCGGGGCCGGCGTCCTCCCCCTGACTGATCAACTCGTCGGACTCCGCGGTGGCCCCGGCCGGGTAGAAGCTGAGCGTGTAGGGGGCGGCGGGGCCGGTCACCCCCTGACCCATCGGATCCGGCACCTCCGGTGCGAAATACGGGCTGACCTGGCCGTACGCGACGGTCGCGAGCCTGCGTCCACCGGTCGCGGGGGAGCCCGCCCACACGTCGATCGCGGTGCCGTCGGTCGCCTTGGGCGCCCGATAGGTGTTCACCACCCGCACCTGGAGGCCCAGCTTCACGGTGCGGTTCTTGTCGTACGTGCCGTCCGACCCGGCCCCACCGCCGGAGGCGCTGCCCGGCTCGGGGGTGGCCGAGGAGGAATCGGACCCGGCCGCGACGGGAACCGCGGTACCGGCTTCCCCGCCGCACGCGGTGATCAGCACGGTCGCCGTCAGGAGCACCGGGAACAGAGCGTAGGCCCGCCTCGATCGCACCGACTGGGCGACACCGGTCCGGGGCCGGCCGGAGCCTGGGGCCCGGCGGCTCCGGGGGGACGGCTCGGATGGCGCCGGAGGTTGAGCGGACGCGGAAACCAGGCGAAAGGGCATGGTGTGGGCTCCTCGGGGCGTGCGCGATGGGGGCGCAGGGCAAGAGCGTCGATCCGGTCAGGCAGATACATCGAGTCCGTCAACCGGTCGGGGTCAGCCGGAACACCTTGATGGTCCGGGTGGTCCGCTGCTCGTACAGCGCGAAATTCGGCCACACCCCGAGCAGCTCGCGCCAGAGCGCCGTCCGTTCCTCGCCCACCGCCAGGTGAGAGGTGAACTCGCGGGTGACGCCGCCGTAGGACAGTGACCCCCGTCCGGCGGCCAACAGGTTCAGGGCCCAGGCCGGTTCGGTGGGGCTCCCGAAGTTCGACCCGGCGACGGCGAATCCCCCGTCGACGGGGACACACAGCAACGGTGTCAGGTGGGCGCGGCCGGACTTCCGACCGGTCACCGTGAGCACCAGGTTGGGCAGTCCGGCGATCCGCAGCAGGGTCACGCGCCCACCGGACAGCCGCTGCAACCACAGGTCGACCCAGACGATCTGCGGCAGGTAGCGGGGCAGCCAGGGAATCCGGCCGATCCGAACCGCCAGCGGCGTCAACAGTCCCATCCGCGGGATGCTACGGAGCACCTGCCCCGGCCGGACCGCCGACCCACCTGCGGGTCGAGCGGCCGGCCGTGAGCGGCGCTACTCGTTGTCGGTGCGGTATCCGAGGTTGGGCGACAGCCAGCGCTCGGCCTCGTCGGTCGTCCAGCCCTTGCGCTTGGCGTAGTTCTCCACCTGGTCGCGGCCGATCTGCCCGACGACGAAGTACTGCGACTGCGGATGCGAGAAGTACAGCCCGCTGACCGCGGCGCCGGGCCACATGGCCATGCTCTCGGTCAGTTCGATGCCGGTGCGCTTCTCGACGTCCAGCAGCTCCCAGATCGTCTGCTTCTCGGTGTGCTCGGGGCACGCCGGGTAGCCAGGAGCAGGCCGGATCCCCACGTACCGCTCCTTGATCAGCGACTCGTTGTCCAGGTCCTCGTCCGGCTGGTAGGCCCAGAACTCGGTCCGCACCCGCTCGTGCAGCCGCTCGGCGAACGCCTCGGCCAGCCGGTCGGCCAGTGACTCCAGCAGGATCGCGCTGTAGTCATCGAGGGCGGCCTTGAACCTCGTGATGTGTTCGCCGATGCCAAGGCCCGCGGTCACCGCGAACGCTCCGACGTAGTCGTGCAACCCCGTGCTCTTGGGCGCCACGAAGTCGGCCAGGGAACGGTGCGGGACGCCCGGGCGGTGTTCGGTCTGCTGCCGCACCTCGTGCAGGGTGGTGAGCACCTCACGACGGGTCTCGTCCGTGTAGACCTCGATGTCGTCGTCGTCCACCGTGCTCGCCGGGAACAACCCGAACACGCCGGACGCCCGGAGCCACCTCTCGTCGATGATCTTGTCCAGCATCGCCTGAGCGTCGTCCCACAGGCGGCGCGCCGCCTCGCCCGACGCCGGGTTGTTGAGGATGTCCGGGAACCGGCCCTTCATCTCCCAGGCGTTGAAGAACGGCTGCCAGTCGATGTACTCGCGGAGCTCGGCGATCGGGTAATCGTGGAACGCCTTGACGAACTGCGTGGCCGTGGCCGACACCCAGTCGCCGTCGTGGTGCACGTCGGGCGCCTGCTGGGTGAGCAGCCGCGGCCGCGGCGGCCGGTAGCCGGTCCAGTCGATCGGGGTCTTGTTCGCCCTGGCCTTGTCGATCGGCAGCAGCGCCTTGGCCTCGCTCCGGGCCGCGTACCGCTCGCGCAGCGAGTCGTAGTCGGCTTCCACCGACGCCAGCAGCGCCGGTCGCTGGTCGTCCGAGAGCAGGGCCGCGACAACCGGAACCGACCGGGACGCGTCCTTCACCCAGATCACCGGGCCGTGGTACTTCTTGTCGACCTTCACCGCGGTGTGCGCTCGCGAGGTGGTGGCACCGCCGATCATCAGTGGGATGTCGAAACCCTGGCGCTCCATCTCGGCCGCGAAGTTCACCATCTCGTCCAGCGACGGGGTGATCAGGCCGGACAGCCCGATGACGTCCGCGTCGTGCTCCTTCGCGGCGTCCAGGATCTTCTGCGCGGGGACCATCACCCCGAGATCGATCACGTCGTAGTTGTTGCACTGCAACACCACTCCGACGATGTTCTTGCCGATGTCGTGGACGTCACCCTTGACCGTGGCCATCACAACGGTGCCGTTCGACGAGCTTCCGGTATCACCGTTCGCCGCCTTGCCCGCCTCGATGAACGGGATCAGGTAGGCGACCGCCTTCTTCATGACGCGGGCCGACTTCACCACCTGAGGCAGGAACATCTTGCCGGCGCCGAAGAGATCGCCGACCACGTTCATGCCGGCCATCAGCGGGCCCTCGATCACCTCGATCGGCTGGCCGCCCCGACCTTCGATGAGCTGGCGCAGCTCCTCGGTATCCGTCTCGGCGTAGTCGTCGATGCCCTTGACCAGCGCGTGGGTGATCCGCTCGTCCACCGGCAGCGACCGCCATTCGTCGTTGGCCGCCTCGATCTTCTTGCCGGCCCCGGCGAACTCGGTGGCGATCTCCAGCAGCCGCTCGGCCGCGTCGGGCCGCCGGTTGAGGATGACGTCCTCGATGGCATCGCGCAGCCGGGCGTCGACCTGGTCGTAGACGACCAGGGCCCCGGCGTTGACGATGCCCATATCCATGCCGGCGGCGATCGCGTGATAGAGGAAGACCGCGTGGATCGCCTCCCGCACGGCGTTGTTGCCGCGGAAGGAGAACGACACGTTGGAGACGCCGCCGGAGACCAGCGCGCCCGGCAGGTTCTGCTTGATCCAGCGCGTGCCCTCGATGAAGTCCAGCCCGTAGTTGGCGTGCTCCTCGATGCCGGTGGCCACGGCGAAGATGTTCGGGTCGAAGATGATGTCCTCGGCCGGGAAGCCGACTTCCTCGACCAGGATCTTGTAGGCCCGCGCACAGATGTCCTTGCGGCGCTGCAGGTTGTCGGCCTGCCCGTCCTCGTCGAACGCCATGACGACGATCGCCGCGCCGTACTTGCGGCACAGCCGGGCCTGCTCCTTGAACTTTTCCACGCCCTCTTTCATCGAGATCGAGTTCACGATCGGCTTGCCCTGCACACATCGCAGGCCGGCCTCGATCACCTCGAACTTGGAGGAGTCGACCATCAGGGGGACCCGGCTGATGTCCGGTTCGGAGGCGATCAGTTTCACGAAGCGGTCCATGGCCGCGACGCCGTCGATCATCCCCTCGTCCATGTTGATGTCGATGATCTGCGCGCCGTTCTCCACCTGCTGCCGGGCCACGGTCAGCGCGGCGTTGTAGTCGCCGTCGCGGATCAGGTTCCGGAACTTGGCCGAGCCGGTGATGTTGGTCCGCTCGCCGACGTTGACGAACAAGGACTCCGGCACGACGTTCAGCGGCTCGAGGCCGGACAACCGCAGGGCCCGGTCCCGGGACGGCGGGGTGCGCGGGACGACCCCGGCGACCGAGGCCGCCATGGCCCCGATGTGGTCCGGGGTGGTGCCGCAGCAACCCCCGAGCAGGTTGAGCAGGCCGCTGGTCGCGAACTCCTTGACGATGGCCGCCGTCTGGTCGGGGGCCTCGTCGTACTCGCCGAACGCGTTGGGCAGGCCGGCGTTGGGGTAGCAGGAGACGAAGCAGTCCGCGATCCGGGAGATCTCGGCCAGGTACGGCCGCATCTCGGCCGCGCCCAGGGCGCAGTTCAGGCCGATCAACAGCGGGTCGGCGTGCCGGACGGAATTCCAGAAGGCCTCGGTGACCTGGCCGGACAAGGTCCGGCCGGAGGCATCGGTGATCGTCCCGGAGATCATCACGGGCCAGCGGCGCCCGCGCTCCTCGAACAGGGTCTCGACGGCGAAGATCGCCGCCTTCGCGTTCAGGGTGTCGAAGATGGTCTCGATCAGCAGGACGTCGGCGCCGCCGTCGACCAGGCCGTTGGCCTGCTGCAGGTAGGCCTCGACCAGTTCCGTGTAGGTGACGTTCCGGGCCCCGGGGTCGTTGACGTCGGGGGAGATGGACGCCGTGCGGTTGGTCGGGCCCAGAGCCCCGGCGACGTACCGGGGACGGGTGGGGTCGAGCGCCGTCACCTCGTCGCAGGCGGCGCGGGCCAGCCGGGCCGACTCGTAGTTCAGTTCGTAGGCCAGCTCCTCCATCCCGTAATCGGCCAGCGAGATCACCTGGGCGTTGAACGTGTTGGTCTCGACCAGGTCGGCGCCGGCGTCCAGGTAGGCCCGGTGGATCGCGTGGATGGTGTCGGGCTGGGTCAGCGTCAGCAGGTCGTTGTTGCCCTTGAGGTCGCGGTGCCAGTCGGCGAACCGCTCGCCGCGGTACTCCGCCTCGCTGAAGGTGTGCCGCTGGATCATCGTGCCCATCGCGCCATCGAGAACAAGGATCCGCGACCGCAGCAGTTCGGTCAGCGGAGCGGTGGCGTCAGGGCGTAGATGCGGCGTGTTCGGCACTGGCATTCCTCAGGGTTACGGATCAGGCGGCCTCGGCGGGGCCCCACGGCGAGCGCTCGGCCCGGATGCGGACCGATGAGTCTCCGCCCAGAAGGTTACCCAGTCTGACAACGCAGGACGGAGGGTTGGATTCCGCGGGCGCCGGCCGCGCGGGTGAGGAGTCGCCGGAGAGGACCGAAAAAAGAATCGCCCGCGCCGTGTCGATTCGTCCGCGGCTCGTTCGACGCAGGGACAGACGCCAGAATCGAACCCGGGTCCCCGGGGAGACCGGCGCCTGATCACCACGTCCCGACCAACAAGGAGCACATCATGCGATTCCTCGGCTACACCATGGGCGACGACTCGGTCCCGATGGACCCACCCAGCCCCCAAATGATGGCTGAGATGGGCCGGTTCATCGATGAGGTGACCGCATCCGGCCACCTCATCGCCACCGGTGCGTTCAAGCCCGTCGCGTCCGGGACGACCAAGGTCAGCCTCCACGGCGGCGAGTTCACCGTCACCGACGGTCCGTTCACCGAGGCCAAGGAGCTGATCGGCGGCTGGGCGCTGACCGAGTACGACACCCTGGAGGAGTGCGTCGCCATGACCAAGAAGTTCCTCTCGATCGTGGGGGAGGGCGACACCACGATCCGGCAGATCTGGGGTGACGACGACTTCCCGACGGACTTCGACCCAGCGGCTCTGGAGGCCCACCAGGCGAACCCGCAGGGCTGATCGCGGCCGGGTGGTTGCCGGGCGCAGCGCGGAGTGATCTGATCGATCCGTGCCCGACGTCCGGCCCGCCCGGTCTACCCGCGTCACGATCGAGGACGTCTTCCGGTCGGAGTACCCGCGTCTGGTCGGCGCCCTGGCCCGGATGAGCAGCGACCTCGGCGTCGCCGAGGAACTGGCCCAGGACGCCATGGTCGCTGCCCTGGAGCAATGGCCCGTCACCGGGGTCCCGGCCAATCCGGGCGCGTGGTTGACGACGATCGGGAAGCGCCGCGCCGTCGACCTGTTCCGCCGCAATTCCCGCGAGCACCGGAAATTTGCGTTGATCAGTCGCGAGTCGGATCCGAAGGCGGAAGCGGTGACCGAAGACCCCGACGCCGCCCTGGATCACGATCTCGGCGACAACCTGCTCCGCTTGATGTTCACCGCGTGCCACCCGGTGCTGGGCCTGTCGGCCCGGGTGGCGCTGACTCTGAAAGTGGTCGGAGGCCTGACCACGGATGAGATCGCCCGGGCCTTCCTGGTCCCGGAATCCACCGTCGCGCAACGGATCGTCCGGGCCAAGAAGGCGCTGTCCACCGCCGCGGTGCCGTTCGAGGTTCCGCGGGGCGCGGACTTCCTCGAGCGGCTGCCGTCCGTCCTGCAGGTGGTCTACCTCATCTACAACGAGGGTTACTCGGCGACGTCCAGCGACGACTGGATGCGACCGGATCTCTGTGACGATGCGCTGCGCCTGGGTCGAACCCTGGCCGGGCTGCTGCCGTCGGAACCGGACGTCCTGGGTCTGGTCGCGCTGATGGAGATCCAGTCGTCCCGCCAGTCGGCCCGGGTCGGGCTGGCCGGTGAGCCGGTGCTGCTGCTCGACCAGAACCGGGCGGACTGGGATCGGTCAGCCATCACCCGCGGGCTGGACGCGCTCTCCCGGGCCGAAGGGCTGGCCCCGGTCCGCGGTCCTTACCTGCTGCAGGCCGCGATCGCCGCCGCCCATGCACGAGCGGCCACGGCCGAGGACACGGACTGGCGCCACATGGCCGACCTGTACACGGAACTCGCCGTATTGGTCGGCTCCCCGGTGGTGGAGCTGAACCGCGCGGTCGCGCTGGGCATGGCCTACGGTCCGCTGGCCGGGCTCGAGCTGGTCGACCAGCTGGTCGACGATTCCGCGTTGCCGCGCTACCACCTGCTGAACAGTGTCCGCGGTGATCTGCTGTACAAGTTGGGCCGGTTCGAGGAGGCCAGAGCCGAGTTCGAACGTGCGGCGCAACTGACCCGTAACGCCCGGGAACGGGAGATGTCGTTGGCCCGGGCCAGAGCCTGCGTGGCCGCCGAGCCCCGGTGACCCGCCTCGCCGAGAGTCATCGGTCAGACGCGCGTCCTCGGGAGACGGGAGGCGGGACCAGGCCCGCGCGAGTGCCCTGTTGTCCATCCGGACACCCAGGCCGTGCGGGCGTAGGGTCAGGGACGGAGTTCATCCCTGACGCCGTCAGGTTCCGGAGTCTTGAACTCCCCCAGGGCTCGAACCGTCCAGGTAGCCCGGTTGGTCCAGTAGCCGCCCCGCCGTCCGCCATTCGGCGTCACACACCGTGTTTGGGTGACCACCGGTCCGGGGGGTGTCCGTACTCGTCCGAGGATTCCCCTGGCGAGTCGTGGGTAGTGGTCATAGTTTTGTGACTGGCCACACTCCGGGAAGGGGGTGAGCGTGGATGACCGACGTCGACATCGACCGGGACAGCCCACGCTCCTCCCTGCGCCGAAATTGCGCTCGCGGTGCGGTACTTGCCGGGTTCGCCGCCGGCGCGTGGCTGGTGGGGTCGATAGGGTCGACCGCCGCCGCCGAAACGCCGACGTCCCCCCCGCCTCCGGTGCCGGTGGTCGCCGGACTGCTGGGCGCCGTTCACCAGGCGGTCGACCCGGTGACCTCGAACATCCGCGTGGTGTCCGCAGCACTGGATGCCGTGGCTCCGACCTCATCGAGCAAGTCCAACTCGAAGCCGACACTGCCGGCCCCGATCGAGAAGGTGACCGACAAGGTCGTCATCCCGGTGGTCAAGGCGGCGACCCCGATCGTGGTCAAGGCCGCGGCCCCGGTGGCGGGGGTGGTCAAGGCGGTGGCCCCGGCGGTCAAGCCGGTGGTGAAGACCGTGACGACGGTGGCGCGGCCGGTGGTGAAGACCGTGACGACGGTGGCGCGGCCGGTGGTGAAGACGGTGACGACGGTGGCGCAGCCGGTGGTGAAGACGGTGACCACGGTGGCGCAGCCGGTGGTGAAGACGGTCGCCCCCGTTGTCCAGGTCGTGGCACAGCCGCTGGTCAAGCCGGTGAAGGCAGTTGCGACAGCGGTGAAGCCCGTTGTCGCTGCGGTCACCCCGATCGCTGACGCCGTCAAGCCGGTGACCACCGCCGTGGCTCCATTGGCCGGCACAGTCACCGAATCATTGAAGCCCGTCACCGATGCGCTCGCGCCGCTGGTGAACCTGCTGAACCCGATCGTCTCCGCCGTCGCGCCGGTGACGGCCCCGGTGGTCACCGTGCTGAACCCAGTGGTCACCGTGCTCAACCCGGTGACCACTGTGTTGGATCCGGTCACCACCGTCTTGACGCCGGTGACGACCGTGCTCGATCCAGCGACCGCGCCAGTCACATCCGTGTCGCCGGTGACATCGGTATCGCCGGGCGTGACGGTGCTGTACCCCGTCGCCGACGGTTCGCATTCGATCGCGACGGCTTCGGGCCCGAAGTCATCTGCGGCCATCGCGGTACATCTGACGGTGCCGAGGCCGACTACTTCGACGATCCCAGCCAGCCATGGCGCGTTCATCGCCCCGCGGATCGTCCCCTCCGCCCCGTCGAGGGTCACCTCGGCAGCAGCTGGAGGCTCTTCCGCATTCATCGCGCAGACCCGGACGGCGCACCCGGATGTCGCGGCGACGTCGTCCGAACGGGCCTCCCGCACCTCGGCGGTCGACGGTCGGGTGTCCCGCGCGGTGTCCCCCGGGCGGGTCAAGGCCCCGTCGACGCCGGCCCCAGCGGCGCCCGGCTCCTCGACCTACGGCGGCTCGACCGGCGGTTCCAGCGGCTCTGGTGGTGCCTCGCCGGGTGCGGCTGACATGTCCTCCACCGCTGATTTCCCGCGGTTGACCCTGCTCGCGGCGCTGTCCCAGTCGGACGACGCGCTGTTCGCGACCCTGGCCGATCGGCCGACGTTCTCCCCTGATTAGCGGTCCCCGTAGTCACCCGTGATCCATGCCCTCGGGCGGATCGACGCGGTGCTGCGTGCGGCCTCCGCCCCTGCGGACGCCGCTGTGTGGACCGGTTGTCCAAGGACTCCATCAGGGAGAATTGTCATGAATACCTGGCTCAGAACAGGGCTGCGCGTAGCCGTCCTCAGCGGCGGATTCTTCGCCATCGGCGCTGGAATCGCCTCCGCCGAAACCCCAAGCACACCATCAACGCCGCCGGCCGGCGGCATTCCCGCCGTCGTGCAGCACCTCATTTCCCTTCCGGTCAACGTCTCCGGGACGTCGGTCGGCGTTCTCGGTTCGTCGAAGTCCGGTGGTGGTACGGCGGCGGTCTCGAGTGGCAAGTCGTTGGTGTCGGCTCCGGTGAATGTGTCGGGGACGTCGGCCGCGGTGCTCGGTAGGTCCTCGTCGTCGGGTGGGTCGTCGAGTGCGGCGGTGCCGGCGAAGAGCGGGTTGGTGTCGGCCCCGGTCAACGTCTCCGGGACGTCGGTCGGCGTTCTCGGTTCGTCGAAGTCCGGTGGTGGTACGGCGGCGGCTTCGAGTGGCAAGTCGTTGGTGTCGGCTCCGGTGAATGTGTCGGGGACGTCGGCCGCGGTGCTCGGTAGGTCCTCGTCGTCGGGTGGGTCGTCGAGTGCGGCGGTGCCGGCGAAAAGCGGGTTGGTGTCGGCTCCCGTGAACGTGTCGGGGACGTCGGCCGCGGTGCTCGGGAGGTCGACTTCCACCCCTGCGGCGTCGACCTCGGCCTCCGCGACCACGACGTCGGACCCAGCGGCGCCGACGAGGAACCCGAGCGTGGTCTCGGTGCCCGTGACGGTGACCGGGAACTCGGTGGCGGTGGCCGGCAAGGCCACCTCGTCGAGCCCGGCGCCGACCGCGGCGAAGCCGACCGCGACTTCTTCCGGCGGGGCGTCGGGCGCTCTGGTCAGCGTGCCCGCCACCGCTTGCGGCAACAGCGTCGGGCTGGTGGGCCAGGCGACCACGAACTGTGGTTCGTCCACGGCGAGCCCTGGCCCTTCGCTCGTGTCGATCCCGGTGACCGTCTGCGGCAACGCGGTCGGCAACGGCTCCTCAAGTTGCTCGGCCCCGTCCGCGACGCCAGCTGCTTCGGGTTCGGCCACCTCTCGTCCGGCCGTGACTGTCCCGGTCACGGTGACCGGCACCTCGGTCGGCCTCCTCGGTGACGCCACGTCCAGTTCGTCTGGCCCAGCGCGGTCCGGCTCCGGGTCCCTGGTGGACGTCCCGGTGACCGTGTGCGGCACGTCGGTGGGCGTTCTCGGCGCTACGTCGAGCAACTGCGGGAGCACCACGGGTGCAGGCACGTCGACCGGTACGGGTGGCCAACCGGCCACCAGTGCTAACTCCTTGGTGAACGTCCCGGTCACCGTCTGCGGTACGTCCGCCGGCGTACTGGGTACATCGTCGGCCAACTGCGCCGCCGCCGTGACGCCGGCGCCGGGCGCTGGAACGCCCGGCAGCACCGCCC
Organism: Nakamurella panacisegetis; assembly: GCF_900104535.1. NCBI lineage: Bacteria > Bacillati > Actinomycetota > Actinomycetes > Nakamurellales > Nakamurellaceae > Nakamurella > Nakamurella panacisegetis. The sequence continues at coordinate 1,689,150 of NZ_LT629710.1, read as the reverse complement.
CGACCGGCGGCAGCCTGGTCAACGTTCCGGCCAGTGTGTGCGGCACGTCGGTTGGAGTACTCGGCACCTCGACGTCCGGCTGCACCGGGACCGCGCCGACCGGCGGCGGTCTGGTCAACGTCCCGGCCAGTGTGTGCGGCACGTCGGTTGGAGTACTCGGCACCTCGACGTCCGGGTGCACCGGGACCGCGCCGACCGGCGGCGGTCTGATCGACATTCCGATCTCGGTGTGCGGCAACGGAATCGGCTTGCTCGGTGATTCGTCGACGTCCTGCTCGCCGGCTACGCCGGCTACGCCGGGCACGCCGTCCACGCCGGGTACGCCCTCCACGCCGGGTACGCCCTCCACGCCGGGTACGCCCTCCACGCCGGGTACGCCCTCTACCCCAGGTACGCCGTCCACTCCGGGTACGCCGTCCACTCCGGGTACGCCGTCCACCCCGTCCCAGCCGTCATCGCACCCATCGGTACCGGCCAGGGGCATTGACCTGGTCAACTACCACGTTCCGAACGCGGATGCGCCGCCGGCCTCGGTCCAGAACCCCTCGATCCAGGACCTGCCGCAGGCCGCGGCAAGCCCGCTGGCCGCGGGCAGCCCGTTGGCCTCGGCCAGCCCGTTGGCCTACACCGGGTCTCCGATCCGCACCTTGCTGACCGTGGCGCTCCTGCTGCTGCTGCTCGGTGCGCTGTCCCTGATGCTGCTGCGTCGCCGGTCGTCCTCGACCGTCTGACCGCATCAGCTCGGCGCCGGCCCTCCCCACCTCGGCGGGAGGCCGGCGCCGCGGGGCACGGCGCTCGTGCGTGCCTCGCCGGTTCGGCCGTCACGATCCTTCTCCCACCCCGTCCCGCCGTCGGACGCGGGCCGGAGCCAGCCACCCGAAAGGTGCATCGTGGTCTCCCCCCACCCCACATTCCCAACCATCACCCCCACCATTCCGGCGCAGCGTTCGGCACCGGAGCCGATCCCGCGTGAACCGGATGCCCGCCTGATGGCCGCGATCGCGGCGGGCGACCAGGCGGCGTTCGGCGCACTGTTCGTCCGCTTCTCGGCCGGCGTCCAGCGCATCGTCCTGACCGTTGTTCGGGATCCGGCGCAATCCGACGAAGTCGTCCAGGAGGTGTTCCTCACCATCTGGCGAGAGGCCGCCCGCTTCGACCCGGCGCGCAGTTCGGTCGCCGGCTACGTCACGATGCTCGCCCGCGGCAAGGCGGTCGACCGGGTGCGGGCCTCGCAGGCGTCCCGTTCGCGCGACGAGCGGTACCGGGTCAGCAACCTCGATCGCCACGATCACTACGACCCGGTCATCGAGCTCGCACTGCTCCGCGAGGAGAGCTCGCAGGTCAGGTCGGCCCTGGCCGGTCTCACGCGCTTCCAGCGTGAGGCCATCGAACTGCACTACCTGGACGGTCTGACGTATCTGGAGGTCGGCCGTCTGCTCGGCGTCTCGGCGGGCACTGTCAAGTCGCGGGTCCGCAGCGGGATGGCGTCCCTGCGCCTCCGGCTCGGAGGACCAGATTGGGTGGGCTGACAATCGTGGCGACGTGACACAGGCACCTGACTTTCCGCTGGATGCCCTGACCCCGCAGACGTTCTGCACCGGCCGGAGGATCGGGGACGGCCGGGCGTCAACCCGCTCGATTTCCGCTGGAGCGAGCAGGCAGACTGTCCGGCATGAACACCGCACGACGCTCCCTGATCTTCGACGCCGATGACACGCTGTGGGAGAACAACGTGCTGTTCGAGCGAGTTGTCGAGGACTACCTGGACTGGCTGGCCCATCCGACGCTGAGCCGTCCCGAGATCCGTTCGGTGCTGGACGACATCGAAGCGGCCAACGTCAAGAACAACGGGTACGGGTCGCGCGCGTTCCTGGGCAACCTGGCCCAGACCTTCGAGCGGCTCTACGCCCGACCGGTGACCGACGCGCAGCGGGCGGAGATCGAAGACCTGGCCGCGGCCCTGCTGCATCACGACATCGAACTGATGCCCGGGGTGGCCGACGTGCTGGGCACCCTCGGTACCCGACACGACCTGTTCCTGCTGACCAAGGGCGACCAGACCGAGCAGCGTCGCAAGCTCGACGCATCCGGGTTGGCGCACCACTTCGCGGCCGTGCACATCGTGCCGGAGAAGGACCCTGACGTCTACCGGGAAGTCACCGTCGAACACGGATTGATCAACGAAAACACCTGGATGATCGGCAACTCGCCGAAGTCGGACATCCTTCCCGCCCGGGCCGCCGGGCTCAATGCGGTGTTCATCCCGCACGTCAGCACGTGGGTCCTGGAGCACTCGGAGATCCCGCCCGACGACCGGGTGCTGCGCCTTCCGTCGTTCACCGCGTTGCTCGATCACTTCTGAGTCCGGCCCGCTGACGCACGACGCCGACGTACCGGAACCGGAAGGGGACTCAGCATGACCAGCACCGAGGTGTCGACCCGACGGATCGTCTCGCTGGCGGCGTCGGCCTTCGTCGTGCTCGCCGCGGAACCGTTGTTCCTGCTGGTCGACACGGCCGTGGTCGGGCATCTGGGGCAGGTGCCGTTGGCCGGACTGGGCGCGGCGGGCACGGTGATGACGTTGCTGGCCTTGGTCGGCACGTCGCTGGAGTACGGAACCACCGGGCGAGCGGCGCGCTTCTTCGGGGCCGGCCGGCGGGCGGCGGCCGTCAACGAGGGCGTGCAGGCGTCATGGCTGGCGCTGTTCATCGGCGCGATCGCGGTTGTCGTCGGCGAGTTGATCGCAGACCCGCTGACCAGGCTGATCGTCGGTGGCAACGTGTCGGTCTCGGATGCCGCCGAGTCGTGGTTGCGCATCGCCATTCTCGGACTCCCGGGCGTGCTTCTGGTGCTGGCCGGCAACGGATGGCTGCGCGGAGTGCAGGACACCCGCACGCCAGTGCGCATCGTGGTGCTGGCCAACGTCATCTCCGCCGTCCTTTCGCCGGTGCTGGTCTACCCGGCGGGGTTGGGACTCGAAGGCTCGGCCATCGCCAACGTGGCCGCACAATGGGTCGGCGGCACGCTGTGTGTGCTGGCCTTGCGTCGGGAGAACACCCCGGAGCACCCACTGCAACTGCGGATGGACTGGCCGGTGATGCGCGGCCAACTGGTGGTCAGCCGGGATCTGGTGTTGCGGGCCACGGCCTTTCAGGCGTCCTACATGACGGCGGCCGGCGTGGCCGGACGGATGGGGGCGGCCCAGCTCGCGGCCCACCAGATCGGGATGCAGCTGTGGAACTTCGCCGCCCTGCTTCTGGATTCGTTCGCCATCGCCGCGCAGTCACTGGTCGGTGCCTCGCTCGGCGGCGGAGATGCGCACGCCGCGAAGAGCACGGCGTGGCGGGTGTCGCGGTACGGCCTGATCGCCGGGGTGGTGTTCGGTGCCGTCGCCGCGGCCGGCTGGTACCTGATCCCCCTGGCCTTCAGTTCCGACGCGGCCGTGCAGCACCAGGCTCACGTGCTGTGGCCGTGGCTGGTCGGCATGATGCCGGTGGGAGGGGTGCTGTTCGCTCTCGACGGCGTCCTGATCGGTGCTGGTGACAACTCGTTCCTGCGCACCGTGACGTTGGTGTCGGCGTTGTGCGGCTACATCCCGCTTGCGTTGTGCGCGTTGATCTTCCACTGGGGACTGGGGGGAGTGTGGGCCGGACTGTCCTTGTTCATCCTCCTGCGGTTCATCGGGATGGCGCTGCGCACCCGCAGCGGACGCTGGCTGGTCGTCGGGGAGACCCGGCGGTGAGAAGGCGTGTGGACGCGTCCGGGCGGAGCGGTTCCCGGCCGCTCGGACACTTTCAACTCACAGTTGGCACAAAGGAAGTGTGACTTGATCCGGCTCACCATTCCGGCGGGGATTCGGCCGAATCAGCGCCGGGGGAATTGAGGTTCGGCTCACCGGGCTGATCGGAATGCCGCCAGGAGCAGGCCGCCGGTCAGTTCGGCCCGGACGCCGAGCGCGGCCGGCAGGATCTCCACGACGGCCGCCGTGGCCGGCTGGGCGTACCGCTCCACTGATGCCTCGACCCCTTCCAGCAACGAGGTCCCGGCCGCCCCGAGTTCCCCGCCGATGATCAGCGCGCCCGGGTTCAGCAGGTTGCACAGGTCGGCCAGCACACCACCCAGGATGCGGCCGGCCTCGTTGAGCAGTCGGTGCGTGATGGTGTCGTCCAGAGCGTCGAGGGTCAGTGCGTCGGCGTCCACCGTCGGGTGGGTGTGCGCGACCTGTTCCAGCAGCGACTGCACGGACACGACCGCCTCGAGGCAGCCCCGGTTGCCGCACCGACACAGCTCGGTCCGCCCGGCCAGATAGGTGTGGCCGATCTCGCCGGCAACCCCGGTGACGCCCTTGTACAGTTCACCGCCGAGCACCAGTCCGGCCCCGATCCCGTGGGAAGCCTTGATGTACAGGAAGGTCGGATGTTGGCGCCCGGCCCCGGCCTTGCGCTCGCCGAAAGCGCCCAGGAGCGCGTCGTTCTCCACGTGGACCTCGAGTCCGGTGCGGCGCTCGAGTTCCTGTGCCGGAGCCAGCCCCACCCAGCTGGACAAGATGGTCGACGAGCGAACCAGGCCGGTCTTGGTGTCGACCGGGCCCGGAATGCCGGCGACGAGGGCGGACAGCTGGTCGGCGCCGACCTCTCGTCGGAGCTTGCCGAGCAGCTCTGCCGCGAAGTCCATCGCGTCGTTCGCGCGCAGGTCCACGTTGATCCGCGCCCGCTGCTCGGCCAGCAACCCGCCGAGGGCATCACCGATGGCCACGTGGATGTGGTTGTGTCCGAAGTCGATGGCGGCCACCGGAGCTCCGGACACCACCACCTTGAGTCCGGTGGCCGGCCGGCCACTGCCCGAGCCGGGACCCTTCGTCTGCATGTCGGTCTCGGTCACCCGTCCCTCGGTCAGCAGCTTGCCGATCGCGTGGTTGACGGTGCTCCGTGACATGCCGGTGAGCTCGACCAGCTCCGCTCTGGTCACCTGCTCTCGGGAACGGATCAGCTGGTAGAGGTCCTCGCGCGTGCGCATCCGGGGGGAGGAGCTGTCGTAGGTCTCGGCCATGGCGATGACCTTAGGGCACGCGGACCGATCTTTTGAGCCAATCTTGGACTTTTATTGCGCCGATTATGGACCTAAAAGAGAGGGTCAATTGATTGAACTTGAGCCATTGACAGCATGAAATAAGCGCGTCTAACGTTCGTTGGGTCCAGCGCGGTCGCCAGCCGGATCGATCACCGACAGCGGTGACGAGTTCCCGCGGCCGCGAATTCATTGGTGAGTACGCAGTTCGTCAGAGAGGACGACGCTTCATGCCCCATCCACCACGCAGTCGATCGCGGAGGCGCGCGGGCATATCGCTTGCCGCCGTCGCCGCGTTGATGTTCACCGGAACACTCACGGCCACCGCCTCGACCACCAATCCCGACCCGAGTTCACTCGAGCTCACCGACGCCCAGTTGTCCAAGACGGCCGCCACCCAGGGCATGGTGCTGCTGGAGAACCACGACAACACCCTGCCCATCGTCAAGTCCACGTCGCCCAATGTCGCCCTGTTCGGTGTCGGGGCATACGCCACCGTCAAGGGGGGCACCGGATCCGGCAACGTCAACAATCGCTACACCATCAACGCGCGCACCGGCCTGGAGAACGCCGGCTTCGCGGTGACCACCAGCGATGCGTACTGGAACGCCGTCAAGTCGGCCTACGACACGAAGTACCCGCCGACCACCGGCGGCTCCGGTTTCGGTGGGGCCGTGGACTATTCGTCCGTAGAGCAGCCGCTGACGGCCGTCACGGTGCAGCCGACCGCCCCGACCGACACCGCCGTATACGTTCTGGCCCGCAACTCCGGCGAGGGCAAGGACCGGGCGAACGCCGCCGGCGACTATTTCCTGACCCCGACCGAGACCGACGACCTGCAGCGCATCGGCCAGAACTACAAGCACGTCATCGTCGTCCTCAACGTCGGGGGGATCGTCGACACGAACTTCTTCAACCAGATCAACGCGTCCGCCCTCGATCCGTCCGGCGGGAAGCCGCTGGACTCGATGTTGCTGATGAGCCAGGCCGGGCAGGAATCCGGCAACGCCCTGGCCGAGGTCCTCGACGGACAGGTCGATCCGTCCGGCAAGCTCACCGACACCTGGGCCAGCAAGTACAGCTACTACCCGGCTTCGGCGACCTTCGCCGGCAACGACGGAAACTCCCTGCAGGAGAACTACACCGAGGGCATCTACGTCGGCTACCGGTACTTCGACTCGTTCTACAAGACGATCACCCCGGGCGGCGTCGACCCGTCCAGCGCGGTGTCCTACCCGTTCGGGTACGGGCTGTCCTACACCGACTTTCAGATCGACGCCCAGAGCGTGACGGCGGACACGAAGACGGTCACGGTCAAGGCCAAGGTGACCAACGTCGGCAAGACATACTCCGGCAAGGAGGTGGTCCAGACCTACTTCTCGGCGCCGCAGACCGGCATCGACAAGCCGTATCAGGAACTGGCCGGCTACGCGAAGACCGACGATCTGGCCCCGGGCGCGTCCCAGGTCCTGACCATCACCTACGACACGACCCAGATGTCCTCCTACAACTCGGCTACCGCGCAGTACGTCATGGACGCCGGCGACTACGTCATCCGCCTCGGCAACTCCTCGCGCAACAGCCACGTGGCGGCCAAGATCCACCTGGCCTCCCGGCTGGTGACCGAGCAACTGGCCAACGAGGAGACCGACGAGACGCTGACCGGAGAGCTCACCAGCAATCCGGCCAACTTCTACACCTACCCGACGGAGGCGGCGGAAGTCGCAGCGGCGCCGTCGATCTCGCTCGACACCACCGGCTACGTGACGCACAACCACGCGTCGGCCTACGAGCAGACCAATACCGTCGACTCATCGTCGCCGTACTACGCCATCGACGGTGCCAAGATCTCCTCGACGACCGCCTACGTGGATTCGGCCCAGACCAACTGGGAGAACACCGGCGCCCCGTACCAGCCCAAGACCGGTGAGAATGTCTCGAAGGTGACGACCAGCCCGACGGCCACCCTGTTCGACGTGGCCAAGGGCACCATCTCGATCCAGTCGTTCGTGGCCGGCCTGTCCGTCACACAGTTGGCCAACATCGTCGAGGGCGCCACCGCGGCCGGAACAACCACCACCGCGGTCGGGGCGGCCGGGTACACGACGGCCAAGTACGAGAGCCTGGGCATTCCGGGCATGACGCTCTCCGACGGCCCGGCCGGTCTCCGGCTGACCCAGCAGATCGCCACCACACCGAAGACCTACCAGTACGAGACCGCCTGGCCCATCGGCACTCTGCTGGCGCAGACCTGGGATCGCGACCTCATCCAACAGGTCGGCAACGCGATCGGCAAGGAGATGAAGGAGGTCGGGGTCACGCTCTGGCTCGCCCCGGGCATGAACATCCACCGCGACCCGCTCAACGGCCGCAACTTCGAGTACTACTCGGAGGATCCCCTGGTCACCGGGCTCACGTCCGCCGCCACCACGGCCGGTGTGCAGAGCAACCCCGGCGTCGGGGTGACGATCAAGCACTACCTGGCCAACAACCAGGAGACGTCGCGATCGTCGGTGAACGAGACGATCTCCGAGCGCGCGCTGCGCGAGATCTACCTCCGCGGCTTCGAGATCTCGGTCAAGACGGCCCAGCCGATGGCGATCATGACGTCGTACAACAAGATCAACGGGACCTACGCCTCGGCCAACTACGACACCGTCACCGACATCCTGCGCGGTGAGTGGGGTTTCAAGGGCCTGGTCATGACCGACTGGGGCGGGAACCACGGCGCGGTCGCCACCATGTACGCCGGTAACGACCTGATCGAACCCGGTGGCAACCAGGGCGAGATCATCAACAACCTGAAGAAGGTCGACGCGACCATCGACTATGACGGGATGCCGGCCTACAACAAGACGGTCTCCCCGACCCGCACGTCCTACAGCCTGACCCTGGGCGGGTTGACCCTGGCGGCGCCGGCGTCGTCCTCGACGACCATCGTCACGAATGTCGGCCCGGACACGGATTTGTCGCAGACCCCGTTGTCGACCGTCACCACGACGGACGTCATCAACAACCAGACGGTCGCACCGGTCGCCGTGTACGGCACCGTCGCCAATGCCTACGCCCAGGTGCAGGCGACCCTGGCCGCCTTGTCCGCCACCCAGCGGGCCGCCATCGTCGTGTCCAATGTCGTCTATCAGACTCCGGGCGACAGCACGACGCCGGTGGTGTCCTACACCGTGACGACCACCGGCAACTATGCGATCACCAGCTACAACATGCGCCTGGGTGATCTCCAGCGGTCGGCGATCAACATCCTGAACATCGTTCGCCAGACTGCCGGGTTCCAGCAGTTGGCGGCGATGAACGGAGTCACCGGTATCAGTGTCGGCGCGTACACGGGCCAGTTCACCGACCTGCCGTCGGTGGTCTCGGACGCCAAGACTGTCGTCAAGCAGCCGGTCGGTCCGGCCCCGGACGTCACGCTGGCCGCTTCGCCGGCTGCGCCGGCCAGCGGTTGGTACACCCGCCCGGTGACGTTCACCGCGACGGCCGCCGATGCACAGTCCACGTACCTGTCGATCGAGGTCGACAACGGTGAAGTCACCGACTACACCGGCCCGGTCACGGTGAGCGGCGACGGTACCCACACGGTCGATCTGTTCGGTACGTCCGCCAATGCCCTTCCGGCTCGTCGGACGATCATCGTGAAGATCGATGGCACGGCACCGGCGGCCTCGGTGGTGTCCTCCGCCAAGGGCAAGCTGACCTTGGCGGCCACCGACGCCGGCTCGGGAGTGGCCGCGATCAAGTACTCGGTGAACGGCGGTTCCACCTGGGCCACCTACACCGGCCCGGTCACCGTCACCGGTGCCCCGAAGGTCGTCCAGTACCGCGCGATCGACAAGGCGGGCAACACTTCTGCCGTCAAGTCGGTCACGGTGCAGGGCGTGCTGTCCCTGGGGAAGCCGGTCATCAAGGGTGCTCCCGTGGTCGGCTCCACGCTGACTGCTTCGGTGAAGGTGACGCCCGGCGCGACGATCTCCTACCAGTGGCTTCGCAACGGAAAGGCGATCGCGAAGGCGACGAAGTCGAGCTACACCCCGGTTGCCGCCGACGCCACTACCCGGCTGTCGGTTGCGGTGACGGCGAAGAAGGCCAACTACGCCACCGCGACGGCTACCTCGGCCGCGGTCACGGTGGCGGGCAAACTGGCTCTCTCGACGCCGGTCATCTCGGGCGTGACCGCCGTCGGACACATGGTCACCGCCTCGGTGGCCACCCACACCGCCGGTGCGACCCTGTCGTACCAGTGGCTGCGGTCCGGACGGGCGATCGCCGGTGGCACCAAGTCGACCTACAAGATCGTCGCCGCCGACAAGGGCAAGAAGCTCAGCGTCCGGGTGACGGAGAAGAAGGCCGGCTACGTCACGCTGACCTCGACGTCCGCGGCGAAGAGCATCACCCGGTGAGATAGCAACCGGGCATGACCAAGAGGCCCTGCCGTCCTTCCGGACGGCAGGGCCTCTTGTCGCGATCCTGCTGGTGTACCCCGTCGCGGCCGTCAGGCGTTCGGAACCACCTTGCCCGATGCACCCGAGCGCTGGGTGTTGCCCTTGAACATCGGCCAGGCACTGGCCCCGGCCCTGGTCGGGAACGTGTAGGAAACCACCTCGGCCTGGTTGCCCCCGGCGCTCTTGGCCATCAACGTGAAGAACAAGGTCGCCTTTCCGTCGATGTTCACCAGGGTGGGGGAGGCGGCCAACCCGAGGGCGGTCTCCTTGATCTGCACCGTGTTCGTGATACGTCCGGTGTGATCGATGATCGAGAACGTGTTGCCGCCCACGGCGACCACCTCCTGGTGCCCGTTTCCGTACAGGTCACCGATGATCGGACTGGAGTGCGACATCACGCAGGTGTTCAGCTTGGCGGTGCACACGTCGACCAAGCGGTGGCCCTTGCCGTCGATGATGTCGGTGTGGCCGAACTCGTCGCCGATGACGATCTGCGGCGCGCCGCTGCCGGTACCCATCACGTCGCCGATCGCCGGCGAGGAGAAAGTGCGTCCGTGCATCGGCACCGTCATCAGTCGGTGCCCGCTGGAGTCGAACACGTACGTCGCGTATCCCGCGTTCGAATAGAACAGGCCGGTTCCGACGATGATCTGCTTCTTGGTGCCGCCGTAGAGGGAGGCGACGGCCGGCGTCGACCAGACGACCTGGCCCGGGATCAGCTGCGGCCAGCCCGGCGCAGTCGAGCCGTCGTGGCGGAGGGAGGTCAGAACGCCGCCGTGGGTGTGCCACTTCTGGTAGCAGGTCTGCGCACCGGATCCGCCGCAGTCGTAGCCGAAGATGATCCGGGGGTAGGCATCGCCGTCGACCTTGGTGACGGTCGGGGAGGACCAGATGGTGTCCTGAGCGAAGTACGGAAACCCCTTCTTGTTGTTTCCGGCCAGGTCCCAGACGTACAGGTGCTGGTCGAAACTGCTGACCACCACGTACATCTTGCCGTTGTTGTCCAGGTTGGCCAGGGTCGGTGTACCGAAGATTCCCGGCCGGTGCGTCGACCGGGGCACCGACTTGCGGAACACCAGGTGCGGCTGATGGTTCACCCAGCCATACATGTAGACGGTGCCGGCGTCGTTGGCCAGCAACAGCATGTATCCGCCGCCGGCCCGCAGGCGCACCAGGGCCGGGCTGGCCCGGATGGCCGACCCGGTCTGGATGACGAACTCCTGCCGTCCGGTGCGGGCGCTCCAGATGTGGACCGAGCCGTCGAGGTACGCGGCGACCACGTCCACATCGCCGTCGGTGTGCCCGGTCAGATTGCCGACCACCGAGGATGAGAACGCCTCGGCCGACAGCTTCGTCCGGAGCGTTCCCTGCAGGTAGCCACCGCTGAACGTCCGTGAGCGGGTGGGCGCCGGTGCGGCCGCCGCAGCCACTGCCTTCGCATCGAGGTGTACCGGCGCCACCGTTGCGGGTGTGGAGGCCGCCTGAACAGTCGGCGTCGGCACCGAGGCCAACGCCCCGATCGGGATGAGCGTGGCGGCGATCACCGCCGCCGAGAGGAATAACGCTGAACGCACGCGCACGATGACCAGCTCCGGATCAGTTGGGTTCGACAGAAAGGGTTCGACAGAAAGATACGGTGCCCACGCCGCTAACATTACGCAGTGTAACTAGAAACTACTCTAAATCACGACGCACAGAGAATTCAAGGCACCTTTCATGATTCACCCGTCCTGTGGTGACATCAGATCCCGCGGTCCGGACGACGCTCCGCTTGCCCGGGCGCCGGTGACGGTGCGTGTTCATCGGCGCCGATCACCATCGATGGTGATCGGCGCCGTCGCACCCACCCGCGCCCGGGGCACCGCAAACCGGTCGCGTCAGACGGCCGGCAGCGTGGCCGTGTCGATGACGAAGCGGTATCGCACGTCGGAGGCGAGCACCCGCTCCCAGGCCTGGTTGATGTAGTCAGCCCCGATCAACTCGATGTCGCAGGCAATGCCCTGCTCGGCGCAGTAGTCCAGCATTTCCTGGGTCTCACCGATGCTGCCGATGCCGGAACCGGCGAACGACCGGCGGTTCCCGAACAGCGAGAAGACGGCCACCGGCAGCGGCTCACCGGGTGCGCCGACACTGACCAGGGTGCCATCCAGGGCGAGGAGCTTGAGGTAGGCGTTGATGTCGATGACGGCCGACACCGTGTTCACGATCAGGTCGAACCGGTTCTGCAGCTGCTTGAAGGTGTCCGGGTCGCTGGTCGCGAAGTACTCGTCGGCACCGAGCCGCTTGCCGTCCTCCTCCTTCGACAGGGTCTGGGAGAGCACGGTGACATGGGCGCCCATCGCGTGCGCGAACTTGACCGCCATGTGGCCGAGACCGCCCATGCCTACGATGGCCACCTTCTTGCCGGGGCCGGCGTTCCAATGGCGCAACGGCGAGTAGGTCGTGATGCCGGCGCACAGCAGGGGAGCGGACGCGGCGAAGTCGATCGAGCCCGGGATGCGCAGGACGAAGTCCTCGTTGACCACGATGTGGCTGGAGTACCCGCCCTGCGTGACGGTCCCGTCCAGGTCGCGGCTGGCGTAGGTGCCGGTGTTGCCGTTCAGGCAGTACTGCTCTTGTCCCGCGCGGCAGTTGTCGCACTCGCGGCAGGAGTTGACCATGCAGCCGACGCCGACCCGGTCGCCGACCGCGTAGCGGGACACGTCCGGCCCCACCTCGGTGACGATGCCGGCGATCTCGTGGCCGACGGTCAGCGGGTAGGGCACCGTGCCCCAGTCGCCGCGCACGGTGTGGATGTCGGAATGGCAGATGCCGGCGAACTTGATCTCGATCAGGACGTCATGGGCGCCGACATCGCGTCGCTCGATCGTCGACGGGACGAGAGGCTCGGTAGCGGATGGGGCGGAATACGCTCGGGCAGTCAACACGTGAATACCAAGTCCTTTGCTGGTGGGTCGTCCGGCGCTGGCGTGCGCCGACCCGTCCGACGCTACGGATGTCGGCGGGCGAGTGGGACGCCGGGTCAGTACCCAGCCGGTCCGGACCGAACTCACCCCGAGACCAACGCCACGATGAATGTGGCCCGGACCGGGCACGGCCGGCCATTGTCGGGTGCGGCAACGCCCGGCAGCGACGACGCTCGGTCGGGCCGCCGACCGGGTCAGAGGCGGGCCGGAGGCAGATCGGCCAGGGCGTCAGCGCCCAGGCGGAGGTCGGCCGCGATCGACGACATGGCCGTTGTCAGCTCGGCGAGGCTCTGCGGCTCGAGATGATCGAAGGCACGCCGGAAGGTCCGATCCAGGTCGCGCATCACCAGGTGGCCCCGTTCGGTGAGCCGGACGATGGACCTCCTCCGGTCGGTGGGATGACGGACGCGGCAGGCGATGCCCGCCCGCTCGAGCCGGTCGACCAGAGCGGTGATGCTGCTGGTGTTGTAGCCCAGCAGGGCACCCAGTTCGACCTGGCCGAGATCGCCTTTGGAGTACAGATACGAGAGGGCCTGGGTCTGACTGACGTCGAGCCCCAGGTGGGCGGCGACCACTTGGCGGTAATGCTCCCCGGCCAGGATGACGGCGCGGAGCGCCCGGGCGGCACCGGTGACGGTGTCATCGACGGTCGATTTGTCCGGATCGGGCATCGGCTCAATCTAGATGAAGAGGCCGCCATCCGACGGAGGGGGTCACTCGATCGGCGTCAGGCATGACCGGCGAGCAAGGACGGCGCGTCGCCCCGCCACGGCCGGAGCGATGGTGGCTGTTCGTCCGTCCGGGCGACCAGTCCGGGTGGCCGGTCGGGCCCGGCCGTGAATCGGTCGGGCCCGCCCGTGAAGCCGTCCGGCGTCGGACCGTCCGGCTCTTGAACCGCCCGATCGGCGCCGATTAGTTTCCTGTGTCAGGAAACCGTTGGCTGGGCACTATCCGGACGGACGTCAGCCGACGGTTCTTCCACCGAAATGTTCCATTCCGTCCGCAGACAGGATTTCCCGTGCCGAACGAGAAACTTCACGACCCGACGCCCGGTGGGCCGTCCTCCGCCCGAGACGAGGACGACGAATCGGTCGGCCTGCCGCATGAGTCCGAGTCCGAGGGCATGGTGGCCGTGGCCGAGATAACGGCGGCCGAGATCAGCACCGACGAGAACCCGATGGGTACCGTTGGGAAGCCCTTCAACTGGCGCGCACCGTTCTTCGTCGCCTTGGTGGCCACGGCGGGTGTGGCCGTCATGTATGCCGCGCTCCATCTGTTCGTGGCGGCCGGCCATACCTTCATCCTCATCGGGCTGTCGTTGTTCCTGGCCGTGGGGATCGACCCGGCGGTGTCCTGGCTGGTGAGACGGCGGGTGCCGCGCTGGTTGGGGGTGGTGGTGGTCCTGGTGGTGATCATCGGATGCATCGCGGGGTTCATCGCGGCGGCGGTGCCCGCTCTGGTCACACAGGCCGAGCAATTCGTCACCAACGCTCCGAAGTACCTCCAGCAGGCGCAGGACAAGCACACGTTCATCGGGCAGCTCAACGCGAAGTTCCATCTGCAGCAGAAGCTGGAGTCGCTGCTCTCCTCGTCCACATCGGCCGCGACCTCGGGCATCATCGGGGCCGGGGTCGCGGTGTTCTCGGCCGTGGCCGACGGGCTCGTGGTGCTGGTGCTGACCATCTACTTCCTGGCTGACATGCCGCGGATCCGAGGCTTGCTCTACCGGCTGTTCCCCCACTCCCGTCGCCCGCGCGCCATCCTGATCGGGGACGACATCCTGGCCAAGGTCGGCGGGTACGTGCTCGGCAACCTGGTGATCTCGCTGATCGCCGGTGGCCTCACGTTCGCCTGGTTGATCATCTTCGGCGTCCCCTACGCGCTGCTCCTGTCGATCATGGTGGCGATTCTCGACCTGGTCCCGGTGGTCGGGTCGACGGTCGCCGGCGTCGTGGTCGCTCTCGTCGCCATGACGGTGTCGTTCCCGCTGGCCGTCGCCACCGTCATCTTCTTCATCGTGTACCGGCTCGGCGAGGACTACCTGCTGGTGCCGCGGATCATCGGCAAGGCGGTCGACGTGCCCCCTCTGGTGACGGTGGTCGCCGTCCTGATCGGTTCGGCCCTGCTCGGCATCCTCGGTGCCTTGGTCGCCATCCCGATCGCCGCAGCCGGCTTGCTCTTGGCCCGGGAGCTGTTGTTCCCCCGGCTCGATCGCTCCTGATCGGACGGGCCCGGCCGGAGGTCGCTCGGTGCCCGTCGTTGGTGCGGGGTGGGTCGTCGCCGGGGGCGCGGACGGGCGCGCGGTCCGGGCGGTGCGCCGATGGCGATGGGCGGGTCACCGGTCCCTCGGCTCGCCCACGGGTTGGTCGCCGCTCATCCCGTTGACCGACGCCAACAGGGCAGCGCGGCCCCTGGCCAACGCGAGTCCGGCCGCGCCGCGCAGGGCCGGGTGGTCGCCGGTCGTGCTCGACTCGATCCGCACCGGGCCGGGCCAGATGTTCCGGACGGCGGCCCGGACGGGCTCCAACAGGGCCGGATGCGAACCGATCGGGCCACCGAGAACGAACAAGGCCGGGTCGACGATGGCGCACGTGGCGACCACGGCCTGGGCTATGACACCGGCGATCGTCAACACCGAATCGGGTAGCTCTCCGCTGGCGTCCATCGCCCGCAGCACGTCATCCACCCGCACCGACGGACCACCCTCGGTGCCGAAGCCGGACTGGTGGAACGCGCGGGCCAGGGTCGGGCGCCGGGCCGCAGCGGCCGACAGCTCGCCGACCTCACCGGCCAGTCCGTGGGCACCCCGCACCGGCCGACCGGCAATGTAGAGGCCCATCCCCATGCCGGCCCCGACGTAGAGGTACGCAAAGTCGTCGACGCCGGCGGCCACCCCGGAGGCTCGTTCGGCGGCGGCGGCCAGGTTGACGTCGTTGTCGACGGTCACCGGCGCGGCGATCAGATCGCCCAGCACCTGGTCCAGAGGCGCCTGGCCCTCGGGAAACGGCGAGTCGGGCATCGCGATGATGTGGTTGGTCACCGGATCGACCGGGTTGGCCAACGAGATGACCCCGCCGCGGACCGGGCCGTGCGCGGCGCCGGCGGTCAACGTCTGGGTCAGCGCCTTCCGGAGGGCCGTGATCAGGGCCGGCGCGTCACCGGGCGGCCCGGGTGGGTGGTGCCGGTCGAAGAAGACCCTGCCGGTCAGATCCAGCGATTCCAGACGCAGGCCCGATTGGTCGATCTGCAGCGCGAACACCCAGCCCGCGTCCGGGGGCAGCTCGTAGAACGTCGCGACGCGACCACGCCGACCGGTGTCGTCGGGACCGGCCGGCTGCAGCACACCGGCCTCCTCCAGACGCCGGACCGACTGCCAGGTCGTCGGCTTCGAGATGCCGGTGAGGGTGGCCAGTTCCGCCCGGGTGACACGCGCGCGCGCGAACACCTGAGCCATGACGGCCTCGTCCGTCATCTCCCGCAGCATCCCGAGCCGGGGCAGGTCGCCGCTGGGTGACGGCCCGATCTCCGGTGCCGGCCTCGGTGACCGCCTGACCATCCGACCCCTTGCGCGTGTATTGGTAGGAGTCCTAACATAAGCCATCAGTTTGATCTGGAGTCCTAATCATTTGGATTCCCACACGAGAGGGACGCCGATGTCCTCGTCCGTTGTCACGTCCGACGTACCCGCCGACTTCCCTGAGGCCATTCGGGCGGCCAAGGCCAGGCTGCGCGAGCAGATCGGTGACTACCAGGCCGTGTTTGCCGAGGTCGAGACGGCCATGCAGGCCCAGGTCGACGCGATCGTGGCCGCCCGGTCCGCGGGCGAACCGATCTGGCCGGTGGTGCAGTTCGCCGACATCGAGGCGGGCACGGTGCCGGAGGAGACGAGGATCCGGATCCGGGAGCGCGGATGCGCCGTCGTCAAGGGCACCTTCCCCCGGGCGCAGGCCGAGGATTGGGATGCGCATCTGGTGAAGTACTTGGACAACAACAACTTCGACGACGTCTACCAGTACGTCGACGATGGCGTGTTCGGCGGCTTGGCCGCCGGGAAACCCTCCATCTTCCCGATCTACTGGTCACGCCCGCAGATGGAAGCCCGCGAGGACGAGCGCATGGTCGCGACCCGCCGATTCCTGAACGGATTCTGGAAGGCCGAGTCGGAGGGCCGGGTCTGGTTCGACGCTTCCCGCGACACCGCCTACCCCGACCGCGTCCGTCGACGAGCACCTCACACCAATTCGGCTGGACTCTCGGCCCACACGGACTCGGGATCGGTCGAACGCTGGCTGCTTCCGGCCTACCACAAGGTCTTTCGTCACGTCTTCTCCGGCCGGTGGCGCGACTACGACGCCTGGGACGGCGCATACCGCACCGAGGTCAACGAGTTCCCGTCCACGGTGATGTGCTCAGCCTTCCGGACGTTCCAGGGTTGGACCGCCCTGTCCGACATGCATCCGGAAGACGGTGTGCTGCACGTGGTCCCGATCGTCGAGGCGATGGTTTACATGCTGCTGCGGGCTCTGCAGGACGACGTCGACGATGACGACCTGTGCGGCGCGGCCAACGGACAGTCGCTTCCCATCACCGCGAGGTACCACTCCCTGCTGCTGCCCGCGTTGTCGCCGATCCCGGCGGTCGAGCCGGGTGACACCGTGTGGTGGCACGGCGATGTCATCCATTCCGTCGGCCCGGTTGCGGACCAGCGTGGCTGGGGAAACGTCATGTACATCCCGGCCACGCCGTGGTGCGAGAAGAACCTGGCGTACGCAAAGGCCTGCGGTGAGGCGTTCCTGGCCGGGGTCAGTCCCGGTGATTTCGCCGCCGAGGACTACGAGGTCACCTGGGCCGAACGTCCGAGCTCGGCCGACCTGAGCGATATCGGCCGGGAGCAACTCGGACTCGCCGGTGATGCGTGACGGCTGCTCGACGCTCGACCTGGCTCGGCCAGGTTGAGGCCTGGATCGGCACCGCCGGCGGTGGGGCGCCGCTCAGACGGCTGACGCCAACCGACGCAGGATCGTTTCCGCCGGCTCGGCGGTGGCCGCGCGGAAGCCGGTGCCGGCCCACAGGTGAACCAACTCCGGTTGGCCGACGGCCGTCGCCGCCTTCCGCAGTGGGCTGGTCAAGTGGTGCAGCGCGGGGTAGCCGAGCGGCGCGACCGCGTCATACCGGTCGATGAACGCATTGGTCAGTGCTCGGGCCGGACGACCGGTGAAGGCGTGCGTGACGACCGTGTGCGTCCGGGCCGGGTCGACGAGGGCGGCCCGATGCAGGTCGGACGTCCCGCTCTCGTCCGACCGGAGCAGGACGGTACCGACCATGACGGCGGTCGCTCCGGCGCCGAGCCCGGCGGTGACCCCAACGGGATCCGACACACCTCCGGCCGCGACGATCGGAACCGTGGTGGCGGCGGCGATGTCGGTGACCAGGGACGGCAGGGTCACGTCGGCGGGTCGTCGGGAGGGGGTCAGGGTGCCGGAATGGCCGCCCGCCGCGCTGGCCTGGACGGCCAGGACGTCGATGCCGGCTTCCTCGGCGAGGAGAGCCTCCTCCACATTGGTGACGGTCTGGACGGTCGTCGTGCCGGCTCGCCGCAGCGCTCGCAGCACCGCGCGGTCGGGCAGACCGAAGGTGAAGCCGACCACCGGAACGGGGTCGGCCAGGAGCAGGTCGATCTTGGCGGCCCAGGAGTCATCGTCCTCCCGCGGTTCGGGCACGGGCTCAAGGCCGAAGGCGGCCAGATCGGCGGCGAGCGCGGCCGCGTAGCTCCGGTACGCGGCCCGGTCGACCGGCATCGAGTTGGGAGCGAACAGGTTCACACCGAAGATGGAGTTCCTGCCTCGCACCGTGGCGATCTCCTCGGCGACCGCCGCCGGGCTCTTGTATCCGGCGGCCAGGAATCCGAGAGATCCCGCTCTCGCGGCCGCGATCACCAGCGCCGGGGTGCTGGGACCGCCGGCCATGGGGGCAGCGACGACCGGGTTCGTGACGCCTAACGCGTCGAACGGCGAACTCACGTCGTGTCCTGTTGCGTTCCCGGTCCGGTGGTTCTCCGGCGGGTGGTCATCGTCACGAGGTACTCCATGCCTTGATCTCCTCGGAGCGTGACTTTCCGCGGGGGTCACCGCACTGGCGGACGGCACAGCGACCGACCCGCTGTAAGAGCCTCAACCCTACGACTCGGGTTGGGTCGAGGCCAGGCTCGCGGGTGATCACGAGGTGCCTGCCGGGTGGGAATCCGGGCCGGCCCAATCGAACTTCGCGGGCCGGTGTGAGCTGTTCCGGAGCGCCTTGCGGTTGAGGTCTACGGTCGCCGGCGGAATGAGGTCGGGATGACCGTCCGATGCCATGCGAATCGTCCATTGCTCCTTGTGGATGAGGTGGTGGTGTCGGCGGCAGAGCTGACAGCAGTTTTCGTAGGTGGAGGGACCGCCGTCCTTCCAGAAAATGATGTGGTGAAACTCCGACCATTTCGCGGGCATGGCGCAGCCCGGGAAGACGCAGCCTTGGTCGCGCAGCGCGACGGCCCGTTGGATGGCCGTGTTGAAGGTGCGGCTACTGCGGCCGATGTCGAGCGTTTCCCTCGTGCCGCTCAGGACGGCCGGGATGACTCCGGCCTGGCAGGCCAGCATGCGCACTTGATTGACGGGCAGGGGAGTGCCGGAGTGCAGAGTGCCGGATCCGACGCGGTGGCGCAGAGAGTGCTCGTCGATGGTGACCAGCAGTTGCGCGGGCTCGCCGGCTTGGGTGGGTGCGCCCCCGGATTCGAGAAATCTCGTCAGGATCAGCCCCAACGCCTGGGCACGCTTGGTGGCCGCGGTGCGCTGATCGGGCGGTGCTCCGCCGGGAAAGCTCCCGGTGTCGGGTGGTCGGTGGTCGTCAGGAAACAGGCGGGGGACAAGGGCCCTGCCGATGGGTGCATAGTCACCGGGGCACGTGCCCAGTGGTGCCCAGTCCAACGGTGGTCGCGATGAACGCCAGATCGGGAGATCGTCCGAATGATGCGGTTGACTCAGATCCGAGGAGACTGGCGACGCCGCGGACGGCCCTACCGCTGGTGTCCCCCCTGCTTCCGAATTTGGGCGATCAGACGCGTTGTGGTCGAATTCGTTCGGCCGTCCCGTCGGATCGTCGTCGGGGACCTCCGCGTCCCCGGCACTGCGGTCGGCCCGACCATTGTCGGATTCCGTCGTGGCGCGGTCGCGGCATTCCTCACCATGGTGCTCAGTGCGCTTGCGTTCGGCGGAAGGTGAGCACAGAGCGCCGAAGGCGACGCGAAGTTGTTCGGTCGCGATGTCGTCGAGCAGCCCCCAGATCTTGGTGAGGCCGTTCGGTCGGCGGTTGCCTATGTGCAGTTCTTGGTGCTCGTGCGCGTGCTTCTCGTCCGTGCCGTCAGGATCGGCCATGAGCTCAGTGTGCCGGGCCGTGTGTTCGAAGGTGATCGGGTCCATGTGCGCCGCCTGCTCGACCAAGAACCTCTCCACCGACTCGCGAATGTCCGCGCCGACTCGGGGCGGCATCTTCTTGAACGTGGTCACGATGGCGTTGGCGTGGCGGGCGCTCACGGTGCCGGTGGCGAGAGCCGCGGCCACATGGGGCAGTTCCGGGTCGGCAGTGGTGCCGGTGATCCCGGTGGCGGGACAAATGCGCGCGGCGAGGGCGACGCGAGCGGCCGCGTCGCTGTGGGCAATGGTGATGACGTTCCGGATGAGACCCGCGGTGGAGGCGTGACCGGCTGGAGCGGCCAGACCGCGCTGGTCGATCTGGCCGATCAGCGCGAGGGTGAAGGCATACAGAGCGCGTGCCTGTCGCTCGGTGGCCCGGAGCAGATCGAGCAGGCCGCCGGTGCCGGGAGCACTGAGGTCGAGATGAGGCAGACCAGAGACCGCGGCCGCGACGGAGGCGATTGCTGCGGCGGCCGGACCGCCGTCGAAATACCTGTCGTCGGGGGTGCCACCGGGAGGGAGACACCGCTCGTCATGTCCCTGACCTGCGACTCCCGTGTCGCTGGCCGAGGTGATCGTCATGGAACAAGTGTACGAAGGACCACCGACAGCCCCCAGATCGCGTCGGTCACGGAGCGGTCCCACCGAGGAACCGAAGCGCCCAAAGGCGCCCCGGCGCGAACAAGTGAGTCATCCCGCCTCACCGCGACGAGCCAGCCGTGCCCGGCCGGCGGCGGTCGGTTGACCGTGGTTGACCGTGGACCCGGACCACGCGGCCGGTTCACCGCAGACGACGCGCCCGGATCACCACATCCTCGGCGTGATGGGCCCCGGCCCCACCCTCGGGGATGACGCGTGGGCGCTGTTCGTTGACCTCGATCGCCCAGTCCTCGTCGAGCAGGGCGATCACCATGGAGGGCCAGACGTAGGCGGCCGGGTCGAAGCCGCTGTCATTCACCGGCTGGCTCTCCATCCCGGCGTGGTGCACGAAGAGCAGTACGCCGCCCGGTGCCACCGCGGCCACCAGTGCCTTCTCGGCGGCGCCGTCAGGGGTGCGGGGCAGAGCCGGGTACTGAGCCGAGACGAGATCGAACGACGCCGGCGGCAGGGCCGCCTCGGCCAGGCCGGCATGCACCCAGTGAATGTTCACCCCGGCGTCCTGGGCGTGTCTGGCCGCTCGGCTCAACGCCACACCCGACACCTCGAGGGCGGTGACGTCCCAGCCCGCCCGGGCCAGCCAGACCGCGTCGGCGCCCTCGCCGCAGCCGACGTCCAGTGCCCGGCCCGGGGCGAGGTCCGCGACCTCGGCGACCAGCGTGCCGTTGGGCTGACCGCTCCAGAGCTGTTCCCGGTCCGTGTACCGCCGGTCCCATTCCTCTTGGGCGGCGGCGTCTCCCACGTAGCCGGAGGGCGGGAAGGTCTGGGCGGAGGATGCGGCGATGTCGTTGGTCACCCCCCCACTCTCGCCCACCGGACGCGGCGCGGCCAGCGTCGTTGCCGAATCCGCAACGCGGCGGGGATCGCTCATCGGCTCGGAAACGCTGACCGGCCGGGTGAGAGCGACCCAGGCCCTCCTCGATCGATCAGTAGTCGCCGGCGATGACGTTGAGCAGATTCTCGCCCGTCATGAAGCGTCGGAGTTGCGCGTTGACCAGGGCGAACGCGCGCGGACCGGCTTGCCTGACGTGCCCGGCAGTGTGGGGGGTGATGATCACGTTCGGTGCGCTCCACAACGGGTGGCCCTCCGGCAGTGGTTCCGGGTCGAACACGTCCAGGGCCGCCCGGAGGCGTCCGGACGTCAGCTCGGTCAGCAGCGCGGCGGTGTCGACGATCGGGCCACGGGCCACGTTGATCAACAGCGCATGGTCGGGCATCCGGGCCAGGAAAGCGGCGTCGACCATGCCCTTGCTCTCGGTGGTGAGCGGCAGGGTCAGGACCACGATGTCGGCCGTCGGCAGCAGATCGGACAACTCGGACCGGGCCCGGACACCGTCCCGGGCGCCCCGCCCGACCAGGATCGGGACGGCGTCGAAGCTGCGCAGGCGCCGTGCCGTCTCGTCGCCCAGGTTGCCGGCGCCGATGATCAACACGCGCTTGCCGCCCAGGTCGTCCCCCTCGACCAGGTCCCACTGACCGGCGCGCTGGGCATCCTGGAAGTGCGGCAGCCGCCGCTGCGAGGCGAGGATGAACAGCAGCACCAGTTCCGCCACCGACGGTCCGTGCACGCCGCGCGCGGTGCACAGCGTCACCCGGACCGGGATCTGGCCGACCAGGTTCTCCACACCGGCACTGGTCAGCTGCATGACCTTGAGCTCGGGCATCGCTGCGAACACGGCCGGCAGGTCGCCCTCGTCCTCGACCTTGGGCACCCAGAACTCGGTCCGCTCGACCCCCGCCGGCGGGGTGCCACGACCGTCCCAGACGATGACTTCCACCCCGTCCGGAACCGCGCCGAGGAGCCCGACGGCCCCGGGGTCAGGAACGCACACGACAGTCATGCCGGTCACCGTATGTGGTCCGCCGATCGGCCCATCGGCCGACCTCGACGAGCCGGTCCCGGACGTGCCAGGCTTGGCCCATGCGTCCGAACTTGTACGAATTCGCCGGTGGAGAGCCGGCGTTCCGCAGGTTGGCCGTCGCGCACCACGCCCGCTGCCTGGCCGACCCGGAACTGAACCACCCGTTCTCCCACGCCGACGCGAACCCGGAGCACCTCGAACATCTCGCCGCCTACTGGGCCGAGGTACTCGGGGGTCCGCCCGTGTACTCCCAGCGCTACGGCACCGAGTCGGCCTTGCTGGTCATGCACTCCGGAAACGGCGACCTGACCGATCTCGGTCGGCGGTTCGTCGACTGTTTCGTCGCCGCGGCGGATGACGCCGGCCTTCCCGGCGACCTCGAATTCCGGCGAGCCCTGAGGGACTACATGGTGTGGGCGGTCGACGAGTTCCTGTCCTACCCGGAACCCGGGGACGTCCCGGGTGGGAAGTCGATCCCGCGCTGGTCCTGGGACGGGCTGGTGCGCTGAGCGGCGAGCCGCCGGTGCGAGTCCCGACCGGTGACCAGGGCTACCGTCATCTCCGACCGTCACGAACCGAGGAGCAGGCCCGGATGCCCGATCCACCCGTCGCAGCCTCGCGATGGTCGGACAGCGTGGAGAACTACCTCAAGGTCATCTACACGCACACGGAGTGGCAGCCGGCTCCGGCCACGGTGTCGGCGTTGGCGGCGAAACTGCAGCTCGCGCCGTCCTCGGTGGCCGAGATGATCAAGAAGCTGGACCGGATGGGCCTGGTCGAGCACGTCCGCTACGGAGCCGTCACCCTCACCGGACGAGGTCGGCTGGCCGCGCTGGACATGGTCCGCAAACATCGGCTGCTGGAGAGCTATCTGGTCGCCGAGCTCGGGTACTCCTGGGACGAGGTGCACGACGAGGCCGAAGTGCTCGAGCACGTGATCTCGCCGTTGCTGCTCGACCGGATCGATGCGCGCCTCGGCCGACCGACGCGCGATCCGCACGGGGATCCGATTCCCCGGTCCGACGGGACAGTGGACCGGCCGGTGGCCACTGTGCTGGCCGACCTGGCGGCCGGAACCACCGGTTCGGTGGTGCGGATCAGTGACGCCGACCCGGCGGTGCTGAACCTCGCGGCCCAGGCCGGGCTCGGGCTGGACTCGCTGGTGACGGTGGTGCGGCTGGAGCCGTTGATCGTCAGCGTCGCCGGGGCCCGGGTGCAGCTTCCCGCGGGGGCGGCGACGGCCATCTGGGTGGCCCGTTTCGATCCGGCCACTATGCCCCGCTGATCACGCCGACGATCAGCACGATGTTCAGTCCGGCGATGGCCACGGCAGCCGCCCAGCCGATGATCTTGGTGGCCAGAGCGTTCGCCTGCTCGTGCATCAGGGTGCGGCTCGACGTCAGCTTGAGCAGCGGAACCAGGGCGAACGGCAGACCGAATGACAGCACCACCTGGGACAGCACCAGCGCGGCCGTCGGTTCGGCGCCGACCGCCAACACCACCAGCGCCGGGATCAGCGTGATGATCCGGCGCAGCGGCAGGCTGATCCGCCGTTTGATCAGCCCCTGCATGATCACGCTGCCGGCGTAACAGCCCACCGCGGTCGACGCCAGACCGGACACCAGCAGGCCGATGGCGAACATCAGACCGACGACCGCGCCGAGGTGGGCCTCCACCGCGGCATGGGCCCCTTCGATTGTGTCGACTCCGGACTGCCCTTGCAGCGCGGAGGCGGCCAGCAGCAGCATGGCGATGTTGACCGTTCCGGCCAGGATCATCGCGAAGGTGACGTCGGCCCTGGTCGCCTTGAGCAGACGGCTGCGCACGGAGCGGTTCGGAGCCTGGCCGAACCGGTCGCGGCTCAGGGCCGAGTGGAGGTAGACGACGTGCGGCATCACGGTGGCGCCGAACATGGCCGTGGCCAGCATCATCGAGTCGGTGCCGTCGAACTGGGGTAGCAGCCCGGCGGCCACGCCCGAGGGCGACGGTGGGGAGACGAACAGTCCGGCGATGAACCCGACGGCGATGATCAGCAACATCCCGGTGATGACCCGCTCGAACGGCCGCTGGCCCCGGATGTCCTGGAACATCAGCACGGCCATCGACACCACACCGGCGATGAGGCCGCCGACCAGCAACGGGAGGTTGAACAGCAGGTGCAGGGCGATCGCGCCGCCGACCACCTCGGCCAGATCGGTGGCCACGGCCACCGCTTCGGCCTGCAGCCAGAAGGCGATCCGGGTGACGGGGCGCAGCCGCTCACCGACCAGCTCCGGAAGGGACTTCCCGGTCACCACTCCGAGTTTGGCCGACAGGTACTGCACCAGTCCCGCCGTGGCCGTGGCCAGGACCAGGACCCAGACCAGCAGGTACCCGTACTTGGCTCCGGCCTGGAGATTGGCCGCGACGTTGCCCGGATCGACGTAGGCGATGGCGGCGACGAAGGCCGGCCCGAGCATGCCCCATCCGATGAGCCGGGCGAACCGGGCGCGCCAGGACCGATCGGTCAGGCCGGCATCAGTCAGGCCGTCGGGATGCGCGGCGACCTCGTCGTGCACGTCGGCTTCCTGCGTCATCGTTTGAACTCCTCCAGACCGTCGGGGGCCTGTGCTGTCTCACGGGATGGAGCACCCAGTCGCGAGAGTTCGGTGCACCGAACTTATCCGAATGGTCTCCGGCAATCCAGATTGTGGGGCGGATCACCCGGTGGAGCGACCTTTGTCGCAAGTTGAGATTGGACGGCGATGCCACAGTGCCCGGAGGCCGCGTCCGGTGGCGGCCCGGCCGTCACCCGCCGGTCGTGACGTGGATGGCTCGAGCCGGTGATGTCGCCTCGGAGGCCGGAGAGCCAACGTAGTACTCCGATCAGTTGATCTGCGCGTCCGGCGCGGCAGGACTGAGGACACCCTGTGTGTGACGGATCCCAATTGACGCACGCATTCGGGATATCTACACTCGAATGGACATAGCGCTCGAAATACCTGCCACGCACCGTGATCACGGGGCACGAAGGGCCGAGACGCTGGTCGCGTCCGTCGAGTTGCGGGGGGCGTACACCGACTCGGGGAGACCGCGTGGAGCAGTCCACTTACCGACAGCCGTCCGGCGCTCGGCGATTCGTCCTGGCGATCGTCGCGGCGGTCCTACTCGCGGCCGGTCTGCTGGTCAGCCTGTCCGGCAGTGCGCGGGCGTCGGTGATCGACGGAGCCATCAAGAGCGTCACCGTCACGCCGCGGAGCGTGACCTCCTACACGGACCGGATCACCACGAATGTCAGCTGGTGCGTGCCCGACGGCACGAAGCCGGGCGACACCTTCTCGATGACGATCCCCGGTCAGTTCAGCGACTACCCGACATCGTTCGCGCTCAAGGCGGCCGATGGTTCGGTTGTCGCGGCTGCCCGTATCAGCGGTGATCCGGCGGTGGCGACGTTCACCATGTCTCGCTACGCGGCCACGCACGAGGGCATCTGCGGGACCGCGTTCTTCACGGCCAACATCGGCTATCAGACCGCCGGCACCACGCAGACCCTGACCTACACCACCAGCGCCGGGCAGACGTTCCGGCCGACGGTCACCGTGCCCGCGGCGACCGGGATCGCCCGCGATGTCCCGCACAAATGGGGCCACTTCAGCGACGGCAACGATCAGTGCGGCGCCACCGCCAAGGACTGCGTGACGTGGGTGTTCGAGACTCCGGTGGGCCCGCTCGACGGCGGCACCATCACCGATCAGGTGGCGGCCACCGGCGCCGCCTGGACCTTCGACTGCGCCACCGTCACCGCCTCCATCGGCAACGCGACCGGCGGCAACAATGCCTTCAGCCAGGGGGTGTCCTACAGCGGCGCCACGGTCACCTGCACCGATGACACGCTCAAGATCACCTACGGCGCCTTCGACACCAACGCGATGCTGCAGTTCACGGTGAAGGCCACGGCCGCGACCGCGAACCCGGCCGGCAACATCACCTACGACAACACGGCCGCCTTCGATCTGGTCGGGACCGACGGGGAGCACAGGACGGTCGACTCGAGCACCTCGGTCACCTCGGCCAATGCCGGCGGTAACGGCAACGGCACCGTTCCGGTTGCCCCCACCGCGCCGAAGTCGAGTGGCACCGGCTCGTCGACCGACATCAGCGTCCTGTCGACCAGTCGGTCGTCGAACTCGACCAGTACCCCGAGTGGCACCACGACCTCCGGTCCGGCGGCTGCCACTTCCGCAACGACCTCATCCGGCACCTCGGCGCTGGCCTCGACCGGGATCTTCGGGATCGGACCGATGTCGGGCGCCGCCGCTGTGGTCCTGATCGCCGGTGGTCTCGTGCTGATGATCGGACGTCGTCGCCGATCGGCCGCCCGCCGCTGACCGGACGGGCTCGGGCTCACCCCGGGGCGGCCCGTCCCGGCTCGTCGGCCCAGCTGGCGGTCACCGACGACGTCGGCGGCGCTGAGATGAAACTCTGAACAAAAGCAGCGATAGTTCACAGCGTGACCGTGGACAACGAACAGCGTGAGACGCCCCGACGACGCAACCCGGCGTTCGTCAGGGCCGACGGTTCCGCGCCCCGGGTTCTGATCGTCGACGACGAGGAAGATCTGACCGGCGCGCTGGTCAGCGCCTTCACCTACGACGGCTGGCAGGCCAGAGGCGTACTCGACGGCAACACCGCGATCCGGGCCGCTCGAGACTTCCTGCCCGACCTCGTCGTGCTGGACATGATGCTCCCGGACATCGACGGATTCGAGGTGCTGCGGCGCCTGCGCGCGGCCTCGGAACATGTGTGCGTGCTGTTCCTGACCGCTCGCGATGCCGTGCAGGATCGGGTCTCCGGCATCACGGCCGGGGCCGACGACTACGTCACCAAGCCGTTCAGCATCGAGGAGGTCCTGGCCCGGTGCCGCGGCCTGGTGCGGCGGGTCGGCGTGGCCGGCAGCCGCGCCGGCAACCGTCTCCGGGTCGGGGACCTCACCATCGACGAGGACGCGCGCGAGGTGCACCGCGACGGCCAGCTGATCGAGCTCACCGGCACCGAGTACGAACTGCTGCGCTATCTGATGCGCAACGCGCGCCGGGTGCTGTCCAAGGATCAGATCCTGGACCACGTGTGGCAGTACGACTTCGGCGGCAACGCCCACGTGGTCGAGTTGTACGTCAGCTACCTGCGGAAGAAGGTGGACGCCGGCCGCACCCCGATGATCCACACCGTCCGCGGGTTCGGCTACGTCCTCAAACCAGCGCAGTGACCTCCGACCCGACCGACGACGGCGACCGGGCCCGCACCGAGGGCGACCCGGGCTCGACGGACAGCGGTCGGGGCTCGACCGACGACGCCCGGAGCGGCCCGGTGGCCCGCACCCAGCCGCGGCGGCGCTGGTTCGGCCGGACCCTGCGGGTCCGGCTGACCGTCCTGCTGGCCGCGCTGATCATGCTGGCCTGCGCGGCGGTGGCCGTGGCCACCGGCATCGCCACCTCGACGTTCCTGACGAAGCGGTTGGACGAGCAGCTGGCCCTGGCCGGATCGCGCTATGCCGTCTCGTTGGAGCACAACGACAACGACGCCGACAACAACCCGGAGACGGCCACCGTCGGCCAGGCGGTCGGCACCCTCGGCGCCCGGGTGGAGAACGGCAAGGTCACCGCGGTGGGCGTGGTGAGCGGGACGGACACCCCGATCGTCGTCTCCCACGAGGCCAGAGAGGTGATCGCCGGGCTCACCACGGGAACCACCAACCGACGCGTTGACCTGCCCGGGCTGGGCGAGTACGAGGTGCTGGTCACGACCGGCCGGGACGGCGACGTGTTGGTCACCGGCCTGCCCCGGCGCAGCGTGGACGACACGCTGGACGACGTGATCATCACCGAGATCGTCGTGTTCTCGGTGGTGGCCGTCGTCATCGGGCTGGTCGGCGGACTGGCCGTCCGGCGGTCGCTGCGGCCGCTGGAGCGGGTCACCGCCACGGCGCTGCGGGTCTCGGAGCTGCCGTTGTCCAGCGGGGAGGTGACGCTGACCGAGCGGGTCCGGGTCGACGACGAGACGTCCGAGGCCGGGCAGGTGGCCGCCGCGGTCAACCACATGCTCGGACAGATCGAGAACTCGCTCCTGGAGCGGCAACGGAGCGAGAACCGGCTCCGGCAGTTCGTCGCCGACGCCAGCCACGAGCTGCGGACGCCGCTGGCCATCGTCCGCAGTCACGCCGAACTGATCGAACTCGAGTCGGCCGACTTCCCCGAATCGGTGCGCCGGTCCCTGCGCAGCATCGACTCCGGCACCGGGCGGATGGGCCGGCTGGTCGACGACCTGCTGTTGCTGGCCCGGCTCGACTCCGGGGTTCCGCTGGAGCGGCGCGAGGTGGACATGACCCGGCTCATCCTGGACACCGTCGGCGACGCACGGATCGCCGGTCCGGACCACCGCTGGGTGCTCGATCTGCCGGAGGAGCCGGTCACCCTGGTCGGGGACGAACTGCGGCTGCACCAGGTGATGGTCAACCTGCTGGCCAACTCGCGTCGCCACACCCCGCCGGGATCGACGGTGTCGGTCTCGCTGCGCTCCCTCGACGACGGTCGGGTCGAGATCATCGTGGCCGACAACGGACCGGGCATCCCGGCCCCCCTGCTGCCGTCGGTCGCCGAACGTTTCGTCCGCGGGGGCAGTGGTCGCGAGCGGGCCACCGGAAGCACCGGGCTCGGCCTCGCCATCGTCGCCGGGATCGTGGCCGCCCACGGCGGCGAACTGCGGATCACCAACGAGCGGGTGGGCGCACGGGTGAGCATCGTTCTCGGGGAATCACTGAGCGGCACCTGAGCGTGCGATGTGAGTCGCGTCGGATCTGCCCTCCGGACCCACATTCTGACGGCTCTCTGAGGTTCGGCAGAGACCATCGAGAACATGACAGCAACCGTGAAACCGCGGCCCGGTCCGGTGCCGCGTTCGGCGGGCCGACCCCGGCCCTGGCGACCGTCGGCCCGGCATCGTCGACTGGCCTGGATCGGGGACGCGGTCGGGACCCTGGCCATCGTCAGCGTCGTGATCGTGGTGCTGTTGTGGCTGGCCGGCGGCAACGTCAACGTGTTCCGTCAGGTGGGTGGCCCGATGACGGCGCTCGGTCGCCTGACCGGCCTGGTGGCATCGGACTTCCTCCTGCTGCAGGTGCTCTTGATGGCCCGGATCCCGTGGGTGGAGCAGGTCTGGGGGCACGGCGGGCTGGCCCGCAAGCACCGCTGGCTGGGGTTCACGTCGTTCTGGATGATGATCGTCCACATCGTCCTCATCACCATCGGGTACGCCCAGGCCAGCCACGTGAATCTGGTGGCCGAACTGTGGGACCTGACGATCCACTACGCCGGCATGCTGCTGGCCGCTGCTGGAACCCTCGCGCTGATCATGGTCGTGGTCACCTCGATCCGTCGGGCGCGCCGCAAGATGCGGTACGAGTCCTGGCACCTGATCCACCTCTACTCCTACCTCGGGGTCGGGCTGGCGTTGCCGCACCAGCTCTGGACGGGCGCGGATTTCCGGTCCTCGCCCTGGGCCACCGTCTACTGGTGGACCCTGTGGGCGGCGGCGATCGGGGCCGTGATCGTCTTCCGGCTCGTCTATCCGCTGCTCTCCAGCCTGCGGCACCGGCTGGTCGTCACGTCGGTGCGACGTGAGGGGCCGGGCGTGTTCTCGGTGACGATGGGCGGGAACCGGCTCGACCGGATGGGCCTGCAGCCGGGCCAGTTCTGCCAGTGGCGGTTCCTGCACGGCGCGGGCTGGACCAGGGCCCAGCCGTTCTCGGTGTCGAACGTGCCGACCGCCCACAGCCTGCGGATCACCGTTCAGCAGGTCGGGGACGGTTCGGACCGGCTGGCCAATGCCCGACCGGGCACCCGCGTGCTGTTCGAGGGTCCGTACGGCACCATGACGGCCGACCGCCGAACCCGCAGGGACGTGTTGCTGATCGGCTCCGGGGTCGGCATCACGCCGCTGCGCGGCCTGGCCGAGATGATCAACAGCGAACGGATCTCGTCCCGGCGGGCCGCTCCGTCGGTGGTGGTGATCCAGCGCACCCGGTCGATCGAGGAGACCCTGTTCGTCCAGGAGTTCACCGCACTGGCCAGGCAGGGGGTGCGGGTGATCCCGCTGATCGGGCGCCGCGGCCCGGCCAGTGAATGGTTCCCCGGACCGGGAGTCGTGTCGGCCACCAATGCCCTGCGGCGTCTGGTGCCGGACGTCGCCGACCGCGAGATCTACCTCTGCGGCCCGCGGGCCTGGACCCACCAGGTGAAGCGGACCCTGCACGACCTGCACGTCCCCGCGTCCGCGATCCACACGGAAGACTTCGCCGGCTGAGCGGCTCCCGTCCATCCTCCCGAGCCGGACTCTTCTAGGAGAAGAACAATGCGTCGAATCACCCTGACCGTCGTCACCACGTTGGCGATCCTGGTCCTGCTGTTCAGCTATCGCACCAGCCGGAACCAGTCGGTGACGGCGGCGACCGTCTCGGTCGCGTCGGCCCACGTGGTGTCCGGCGGGTCGGCCGCGGTGGTCTCCTCGGCCGCCGGCCCCGACCCGAGCAGCAAGTCCGTGACCGTCCCGTCGACGTCCGGCTCGACCCCGACCTCCACCGCCGCGCCGTCGAAGACCCGCAGCAGCGCCCGGTCCAGCGGCTCCAAGTCGACCACCGCAGCGGCGACCACCGCCGCGCCGACCACGACCAAGGTGGACGGCGCGGCCGCCAGCACGCCGTACGGCGACATCCAGGTCGAGGTGACCATCACCGGCGGCAAGATCACCGACGTCCAGCCCCTGGTCTACCCGAACCAGGACCCGCGGGACCAGCAGATCAACGCCGATGCCCTGCCGCAGCTGCAGGCCCAGGTGCTGGCCGCGCAGAGTGCCAACATCTCCGGAGTCAGTGGAGCCACCTACACGTCCCAGGGTTACGTCACCTCGTTGCAGTCGGCCCTCGACGCCGCCAAGTTCAAGTGAGGAACCCGGGGGCCGTGAGCGCGCGAACCGAGATGATCATGGGCCTCCCGGTCAGCATCCATCTCCGGGACGGGGCGCCCGGCCGGTCGTCCGAGGCCAGGGCGCTCGCGGCCACGGACGCTGCGTTCGGCGAGATGCGGCACTTCGACCAGATCTTCAGCCCGTACCGCGACGACAGCACGTTGACCGCGGTGCGCTCCGGCCGGGTCGACGTCGCGCAGGCCGGCGACGAATTCACCGAGATGCTGGAGCGGGCGGACGAGGCCAAGACGCTGACCGACGGAGCCTTCGACGTCCGTTTCGCCGGTGAACTCGAGCCGAGCGGCCTGGTGAAGGGGTGGGCCGCGGAGCGGGCCGGTGCGCATCTGGCCGCCTTGGACCTGGATTGGTACCTCAACGCCGGTGGGGACATCACCGTCGGCGGGACGGCCGAGCCCTGGCGGCTCGGGATCGAACATCCGGCCGACCCGTCGGGGCTGATCACCGTGGTCCAGTTGCGCACCGGCGGGATCGCGACCTCCGGCTCGGCCCATCGTGGGGCCCACATCATCGACCCGCTGACCGGTACCGCAGCGAGCGGCATCCGGCAGGTCACCGTGATCGGGCCGTCGCTGGCCCGCGCCGATGTCTGGGCGACCGCGATCGCGGCCCGCGGTAGCGCGGCGCTGATCTCAGCCGATGACCACCTGGTGCGGAACTGCGTGGCCGACGGCTACCAGGTGTTCGCCGTCGCCGCGGACGGCCGGATCTGCGCGACCGAAGGCTTCGCCGAATACCAGGTCAACGACCTACCTCGCCCGGCGGTTCGCCCGTTCGCGGCGCTGGCCTGATCTGCGGCCCTGGCCCGCGGCCTCGCCCCTGACGGTGCCGCCGTCGGGGACCGCCGCTCGTCCTGGATGCGCGATGCGGTCGCCTCAGCCGCCGACTCGCTCCGGTGCGTGTCGCTCGAAGGTCCGGTTCGTCCAGGTGGTGGCGTGCGGAAGGAGGATGGTCGCGGCGCCGACACCGAGGACCAGCGCCAGCACGAGCAGACCGAACCGCCAGCGCCGTCCGGCGGCGCCCGGCCCCCGCAACCGGTTCCGCAGTTCGGTCCAGGCGGTGGTCGCCGCCCCGACCAGGTGGCCAAGGACGTGCACCGTCATCAGCACCACCCAGATCCAGAACGCCGTCTGGTGCAGGGTGAGCATGAGGTCGGAGCGCTGCGGGCCGAGAAAGATCAGCGCGATGCCGGTGCCCAGCAGGGCCAGCGTGGACAGGATGACGAACGGGCCCAGGATGCGCAGCAACGGATGGGGCGGCCCCTTCTGCACGTAGGCCGGGGTACCGGTGTAGTAGCGGGTGAACCGGTACAGCGTGCTTCCGGTCTTCAGCAGCACCGGGCCGAGCAGCAGGATGCCGACGTAGATGTGCAGAGTGATCATCTGCCGCACGCTCAGGATGGTGATGCCTTCGACCGCCAGCAACACCAGCAGCACCATGCCGGTGGCGGCCGTCAGACGGGTGTTGCCGTTGACCCCGGACACCTGCCCTTCCGGGGTGGCCTCCGCCCGGTCCACCGTCGACGGGGTATCGATCCAGGCCAGCATCTTCGGGTCCAGCATGTTCACGAGCAGCTCCAGCGATCGGCGAGTGATGCCCAGCATCGACGCCGTTTCTCAGAGATTCCTCTGCGCCGGAGCTCAATTCCGGCTCCGCTCCGGGAACCTGGACCTCCGTCTCCGACGGCCACGCCGACCGGGAAACTGCTCGGTGAACGCGATCCGGCGGTAGAGCGACTGCTCTACCGCGAACGGGCGACGACGCGCCGCGGGCCGGTCGGGGCGAGTGGGGTGCGGGCCGCGTCGCGACCGATGCGGCGCGTCGAGAAGGCATCGCCGATACCGCCGACCGCACCGCCCAGGACGGGGATGCGTCGGGCGACGAACTTGGCCATCTGCTTGCCTCCGGACATTGCGAGCAGTTGTCCGG
Organism: Nakamurella panacisegetis; assembly: GCF_900104535.1. Classification (NCBI taxonomy): domain Bacteria; kingdom Bacillati; phylum Actinomycetota; class Actinomycetes; order Nakamurellales; family Nakamurellaceae; genus Nakamurella; species Nakamurella panacisegetis. Next base: position 1,655,749 of record NZ_LT629710.1, on the reverse strand, counting down.
TGACGGCCTTGGCCAGCTCGGCCTGGACCGCCTGGTCCGGGACGGCGGTGGCCAGGGCCGCCGCCGACATGGTCAGCTTCGTGGACTTGCTCAACGCCTTCCGGGCGTCGCCGTCCAGCAGGCAGACCAGTACCGCGTCTCGCACGGATGGGCTGGCCAGGTCGTAACCACGCAGGTGGAGGATGGTGGCCGACAGGTGGCACTGCAGCAGCGAGACGGCGGCGATGTTGGCCGGGACGGTGAGGGCCATGGTCAGCAGGCCGCCGACGTTGGTCAGGAAGCCCTGCGCACCGGCCATCTTGACGTGCTGACCGATCAGGGTGTCGATGGCCTGGTCGACGTTGCCGCCGGCCCGGCGCAGGGCGTTGTCGCCCGACTGGGCCGCGCTCGGCACGGGGCCGACCCCGTCGATGGCTCGTTCGAGCACGTCCCGCACGGCACTGCCGGTGATGGCCGGAGCCATTCGTTTGGCGACCTCGCCGCCGATCGATCCTGCCACGCCCATGGTGTGCCCTCCGCTGTTCGGTTCGCTCCTTCAAGTTACCGGTGCGTCTGATCTCAACCAGGATCGTGGCGGAACCCGGGATGTCGGACGACGGGTCAATGACGGATGGGTGAGCGGCTCGGTGCCCGGGACGGAGCGATGGCCGGCCGGTCGGCGGCGCGGAGGCTGAGCACGACGACCAACGGCCAGAGGGCCTCGCCGGCGGCGAGCACCCGCTCGCTCAGGCCCAGGTAGCCGCCGCCGGCCAGCTGTGAGACGAACCAGGCCAGCGCAGCCACCGTGAGCACACTGGCCACGATTCCCATCCGGTGGTCGGGGAGCCGAGCCAGGGCGGGCCACAGGGCGAACGCGGCGAACGCGGCGCCGGCCGCGATGACATGTCCGGGCTGTGGTTGGGGGAACACCGCCGTCAGCGCGGTGGCGGTGCCGCCGGTCCCCAACAGCACCCGTGCGGGCACTGGGGCTTCGGTGAGTCCGGCCGCGGTGAGCACCTGGAGGGAACCCAGCAGGAACAGGCCGGCGGTCATGATCCAGCGATCGTTGGCACCGGGTTGGGCCAGCACGCTGATGGTCTGACTCACCGCGCTGTAGCCAGGTGCCTGCTTGTGCTGGGCCAGCAACCAGGCACCCACCGGCACCACGGGGGCGAAGGAGGCCGATATCGGCACCCACTTCTTCATGCTGTGTTCAATGCCCGGGCCCGCCCGATCCATACCGATCCGGCGCATCGACCACGGCTGATTCACCGGAACGGCGGCACGGATCGGCCGGTCGGCGGTCCGAACTGCTCCGAACCGGCTACCATCGCACGTATGTTCGACAACGGTTGGGACGCCGGGCTCGACGACCCGCAGCTGGCCGCAGCCACCCACGGCGACGCACCGTTGATCATCCTGGCCGGCGCGGGAACCGGGAAGACCCGGACCCTCACGGCGCGCGTGGCCAGCCTGATCGACCGGGGCGTCCCGCCGGAACGCATCCTGCTGCTCACGTTCACCCGGCGCGCCGCCGACGACATGCTGAGCCGGGCCGCGGCGATGTGCACCCAGCCCGAGGCCGCCCGGCGGTTGCAGGGCGGGACATTCCACGCCGTCGCCCACCAGCTGGTGTCCCGCCACACCGAATCGCTGGGACTACCGGCCGAGATGTCGGTGCTCGACCGGGCCGACTCGGTCGACGCGATGGACCTGCTCCGGCACGACCACGGGCTGGCCGGCCAGGACTCGCGGATGCCGAACCCCTCGGCGCTGATCGACCTCTACTCCCGCGCGGTCAGCACCGGAACGCCGGCCCGCAAGCTGATCGCCACCGACTTCCCCTGGTTGGAGACGCACACCGACGCCATCGTCGGGCTGTTCCGCGCCTACACGACGCGCAAGCGGGAGCGTGGACTGCTCGATTTCGACGACCTGCTGCTGGCCTGGCGGAGCCTGCTGGACGATCCGGTGCTCGGTCCGGAACTGGCCGGGCGGTACGACCACGTGCTGGTCGACGAGTACCAGGATGTCAACCAGACGCAGGTCGACATCGTGCTCGGCCTGCGTCCGACCGGTCGTGGACTCACCGTGGTCGGCGACGATGCCCAGGCCATCTACGCCTTCCGCGGTTCGGACAGCAACCACCTGATCAACCTCGGGGCCGCCTTCGACGATCCGACGATCATCAGCCTGGAACGGAACTTCCGGTCCCGGCAGCGGTTGCTGGACCTGGCCAACGCGGTACGCCCGGTCGCCGCCGGGCATCGGCTGCAGCTGCACTCCCGGCGTGACGGTGGCCACCGAGCCCGGCTGGTGCGCTGCCACGACGCGCCGGCCGAGGCCAGGGCCATCGCCGAGGCCGTCCTGGCGCACGCGGCCGACGGGCGGCGGCTCCGTGACCAGGCGGTGCTGATGCGCACCGGACACCACAGTGACCTGCTGGAGGTGGAGCTGACCGCCCGGCAGATCCCGTACGTGAAGTTCGGCGGACTGAAGTTCCTCGAAGCGGCCCACGTCAAGGATCTGGTGGCCACGCTGCGGGTGGCGAGCAACCGGGTCGACGAGGTCGCCTGGTACCGGTTGCTGCGGTTGCACGACGGAATCGGCCCGGCCCGGGCCCGCGAGCTGCTGCCGATCGTGGCCGCCGCCGATCTGTCGGGGGACTGGGTGGCGGACGCGGTCGCCGCCGCCCCGGCCATGAGCCGCGTCTCCCTGGCATCGACCCTGGACGGGATCGGGCAGGCCCGGGGGCGCGGCCGGGTGGCCGACCGCGCCGCGACCTGCCTGGCCGCGCTGCGCCCTCTGGTCGTCGCGCGGTACGCGGATTCGGTGGCCCGGCTGGGCGACCTCGACCGCCTGGTCGCGGCGGCCGCGCTGGCGCCCGATCTGGCCGCGTTCGTCGCCGAGCTGACCCTCGACCCACCCGCCTCGACGTCCGACCTGGCTGGTCCGCCGCACCTGGACGACGACTACCTGGTGCTCTCCACCGTGCATTCGGCCAAGGGCCTGGAGTGGCCGATCGTGCACGTCATGCATCTGGTGGACGGCGCCTTCCCGTCGGACATGGCGCTGACCAGCAATGACGGGTTGCTGGAGGAGCAGCGGCTGTTCTACGTGGCGGTGACCAGGGCGGCCGACGAGCTGGCCCTCTACGCCCCGCTCCGGATGCCGCACCACCGGTTCGGACGCGACGACAAGCACAGCTTCGCCCAGATCAGCCGCTTCATCGACGACGACGCGATGAAGGTGATGGACGTGCTCGACCTGGTACCGGTCCGTGAGGTGGCGGCCGTGGCGCCCCGGTCGGCCCGGGTTCGGATGCCCGAATTGGACGACCTGTGGGCCTGACCGATCGTTCACAGTCCCAACCACGCCAGCAGGTCCCGGAAGTCGGTGATCCGTTGGTCGGGAACGGTGCCGTGGTGGTGCTTCGTACCCTGGTTGGAGTCGAACATCACGGTCTGCATTCCGGCCTCCCGGGCACCGTGGATGTCCCGGTGCATGTCGTTGCCGACGTACAACACGTTCGCCGCGGGGACCCCGATGGCGTCGACGGCCATCCGGAACAGCCGGGCGTCGGGCTTCCGGTAGCCGTGATCGCCCGAGATCACGATCGGGTCGAAGTAGTCGAGAATGCCGACCTTGTGCAGTTCCGCTCGGGCGTACGCACTCTGGGCGTCGGTGACCACGGCGAGCGGCATTCGTTCGCGGAGGATGTTCAACACGTGGCGTACGTGCGGGTAGAGCTTCAACGTGCGGCGGGAGATGCCGCGGTACATCTCGGCCAGGAACAGCGGTAACTGGGCCAGCTTCTCCGGCGGGAGCGCTCGGGTGAAGTCGGATGCGTTCTCGTCGATCAGTTGTCGCCAGACCGCTTCGGCGTCGAATTCCGGATGTTCCTGCGCGCTCGCCGCCCGCTGCTGGTTCAGGATCGCGAAGTAGCGGTCGCGGACCTGGTGCCGTCGAAGGTCGATCCCCTGGTAGGTGAGGAAGTGCCCGATGGCCCGGAAGATCTGGTCGAGGTGCTCGTCGGTCCAGATCTCCACCAGCGTGCCGTTGACGTCGAAGGCGATCGCCTTGATCTCGGGCCGGGGTGGCGGCTCAATGGGCACGGAGCAACTCCTTGCCCTGCCGCAGCAGCCGATGTCGGTAGTCGTCGCCGACGTAGTCGTTGGCCGCGATCCGGAGCAGGTTCAGCCCCATGTAGTACGGCAACCGGCGGGTGATCGAGGCGAACGTGCCCTCCCGATCCGGGAAGTGGCAGCTGTACTCCCAGAGGAAGTGGCCGATGAACGGTTCGGCGCGATGCCGGTCGCCGGTCATCGACATGGAGGCGTGCTGCAACTCACCGGCCACCCGGCCGACGTCGAACATCCGGTCGCCCCTCCGCATCCGCTCCAGATCGACGGCGGCGGCGTCCAGGCCCGACCCGAACAAGAAGTTGGCCGGGGTGGCGTCGCCGTGCAGCCAGACCTCCTGGTCCTGCCACATGACGGAGCGGTCCCGCCACTGGTCCGACAGCCAGTTGAACTCGTCGGCATCGCCCTGGCCCATCCGGCCGGCCCGCTGCGATCGCCGGACCACATGGCGCAGGTAGGAGGCATCCACCTGGAAGTCGACGCCGATCCCGTTGGCCGTCCGCCGATGCTGGGTGGCCAGGAAGTAGGCCAGGGCGGTGAGCCGCCAATAGAGGTGGTCGTGTTCGCCGTGGCCGATCCCGCGGCTGATCGCCCGGCTCAGCGGCTCCCCCCGGTAGTACTCCATGGCCAGTACGCAGTTGATGTCGACGTCCAGGGCCAGCGGTCGTACCACGTGATGAGGTGACCCGGCCAGGCCGTACCCGCGCAGGGTCCGCAGGCTCTGGTACTCCTGACGCACGAGGGCGGCCGCTCGGTCGCGGTCCCAGCCGTACTTGTTGCCGTAGAACTTGCAGATCACCTGCGTGCCGGTGGACTTCTCCTCGTACCGGTAGACCTCGGCGCTGCCGGTCAGGGCGAACACCCGGAATGCCGGGTGCGGATGGGTGACGCCCAGTCGCTCGGCCAGAACCCGACGGAGGAATTCGAACATCGGGTCGTGACCCGACACGTATCCCCGGTATTCGCCGTCCATAGACCTGAAGTCCATTCGGTGCTCATCGGAACGTGCTGATGAGGGCAGCTTAGAGCGCCGAAGAGGGCCGGGTCGATCGATTCGGAGCGGGCCGGCTCCCGGTCATCCGGTGGGGACGTTCCGTTCGATGTCGTCGAGCCAGACGGTGGCGTTGCCGTCGGACGGGGCGCGCCAGTCGCCGCGGGGGCTCAAGGAGCCGCCCGAGGAGACCTTCGGCCCGTTGGGCATTGCCGAGCGCTTGAACTGGCTGAACCCGAAGAAGCGGCGCACGAAGACGATCAGCCACTTCCTGATCTCCGGCAGTTCGTACTCGTGACGGCGCTCGGGTGGGAAGCCGACCGGCCAGCTCCGCGCGGCCACGTCACCCCAGGCCTGGGTGGCCAGGAACGCGATCTTCGACGGCCGGAACCCGAAGCGCAGCACGTAGAACAGAGTGAAGTCCTGCAGTTCGTACGGCCCGATCGACGCTTCGGTGCTCTGCGGGGTCGCGCCGTCCTTGACCGGGATCAGCTCGGGGGAGATCTCGGTGCCCAGGATCGACAGCAGCGTCTGGCCGACCTCGTCGCTGAAGGTGCCGTTCCCGCTGACCCAGCGGATCAGGTGCTGGATCAGGGTTTTCGGGACCCCGCCGTTGACGTTGTAGTGCGACATCTGGTCGCCGACCCCGTAGGTGCTCCATCCGAGGGCGATCTCGGACAGGTCACCGGTGCCGAGCACGATGCCGTGGTGACGGTTGGCCAGCCGGAACAGATAGTCGGTGCGCAGGCCGGCCTGGACGTTCTCGAAGGTGACGTCATAGACCTCCTCGCCGTCGGCGAAGGGATGGCGCAGGTCGGCCAGCAACTGTCGCGCGGCCGGGCGGATGTCGATCTCCTCGGCCGTGACACCCAGGGTGCGCATCAGCTCGTGCGCGTTGGACTTCGTCGAGTCCGAGGTGGCGAACCCGGGGAGGGTGTAGCCCAGGATGTCGGTGCGCGGCCGCCCCAACAGGTCCATCGCGCGGGCGGCCACGATCAGGGCGTGGGTCGAGTCAAGGCCGCCCGAGACGCCGATGACGATCTTCGGGCTGCCGGTGGCGCGCACACGCTGGACCAGCCCGTCGACCTGGATGTTGTAGGCCTCGTAGCAGTCCTGGGCCAGCCGCGTCGGGTCGGCCGGGACGAACGGGAAGCGTTCCAGGGGGCGGCGCAGGCCGAGGTCGGTGTCCGGGGGATCCAGGGTGAACGGCACCTCGCGGCAGGGCGGGGGGTCGACGTAGCGGCGGTTGTCCTCGAACGTGCCCTGCCGGGAACGCTCGGAACGCAGCAGGTCGAGGTCGACGTCGGCGATGGTGAGCTGGGCCTCGTCGTCGAACCGGGCCCCCTGCGCCAGCACGGCTCCGTTCTCGACGATCGTGGTCTGCCCGTCCCAGGACAGGTCGGTGGTCGACTCACCCTGGCCGGCGGCGGCGTAGAGATAGGCGGCCAGGCAGCGCATGGACTGGGTGCGGCACAACAGCGTCCTGGTGTCGGACCGTCCGATGGTGATCGGACTGCCGGACAGGTTCAGCAGGACGGTGGCTCCGGCCAGCGCCAGACCGCTGGACGGCGGGACCGGGACGAACATGTCTTCGCAGATCTCGACGCCGACGGTCAGACCGTCGATGTCCGTGGCCGGGAAGATCAGGTCGGTGCCGAACGGGGCGGTGAACCCGCCGACGCGGATCTGCTCGCCGACCACGCCCGCGCCCGAGGCGAACTGGCGTCGCTCGTAGAACTCCCGGTAGTTCGGCAGGTGGATCTTCGGCACGACTCCGAGCAACGTGCCGCGGTGGATCACCAGAGCCACGTTGAACAACCGGGCCCGATGACGGACGGCGGCGCCGACGACCAGTACCGGCAGCAGGTCGATCGATCCCGCGATCAGGTGGGCAGCGGCGGTGTGGACCGCTTCGAGCAGCGCCTCCTGGCCGAACAGGTCGTCGATCGCGTAACCGGTGAGCGCGAGCTCGGGGAACACCGCGACGGCGACGCCCTCGTCGTGGCAACGCCGGGCCACGGCCAGAACGGACTCGGCGTTGGCGGCCGGGTCGGCGATGCGTACCCCGATCGTGCACGCGGCGACCCGGGCGAACCCGTGTCGGTACAGCGAACGGAACGTCACGTGCTCACTCCTTCTCACCTCAGGGCCTCACGATAGCTGGGGCCCTGGGCCCGACCCGCGCCGGACGGACGCCACCGAGAACGACCTCGGTCCTCGATCTCGCCGTTCGTCTCCCGCGGTCCGGAGCAGGAAGTTACGCTTCGGACATGAAACGAGGCCTCGGCGCACTGCTCATCGGTTCGGTGGTGCTGCTGGCCTCGGCCTGTGCGACCTCGGTCGCCGGAACGGCTCAGGTCGGTCCGGCCGCGGCGGTACCCAGCTCCCCCGCGCTGACCAGTCTGGGCGGCGTCACCCAGCGGTCGGCCCCGTCGAGTTTTCCCGACTCGACGGGGTTGTCCAGTCCGTCGAGCGAGCCGGTCCCCGGCTCCAGCGCCGGCCTGCCGACCGACAACTCGGAGCCGGCGTCCACCGAGCCGCCGACGGCCGGATCCACGCAGGCCGAGGAGTCCACCACCGCGCCGCCGACCAGCACGAGGCCCACGCCCACGACGTCCAAGCCGGTGTCCCGGCCGACCAAGCTGAGCTGCAAGTCGGGCTCGCTGACCCCGTCCGGTGGTGCGTTCTGCTACCAGATCCCGGACGGTTTCACCGACACGTCGTCGACCGCGACCTACCCGGGCACGGACAAGGTGCGGAGCGCGATCCAGCCGTCGGACGCATCCGGCAGCGCGCGGGACCTCATCTTCGTCACCGCGACCACCCTGAGCGTCAACTCCGACGATCTCTCCGACAGCCTGATCAAGGCTTCCCTCGAGCAGGCCCTGAAGTCCAACTCCAACAGCACTTCCACCGCGCTGGTGCAGACCACGGTGGCCGGCGACCGGGCCTTCGAAACGACGCTCAAGTTCGCCGACGGCGTGATGCAGCGGTACCTGCTCGTCTTCTCGGGCAAGACCAGGGTCGCCGTCTCCTGCCAGTGGCGGGATGCGAAGACCGTGATCACGACGGCCTGCAAGACGGTCCTGAGCACCATGCAGATCAGGAATCCCTGACCGGCACGGTGCCCAGCGGGCGATCAGCCGCCGATGGGCGTCGGGTCGACCGGGAGCGGCGGCACCGGCAGTGAGCCGCGGATGCGCTCCTGCGCCTGGCACGAGCCGGTGCAGTTGCTGGCGCCGAGGGACAGTTCGATGGCGTCCTCGCCCAGCACCCCACCCATCCGACCGCCCGAAGTGACCGACCACTTCGTGACGCTGCCGTCCTGGTAGGTCTTGGTGGCGACCTGCGGGCTCTCCTTGCCGAGCAGCATCTGGTGGTACCCGACCGGGTCCTGCGCGACCGTGACCGGATCGATTCCGTTGCCCAGGTTGATCTTCTGGGTGAACGGGTTCACGAAGTAGAAGATGCCCGGGGCGAGGGTGTGCACGAGTTCCACCGGACCGGCGAACTCCGGCTCCATCTGGAAGATCCCGCCCTGGGCGCCGTCCTTGGCCTGGACCTTCAACGTGCCCGCGGCCACCGAGAACCGGACGGTCAGGGTGTCGTCCCGCAGTTCCAGGTCCTTGATCCGGACGCCCGCCCGCTGGGCCGCGGTGAGCGTCGGCACCTTCGAGGTGTAGATAACGGTCGGCGAGGTGACCATCCGCTGGGTGTCCGGTGCCCCGGTCAGCGTGTAGCGGTAGACGCCGAGCGTGACCGGATCGATGTCGAACCCGACATTCCGCCCGCGGACCAGGATCAGGCCGGATGGTGTGACGTTCCCGAGTCTGACCGACTGGCCGGCCGGCGGGTTGTAGACCGTTCCGTTCACCGTGACGGCGAAGTCGCCGCCGGCCGAGGTCTTCCCGGACGCGGACGCCGTTCCGATCGCGGTGATCGACGTGGCCAGCACCGCACTCGCGATGACGGCCGTCCGGCCGAGGGTGAGTAGTGAGCGAAGACGTGACAAGGGGCCCCTTTTCGTAGAGTGATCGACCCCTCGACCGTTCCTCAACTGTGGTTAAGACGAAGCTATGGCCCGGCCAAGCCGCATCCGGATCTCGGTGCGGCCGTCCGGTCGGCGTCCGACGATCAGGCGGCCACCGGTTGCAGCGGCCGCCTGGCGGGCGATGTCCAACCCCAGGCCCGTCGACCCGCCGCCGGACTCGCCGCGGTCAGCGTTGGCCTGGTCGAAACCGGGCCCCGAGTCGAGCACGGACACCTCGACCGCGTCGGCCGACGGCCGGCAACCGACCTCGAAGGCGGTTCCGTCCGGGGTGTGCGCGAACACGTTGCCCACCAAGGCATCCAGCGCGGCCGCGAGTTCGGTCGCGGCCAGATCCACCGGTAACTCACCCTGGTCTACGGCGACGACCAGTGGCCGGTTCTGGTGGCTGGCCAGGACCTTCCAGAACACCATCCGATCGCGCACCACTCCGGCGGCGTCGCAGCGTCCCGGCTGGGAGGCGCTCGCGCGGCGGGCCGATCGGATGATGTCGTCGACGGCCTGGTCCAGGCTCCGCAGATCTTCCGAGAGCCGTTGCCGCTGTGACGGATCGGTGACCGCCTCGGCGTCCAGCCGGAGCGCCGTGATCGGCGTGCGCAGCCGGTGCGACAGGTCGGCCACGGCCTCGCGCTCGGCCACCAGCAGCTCGTCGATCCGTCCACCGAGCCGGTTCAGCGCGGTGCCGACCCGGGCCACCTCCGGCGGTCCGGCCGGCGTCACCCGGGCCGCGAGATCGCCGCTGCCCAGCCGGGCCGCCGTACCGGCCAAGGCCGTGATCGGGCACGACATGCTGCGTGCGAATCGATCCGCCAGCAGCAGGGACAGCAGGAACAGCAACAATCCGATGCCGCCGAGGAGGAGCCAGATCCGCGTCACGCCGGCCGACAGCTGATCGTCGGTCACCAGCAGCCGGATCACTGACGAGCCACCGGGGCCGATCACCGGCTGGGCGATCAGAACCCCACCCGGGGCGCCGCCGACCGCGTCCACCTCCGTCACGTCGGCGCGGGTGAGGCCGCTGCCGTCCAGCGCCCGGCCGGCCGGATCGGCGCCAATGGTCGGAGCCCCGACGGCCGTCACCCACACCAGGTACCCCGCGTCGGCCACGTTCCGCACGGCCACCGTCGTTCCCGATGTGGAGGACAAGGCGAGCACCGGGATCAGCGCCTGGACCTGTAGTTGACCTCGGCTGACGGCGTTGTTGTGCGCGACCCGGGCCACCAGGTAGCCGGCCGGGATCAGAAACGCCAGCAACACCAGGGAGGTGGTGGCCGCGACCAGCAGCGTGATGCGCCATCTCATTGCGGCGCGGCCAACCGGATCCCGACCCCGCGCACGGTCTGCAGGTAGCCCGGCCGCTGGGCCGACTCACCCAGCTTCGACCGCAACCAGGACAGGTGCACGTCGACCGTCTTGTCCGCTCCGGCGTACGGCATGCGCCAGACCTGCGCCAGCAACTCGCGCTTGGACACCACCACCCCCGGCCGGGCGGCCAGATAGGCCAGCAGGTCGAACTCCTTGGGGGACAGATCGACCTCGGTGCCGTCCAGCGTCACCCGGCGCGCGGGGAGGTCCACCTGCAGGGACCCGACGGCCAGTGGTTCGGCCTCACCCGGCCGGTCGGCGCCCCGACGCAGGACGGCCGCGATCCGGGCCGCCAGTTGATCGGTGTTGAACGGCTTCGTCACGTAGTCGTCGGCGCCCGCGTCCAAGGCGACGATCACGTCGGCGTTGTCGTCGCGGGCCGTGGCTACGATCACGGGCACGGCCGACACCGCCCGCAGCATGCGCAGCAACTCAAGGCCGTCCAGGTCCGGCAGACCGAGGTCCAGCAGCACCAGATCGGGCTTGTCGTCCAACGCGCGCTGCAGGCCGGCCAAGGCCGTGGCCGAGTCGCTGATCGAATGACCGCGCGCACCGAGGGCCCTGGTCAACGCGCCGCGGATGCGGGGATCGTCCTCGATCACCAGGATGTGCGGCATCGGCCCAGCGTATCGGCGATGCCCGGTGAATCATGCGGCGGCATTGAACTTCGGTTTACCTTGTCCTGCCCTTAACCAACCTGGGACCATTGTCGTCGACATGACAAACACCAGAAAAGCAACGTATGGCGCAATCGTCGGCTGGGCGGCGGCCGCAGCGGCCGCCACCGGTCTCGGCCTGACGGCCGTGTCCCTGTTGGGGAGCGATCTGGGCACCGGGGCGGTGGCCTACGCCGCCTCCGGTGCGACCACCTCCGGCTCCGCGACCTGGACCGCCGGTACCTTCTCGACGGCCGGCGGCCAACTGATCGCGCGCTGCGGAACCGGTGCCCCCACCGTCACCGCGGTACCGACCGCCGGCTGGGCGGCGACCCAGGAGGGACGCAGGTCCGGTACGCAGACGGAGGTGTTCCTGACCTCTGGTTCGCGGCGGATCGAGGTGCATGTGGCCTGCGCGGCGACCGGCCCGACGTTCCGCGTGGACGACGACCGGCGGTCCTCGTCCACGGTCCGCACGCCGACCACTGCCCCCTCCACCCGGACCCCCGGCCCGTCCACCACGGCCGATGATCACGGTGGTCGCACCAATGGTGCGTCCGCCACCGCGGATGATCACGGTGGTTCTACCAGTGGTGCGTCCGCGACCGCTGATGATCACGGGGGCCAGACCAGTCAGGCCACGACCACGGACGATCACGGCGGTAGTGGATCGAGCTCGGGTTCCAGTTCGACCACGGCGAAGCCGACCTCGGAGATGTCAGGGAGCTCCAGCTCCGGTTCGTCCTCCTCCAGCTCCTCCAGCTCCAGCTCCAGCTCGTCGGGCGGGTCCGGGTCCGGCTCCGGTTCCGGCCGGTCCGGCGGGTCGGACGACGACTCGGGCGGCGGCCATCACTGATCCCGGGGGCGTCCACACCGGCGGCGACGAGGCCGGTGCGGACGTCTTCCTGGAGACCGAGCGCCTGATCCTGCGCCGATTCAGGCCGTCCGACGTCGACCACCTGGTCGCGCTGGATGGCGACCCGGAGGTCATGTTCTACATCAACGGCGGTCGTCCGACCAGCCGCGAGGAGATCGAGACGGATCAGCTGCCGGCCTTCCTCGCGTACTACGAGAGTTCGGATCGCTACGGGTTCTGGGCGGCGATCGAGAAGACCACCGGCGATTTCGTCGGGTGGTTCCATTTCCGCCCGGAGCCCGGCCATCCCGACGACGAGCCGGAACTCGGCTATCGGCTGCGCAAGGCCAGCTGGGGTCTCGGGTACGCGACGGAGGGGTCGCGGGCCTTGATCGACAGGGGTTTCCGGGAAGCCGGGGTAGCCCGCGTCGTGGCATCGACGATGGTCGTCAACATCGGGTCGTGGAGCGTGATGGAGAAGTGCGGCATGACGCGGATCCGCGAATTCCGTCAGGATTGGCCGTATCCGATTCCCGGTGACGAATTCGGTGACGTCGAGTACGCCGTCACCAAATCGGCCTGGTTGAGTTCAAACCCTCATTTTGGGTGAATCGTGGATTTTTCTGGAACGCGAATTGGGGCGATCCGGTCACCCTCGGTGGCGCGTCGGGTGCGTCCGTGCGGATCCAGGCTTGATAGGTATCGTCCTGATGAATACTGTCCGTAGCTATTGCGCGACTCTCTGTAGTGGTCATATTGTCACAACATTCGTACATCCCGCGCTACCTTGGCCACCCCGTCCACCGCTGACCTCCTTCGCCGGCCGTCCAGAATCCTGGTCGTGGCCGTGCTTTCCACCGCCGGGCTCGTCCTCGCCGGATTCAACGCGACCAGCGCGAACGCGGCCACGGCAACCGTGGGTCTTGGTACGGCCGACAGTTTCGCCGTGTTGGCCGGGTCGTCGGTCACCAACACCGGCCCCACCGTCGTGAACGGGGCCGACGTAGGGGTCAGCTCGGGCAGCTCCATCACCGGTTTCCCGCCCGGCATCATCACTGCCCCCGGCACCATGCACGCAACCGATGCCGTCGCGCAGCAGGCGCAGAACGACGTCACGACCGCCTTCAACGACGCGGCCGGCCGCACGCCGCCGGTCCAGTCCGGTCTCACCGATCTGGTGGGGATGACGCTGCAACCGGGCGTCTACAAGGGAGGGGCCATCAGTCTCAGCGGCACCGTGACCCTGGACAACAACAACGACCCGGACGCGGTGTTCATCTTCCAGGCGTCCAGCTCGCTGATCACCTCATCGGCCAGCACCGTGGCCTTCACCAACCCGAACCACAAGTCCTGCAACGTGTTCTGGCAGGTCGCGAGCTCGGCGACCCTAGGGACCGGCTCGAACTTCGTCGGTACCGTGCTGGCCGGGGCCTCCATCACCGCCGACACCGGCGCCACCATCGAGGGGCGGCTGCTGGCCGGCACCGGCACGGTGACCCTCGATACCAACGTCATCACGCACCCGGTCTGTGCCGCCGTCGTGGGAACCAGCACCTCGTCATCGAGCACGTCGACCTCGTCGACTTCAACGGCCGCCACCACCCCGGCGTCGTCCCGGCTGACGAGCACCCAGGCCACCCGGCGGACGACTGGCGTCACCTCGCCGCCGCGTGACATCACGTCCGGTCGGTCGGTGTCGATCATCACTCCGAACACCACCCCGTCGACGCGAGCGACCACGGCCCGGGTACTCACCACAGCCTCGACCCGGACAACCGGCTCGGGTCAGATCCTGACATCGGCCAGCACCGGCCCGGGCGGCAGCACCTTCGTCTCCGGTACCCAGACAACGAGCCTGGCCAAGACCGGCGTGGCTCCGGTCGGCGGCATGGCCGCCGTCGGCGGCGCCACCGTGGTGGTCGGCGGAGCCCTGCTGCTGCTGGGTCGGAGACGTCAGACGTTCCGCAGCGCACGCCGACACTGACCGGTCGGATCCCGTGGTCGCCTAGGCCTGAGTGTGCACGACCAGGCCGTGGGCGATCCGGGATCCGAAGGAACGAAGAGCGGCCGGGCAGCCGTAACCGAGGTAGTCCGCGCCCAGGGCCAGGGCGATGCAGTCGGCGCCGTGTTCCACCCCGCTGTAGCTGGTGCGGTCACCCGGATCGCCGAGCCGGGCATTGAACGCCTCGATCGCATCGCCCCACGGATCGGCCCCCGGAAACGCCCGGTACTGCAACACATGTGACCACTCGTGGAGCATGACCGCCCGCAGGTAGCGGACGGAGTTCCCGGAGGCGATGTCGATCCTCGCCTGCCACGGACGGGCCTGACCGGACACGCCGACGGGAAGGGTCGTCCAGACCCAGTGGACCGAGTTCTTCGGGTCGATCTTCTTGGCGATGGCCAACATCTGTGCCTTGGTGGCGGCCGCATAGGCCTGGAACTCGAAGCAGCCCAACGAGCTCGTCCGCGAGGTGTCGCGGTACTTCGCAGCGTCGACGCAGACCAGGTGACGCCCGACCGGGATCGTCATGGAGATCGAGAAGTTGTGGCCTCTGATCGATGCCGGCTGCCAACTCCGGACCCGATGACCGTCGATGCTGACGCCGACCGTCGAGACCTTCGACCGGACCGTCGGGTCGAGCGCCCAGCCCGTCATCACGGCGAGATTGCTGAAGTCGTTGACCTCGACGGACTTCAGCACTCCCTGGGGGCCGGGGGCCTCGGCCGAGGCGTTCGCGCCGGGGGACAGCAGGACGATCGAGGCCACGAGCAGGAGCAGGGCGAGGAACTTGCGCACGGAGAGTCCTGACGATGTGGCACCGAAGCGCCCGAGGTTGGCGAGGGCGTATGCCCTACGTCAGCAACCTAACGCTCCGCAGTCACGGCCAACGCGAAAGTGTGATCGAGACCCCCGTATGGGGGCAATTGTTCACTCTTTGAAACCGAAACGACTCGATCGTGCGCACAGGTGTGATGGGAAACCGTCTCGTGGGGGGCGCACGAACGTCACCGAATCGCGGACCTGGAAGCCAAGAACGCGCTCCAGATCCGCGATTCGACGGTCGAACCTCAGACGACAGTGGCGTCGGACGCCGGCCGGACGGCTGCGGGCGCCAACAGACGGCGGGCCAACGGTGCGAACAGCAGACCGATGGCGGCCCACAGGATCAGTTGCGCCGCCACCGAGTAGAACCGGAACTGGTACAGATCGTCGGCCGGGAACCCCGGGAACACGATGGTGCCCTTGCCGTCGGTGAGCGGCAACGGCGTCTCCGTCGCGTGCGCACCGTAGTTCCGCACGTTCGTGGCCAGCATGCCGACCTGCGGCAGGACGGCCATCAGGATCCCGATCAGCACGACGAAGGCCGCCCCGGCGACCAAGGTCGCGTTCCAGGTGCCCATCCGGGCCTGCAGCCGCCGGCCCACCACCACGGCCAGCGCCAGGAAGGCGATGGAGGCCACGATCATCAGCAGGTAGAGCCCGCTGCGCTCCTTGATCGTGTCCTCGTGCCCGATGGCCGGTGGGTTCGCCGGGTACTTGACGAACGGCACCAGGTAGAACGCCAGGAAGCCGCCGAGGGCCACCAGCAGGGCCAGGGGTCCGGGTTGGGTCCGACCGGTCCGACCGAGGCAGATGGTGTACACCACGGCGAACAGGGTGCCCATGGCCGCGCCGAAGCCGATCAGGCCAACGCCGATTCCGAGATTGGCCTGCACGGTGCGACTGAAGACGTCATGTTCGGCCGGGTACGTGGCGAGCCCGGCCGCCTTGTCCAGGGCGTTCTGGGCGGCCTCACGGGCTGATTCGTAGTCGACCGCCCGGCCGATCACCGGTTCGGCGAAGATGCGGGCGAAGACGAACGCCAGCAAGCCCGCTACGGCGCCGACCAGGACGCCCCGCAGAATGAGTTTGGGTGCGATGTTCAACTTTTACCTCTGTCCCTGAGGCCGCACCGGGACGCCCGTGGACGGGGTCTCACCCGGGCGGTACGCGAACTGATCGCGGCGCCGGGGTGTTCCGGGCCGCGATCAGTGAGTGATCGAGATCGAGACGATCAGTGGCAGGGGAAACCGAGGAAGTGCCGGGCGTCGTGCACGAATTCGTGGATGCCGGTGCTGCTGCCGAAGACCGAGGTGGCGCCCTGGTCGATGCCGATGAAGTAGTAGACCCCGAGGGCCAGCACCGCGGCCGTCACGAGCCAGGCGACGGCCTTGGACAGCGGGATGACGACCGGTGTCGCCGCCGTGTTGGGTACGGCTGTGGTCATGAGGAGCTCCTTCCGGGATTCTGCGTCCCGTGATCGATGGGGCACGTGGAGTCGTCAAAGACCTGACTTGCGGGTTGGAACCCACTCACAGTGGCGCGACCGTGCCGGACTCACACCGGCTTCCTTGCGACAACACGAAGCCTGACCGTAGCCCGCGCACGGCAGGGGAGCAAGGCGTGAAGGTCGCGGTCCTGGTCGGACCGCGGACCCCTGGCTGTCATCACCCCGTCAGGTGACGGCCCTCGCACCACACACGACGATGACGCCGCGGACCTGACACTCGTGATCATGACGCGATTCCGGTGGCTGGGCTGGGTACTCGTCACGCCCGGTCTGGCCGGCGCGGTCGCACTCCTGGATCCGCGATGGTTCGGCCTGTCGACGACCCCGATCTTCCTGCACCTGATCGCGTTCCGCGCGCTGCTCGGAGCGGTCCTGCTGGGCGCCGCCCTGATCGCTGCCCTCACCTTGCTGCTGCCGCCCCGCCGGCCCGCATCCCGACCGTGGATCCGTCGGGTGACCACGGCGGTGCTGGCCGTGACCGGGCTGTCCCAGTTCGGGGTGGTGGTCTCCCGGGGCTGGGCCGGCGGTGATGATCCGGGCACCGCCGCGCTGGTCGTGATCGAGTTCAACACCTACGACGTCCACACCACGGCGGCTCAGATCGCGGGGCTCGTGCGGGGCCAGGGGGCGACGGTGGTTGCCCTGCCGGAGACGATGAGGGCCACCGCGCAGGCGACCGCTGACCTGCTGGCCGCGGGTGGGCGTCACTTCCAGGTGTTCTCGACCACCGCCGACAGCCCGTGGCCGATCGCCGACACCAGCCTGCTGATCTCCGACGAACTCGGCCGGTACCGCCAGCTCCCGGCCACCGGCGAGTTGGTCGGCATCGTGCGGGCCGTCCCGATCGACGGAGCGGGGCCGACCCTGGTGGCCGTCCACCCGCCCGCGCCGGGCCGGGTGATCGGGTTCGATCAGTGGGCCGTGCACGCCCGCAACGCGGCCAACCAGTGCATCGCGTCGGTCGGTGCCGTCGTGGCCGGCGACTTCAACGCCACCGTCGACCACGCCCCACTGACCGATCTCGGGCGGTGCGCCGACGCCGCGTCCAGCGTCGGTCGCGGCGCCGAGGGCACGTGGCCGTCGGACTACCCGGCCGGGTTCACCGCGCCGATCGACCACGTCCTGTTCGACACCGGCCGCTACCGGTCGTTGCGCACTCGGACCGAACGGGTCGGGGGGAGCGACCACCGAGCGCTGATCGCATGGCTGGGAGCATCGTGACCTGGGATTCGCCGCCGATTCTCGGTCACACTGACCGGAAACACGTCACCGGTGGTGTTGGATAGAGCTATGACCAGCCCAGATCCGGACGAACCGCACGCGATCGCGGACACTCAGATGTTCCGCCGCTTCGTCAACGAGGAGCCGCGCGCGCAGGCCGAACCCGAGCAGTTCTGGATGTGGCGGTGGCCCGGCCTGCTCGTGCCGGTCATCGCGACGATCGTCGTGGTCGCCGTGGTGATCATCGTGCTCACCAACTGACTCCGGCCCGCCACCCTGGGGTCTAGTGCGTGCGGTGGTCCTGGATGGTGATCCGGGGTCCGAAGCGTGGCTTGAACGCCTGGCCGCTGATCTCCAGGAGTCTCACCGCTCGGTGCCGATGGGGCCGGAGCGGCTCCAGGTAGCTGACCATCTCGTCGTCGTCCATCGGGCGCCCGACAAGCGTCCAGCCGACCACTCCGGCCAGGTGGTAGTCGCCGACGGACAGAGCGTCGGCGTTGCCCAGGGCGCGTTGTGCCACCTCCGCGGCGGTCCAGATGCCGATCCCGGGGACGGCCCGCAGCCGGCGCTCCGCATCGACGGGCCCGAGAGCGACGCAGCCCTCCAGCTGGCGGGCGATCTTGGCCGCCGTGACCACGGTGCGGGACCGGGCCGGATCCACACCGGCCCGATGGAACTCCCAGGACGGCACCATCCGCCAGACGTCCGCGCTCGGCGGCACCCGCATCCCGGCCGGGGCCGGCCCGGGGGCCCGGTCCCCGAACTTCCCGACCAGCACCCGCCAGGCCCGGAAGGCCTCCTGGCCGGTCACCTTCTGTTCCAGGATGGCCGGCACCAGCGACTCCATCACCCGGCCGCTCCGCGGAATCCTCAGGCCGGTGTGCCGACGGTGTGCCTCGACGATCTTGGGGTGCTGGGGGGCGAAGGTCGACGAATCGTCGTTCTCGCCGAGCAGGTCGTCCAGGCCGGCGATCAACTCGGATGCCCCCGCACCCCAGGCCTGACAACGAACCCGGTGACGATCGAGCTGGCTCAGGCGGTAGGTGACCGGACCGGTCGGCATCAAGGAGGCGCGCCAGGTCGAACCGTCGGCCGCTACTCGATGACATGGGTCGGCCGGGCCGTGGCGCAGTGGACCGATGGTGCCGGCCAGGTCAATAGGGCGCCCTGATTCGTGCACCAGTTCGGCCTCCACGCCGATCACGCTACCCGGGGCTGTTGCGCTCCGGTTCCTTCAGCCGCTTGCGGGCCGCATGGTTGCGTCCGGACAGGATCATGGCCGTCAGCCCGAGCACCAGCAGGCCGCCCCCGAACCACACCATCTGGTCGACGGCGTCACTGCCGGCGGTGAGCGCTTCTAAGGTGACGATAGGGTGCACAGATCGATTGTGCTCTATGAATCCTCGATCCGGTCTGTACACGAGGTGACGGCGTGACGAATTCCTGGGCCGCCGGCGGGACCCGTCCGGCGGAAGGTCGTGTCCGTTTGGGTGATCGTCGATCCGGCTGCGCGACGCCGGCCGCGTCGGCCCCCCATCCGCGCATCATCGGGTCCGGCATAGATTCGCGGCATGGAATACCGCTCGCTGGGCCGCAGCGGCCTCAAGGTGTCGACGGTCACCCCTCGGGACTGACCTGGCGCTGCTGCCCCTACCTGTCCTGACGGTTCCGGATGACTCAACGCCGAGCACAGAAAGGGAAGCAGGAGCCTATGAGTGTCACCCGACGCCTTGACCGATCCGGATACGCGCTGTGCTTCGACGAGGACTTCACCGGTGGCGTCCTGAACGGCGATCGGTGGATCGATCACTACCTGCCGCACTGGACCACGCCGGCCCGCTCGGCCGCGCGCTACGCCTTGACCGGGGACGGTCTGGAGCTGCGCATCGACGCCGACCAGCCCGCGTGGCGCCCGGAGGACGGTGAGCTGCGGGTCTCCAACCTGCAGACCGGGTCGTTCGCGGGTCCGGTTGGTTCCACGATCGGTCAGCACCGGCATCGGCCCGACCTGCAGGTGCGGACGGCCGTGCCGACGCGCTCGTCGTGGACCCCGTCATCGGGTCTGGTCGAGGTCACCGTGAGTGCCAGTCCGGATGTGACGTGCATGGTCGGGATCTGGATGGTGGGATTCGAGCAGAACGGCCCGACCGAGTCCGGCGAGATCTGCATCGCGGAGCTGTTCGGCGATGCGGTCGGCCGGTACGGATCGAACATCCGCGCGGGGGTGAAGGCCCATCACGATCCGCGGCTGCGGACCGACATCGTGGACGTGTCGCTCGATCTGGACGCCACCACCGCCCACACCTACGCGGCGGCCTGGGACGCCGCCGGGATCGGGATCTACGTCGACGACGACCTCGTCCGGGAGCTGGACCAGGCCATCACCTATCCGCAGCAGCTGATGATCGATCTCTTCGAGTTTCCCGACGGGACCGACCGTCCGGACCGGGCGTACCCGAAATCGGCGGTCGTCCACCGGGTGCGCGCGTTCGAGCCCTTGCTCTGACCAGCCAGGAACCGTCCCAACGGTACCCCCTTGGGGTATCGTGGAAGGAACGGAAGAGAAGATGAGGACCGACAAGATGACCGAGCCGACGCACGCCACCGATTCCGATGACGGTGCGCACTCGCACTACGGGTACATCAGCGACAAGAGCAAGTATCTGGCGCGGCTGAAGCGGATCGAGGGGCAGGCCAGAGGTATCCACCGCATGGTCGACGAGGAGCAGTACTGCATCGACATCCTCACCCAGATCTCGGCGCTGACGAAGGCGATCGAGGGTGTCGCCCTCGGCCTGCTCGACGACCACCTCAAGCATTGTGTCCTGGATGCCGCGATGGCCGGCGGCGAGGATGCGCAGCTGAAGCTGAAGGAGGCGTCGGACGCCATCGCGCGCCTGGTGCGGTCCTGATTCGATCCAGGAGCTGACGCGGCTGGGCTCGGTACAGCTTTCGGTGTACCGTCCGTCGCGTGGAGACCCTGACCTTCGGCGCCGTCCTGGCCCGCTTCGGCCATGCCCTGTCCGACCCGACCCGGGCCCGGATCCTGCTGGCCCTGCGGGACAGTCCGAGCTATCCGTCGGATCTGGCCGATCTGCTCGGCGTCAGCCGGCAGAGCCTGTCCAACCATCTGACCTGCCTGCGGGGGTGCGGGCTGGTCGTCGCCGTCCCAGAAGGCCGCCGGGCGCGGTACGAGCTGGCCGATCCGCGTCTCGCCCACGCCCTGACCGACCTGATGAGCGTCGTCCTGTCGGTCGATCCGGCCCATCACGTCGACGGTGACCGATGACGGATGACGACGCCCACCACCACGGCGCCCACGACCACGGCGGTGCGGGCCACGGCGGCGCTGGGCACGGCGGCGCGGGCCACGGCCATGGGGTCGCGCCCGACGCCGACCGTCGATACCTGACCGGGGCACTCGCCCTCATCGTGGCGTTCCTGATCACCGAGGTCGTCGTCGGCCTGATCGCCGGATCGCTGGCCCTGATCACCGACGCCGGGCACATGCTCACCGACGCCGCGTCGATCCTGCTGGCGCTGATCGCCATCCGGCTGTCGGCGAAACCGGCCCGCGGGCGCTGGACGTACGGCTACAAGCGGGCCGAGATCCTGTCGGCCCAGGCCAACGGGCTGACCCTGCTGCTGCTGGCCGTCTGGTTCGTCTACGAGGGCATCCACCGGCTGATCGAGCCGCCGACGGTGCAGGGGCTCCTGGTGTTCGGGACCGCACTGGTCGGCATCGTCGTCAACATCGCCGCCGCCTGGCTGATCTCCAAGGCCAACCGGACCAGCCTCAACGTCGAAGGTGCGTTCCAGCACATCCTCAACGACCTGTACGCGTTCATCGCCACCGCGATCGCCGGACTGGTGGTGGCGGTGACCGGATTCGCCCGGGCCGACGCCATCGCCGCCCTGCTGGTCGCCGCCCTGATGATCAAGGCGGGCTACGGGCTGGTCCGCGACTCCGGACGGATCTTCCTCGAGGGCGCGCCGGCTGGCCTCGACCCCGATCTCATCGGGCCGGCCATGGCCGCCCGTCCCGGCGTCGAGGAGGTGCACGACCTGCACATCTGGGACGTCACCTCCGGTATGCCGGCTCTGTCCGCGCACGTTCTGGTCGATCCCGGGGGCGACTGCCACGCTGTGCGTCGCGACCTGGAGATCCTGTTGCGCGGCGAGTACCGGATCGAGCACACGACGTTGCAGGTCGACCACATCCAGAGTGGACCGGTGGCGCTCGGTGACCTGCACGTCGGGGAGGACTGCGTCGATCCGCACGGCGTGCGGCATCAGTCCGCGGGGCCGCAGGGCGGGCGCGAGGTGCGACAGCCGCACTGACGTGGGCGGATGTGGGTGACGCGCCGCGGTGTCGGTTGGTTCTGTCAGGCTGTCGGGCATGACGATGTTCGTGCACCGGGCCGAGCGTGCCGACGCGCTCGCCGGAGCGCTGGCCGACCTGATGGCCGAGCCGCTGGACGACGTCTTCGCCGAGGAGATCATCGCCGTCCCCGCGCGCGGTGTGGAACGCTGGCTGACGCAACAGCTCTCGCATCGTCTCGGCCCTCGTCCCGGGCGTCAGGACGGCATCTGCGCCGGCGTCCGGTTCCCGTCGCCGGCCGCACTGGTCAACGAGGTCATCAACGGCCCGGCCCGGCACGCCGACCCGTGGGCACCGGATGCGCTGGTCTGGCCGCTGCTCGAGGTGATCGACGAGTCCATCACCCAGCCGTGGGCCCGGACCCTGGGCGCGCACCTCGGGGTGGGTGCCGGCGACGCCGAACGCGCTCACCGACAGGGCCGCCGCTATGCGGTGGCCCGTCGGATCGCCGGGCTGTTCGACGCCTACGCCACCAACCGATCCGCCATGCTCGCCGATTGGGCGGCCGGGCGGGACACCGACGGCCTTGACCGCTCCCTGCCCGAGGATCTGCAGTGGCAGGCCGAACTCTGGCGTCGGGTGGCGGCGCGGGTCCAGGTCGGCAACCCGGTCGACCGGCGCCAGGAGGCCATTGATCGGCTGCGGGCCGATCCGGCCGAGAACGCCCTGCCGCAACGCCTTTCGTTGTTCGGCCCGACCCGGCTGCCCCGCAGCCAGCTCGAGGTGCTGGACGGCCTGGCCGAACACCGCGACGTCCACCTGTGGCTCCCGCATCCGTCTCCGGCCTTGTGGGAACGCCTGGAAGGCCGCGTCGAGACCGGGTCCCGTCGCATGGACCCGACGGTCACGGCGGCCCGACATCCGCTGCTGGCCTCGCTCGGGCGGGACTCCCGAGAGCTGCAATTGGTCCTGAACACCGTTGACCACGCCGATCTGCACCATCCGCTGCCCGCCCGGCCCGGGACCCTCCTCGGCCGGCTGCAGGACAACATCCGGCAGGATCACACCGCCGCCCGCCGCCCGGTCGTCCCGCAGGACCGCAGTGTGCAGATCCACGCCTGCCACGGCCCGGCCCGTCAGGTCGACGTCCTCCGCGAGGTGCTGGTCGGGCTGCTCGCCGACGACGACACCCTGGAACCCCGCGACGTGCTGGTGATGTGTCCGGACATCGAGGCCTATGCACCGCTGATCGCGGCCGCGTTCGGCCTGGCCGACGTGGTCCCGGAGGACCGGGGGCATCCGGCGCACCGCCTGCGGGTCCGGTTGGCCGACCGGGCGCTGACCCAGACCAACCCGCTGCTGGCCACCGTGGCCCGCTTGCTGCGGATGGCGGGCGGCCGGGTCGGCGCCTCCGAGGTGCTGGATCTGGCCGGCTGGCCGCCGGTGCGGCGGCGGTTCGGGTTCGACGACGACGACCTGGACCATCTGGCCCGCTGGGTCACCCAGTCCGGGGTCCGGTGGGGCCTGGACGCCGATCATCGCGGCCCCTTCGGCCTGCAACGGTTTCCACAGAACACCTGGCGGGCCGGCCTGGATCGGATTCTGCTCGGCGTCGCCATGGCCGACGAGGACCAGAACCGGCTCGGACTCGCGTTGCCGCTCGACGACGTCGGCAGTGGGGACGTCGAACTCGCCGGCCGGTTGGCCGAACTGCTGGACCGGCTCCAGTACGCCCTCGACGCCCTGACCGGGACGCGGCCGTTGGGTGAATGGCTCGACGCGCTGTCCGAAGCGGTCGACCTGCTGACCGACGTCGGGACCGACGACGGATGGCAACGGGCCGAGGTTCGTCGTGAGCTGGGCGACGTC
Organism: Nakamurella panacisegetis; assembly: GCF_900104535.1. Taxonomy (NCBI): domain Bacteria; kingdom Bacillati; phylum Actinomycetota; class Actinomycetes; order Nakamurellales; family Nakamurellaceae; genus Nakamurella; species Nakamurella panacisegetis. The sequence goes on along the minus strand of NZ_LT629710.1, from coordinate 1,631,967 downwards.
GCGGCGGCGGCGGGACAACGGGTTTCGGGAACCCAGCTGGGGCTGTCCGACCTCCGGGCCCTGCTCGGCGGCCGGCTCGGCGGGCGGCCGACGCGAGCCAACTTCCGGACCGGCACGCTGACTGTCTGCACCATGGTCCCGATGCGGTCGGTGCCGCACCGCGTGGTCGCCCTGCTCGGCCTGGACGACGGGATCTATCCGCGCAACACCCGGCCCGACGGCGACGACATCCTCTCGCGGGAACCGGCCATCGGGGAGCGGGACAGCCGGGGCGAGGATCGGCAGCTGATGCTGGACGCGATCCTGGCCACCACCGAACATCTGGTGATCACCTACACCGGCGCCGACGAACGCACCGGCGCCGTCCGGCCGCCGGCCGTACCCCTGGGCGAGCTGATGGACTCGCTCGACGAGACGGCGGTGGCCGCCGACGGTTCGCCGGTCCTGAACCAGGTACTGGTGCGACATCCGTTGCAGCCCTTCGACGCCAAGAACGTGATTCCGGGTGCGCTCGGTCGGCCGGGTGCGTTCAGCTACGACGACACCGCCCTGCAGGGCGCCCGGGCCGCGGTCGGGCCGCGTCATCGGCCCCGGCCGTTCCTGGCCCGACCGTTGCCGCCGCGCCCGACCGCGGACGTCGACCTGGCCGAGCTGATCGCGCTGCTGACCCATCCGGCCCGCGGATTCCTGCGTCAGAGGCTGGACGTGGCAACACGTTTCGAAGAACCGGAGCCGAGCGACAGTCTCACCGTCGAGCTGGACAGCTTGCAGCAGTGGGCGGTCGGCGATCGGATCCTCCGGGACCGGCTGGCCGGCGTCGACGACGCGGCTTGCCGGCAGGCGGAGTGGCGACGCGGAGTGCTGCCGCCCGGACCGCTCGGCCAGTCCACCCTCGACGCGCTGCTGAACGAGGTGAACCCGTTGGTCGAGCGGACCGAGACGCTGATGCGGCCGGAACGCCGGACGGTCGACGTGTCGGTCGCGCTGGCCGGCGGTCGCCAGTTGCGCGGCACGGTGGCCGGGGTGCACGGCACCGCCGTCGTGTCCGTCGGGTACAGCAAGCTGGGCCCGAAACCTCAGCTGTCGGTGTGGATCTCCCTCCTGGCCCTGGCCGCGGCCCATCCGGAGCGGGAGTGGACGGCGGTGGCCGTGGGGCGCGGAGAACCGGGGCGGCCGCGGAGCGCCACCTTCGGTCCCATCGAGCAGCAGAAGGCCCGGACGTACCTCGCGGCGCTGGTCGAGCTGTACGACGCCGGCCTGTGCGAGCCGTTGCCGTTGCCGCTCAAGACCTCTTTCGCCTACGCCGGTTCGGTGGTGAAGATGGAGGGGGAGGACCAGGCCGCCTTCGCGGCGCGGCGCTCCTGGTCCTCCGGGAAGTTCCCCGGTGAGGACGACGACGCCCCGCACACTCTGGTCTGGGGCAACCGGGCGCCGTTCGAGGATGTCTTCGGTGACCCGGCAACCCGGCTCGGCGAACTGTCGGTGCAACTCTGGGGTCCACTGCTGCAACACCGCCGGATGACGGCCCTGTGAGAGAGCAGACATGAGCGCGCCGAACCTGTTGGAGCCCATACCGTTCGACATCCGCGATCCGCTGCCGACCGGTACCACGGTGCTCGAGGCGAGCGCCGGAACGGGCAAGACCCACACCGTGGGGGCGCTCGTCACCCGCTACGTCGCGGAAGGGCGGGCCACCCTGGAACAGCTCCTGGTGGTGACCTTCGGGCGGGCCGCGAGCCAGGAACTGCGGGAGCGGGTGCGGGAACAGCTGGTCGTCGCCGAGCGGGCGCTGGCCGATCCGGGCCCGGCCCGTGACGACCCGAACGACCTGATCGCCGGCTTGGCCGATGCCCCGGACGACGAGGTGGCCCTGCGTCGTCACCGCCTGACCCGGGCTCTGGCCGACTTCGACGCGGCCACCATCGCCACCACGCACCAGTTCTGCCAACAGGTCCTCACCGGCCTCGGGGTGGCCGGCGACAGCGACTCCGGCACCACTCTGGTCGAGGACCTCGACGATCTGGTGGTCGAGGTGGTCGACGACCTGTACATCCGGCGGTTCGGCGCGCCCGGCGCGGAGGCGCCGCAGATCGACCGGACGGTGGCCCTGGAACTCGGACGCCGGGCGGTGGGCGACCCCGGTGCCCGTCTCGAACCGGCCAACGAGCCGCCGGAGTCATTGTCCGCGTTACGGTTCCGCTTCGCGACGGCCGTGCGCAACGAGGTCGACAAGCGGAAGCGGGAACGCGGGCTGCTCGGCTACGACGATCTGCTGAGCCGTCTGGCCCGGGCCCTGGAACCGGCGGACGCGGCGGCGCGGCTGCGGATGCGGGACCGCTGGAAGATCGTCCTGATCGACGAGTTCCAGGACACCGACCCGGTCCAGTGGGACGTCCTGCGGCTGGCCTTCGCCGAGGTGGCCACCGTGATCCTGATCGGCGACCCCAAACAGGCGATCTACGCCTTCCGCGGCGGTGACGTCTACACCTACCTGGCCGCCGCGCGCACCGCGCACGCCCGGGCCACACTGGGCCGGAACTGGCGCAGCGACGCCCCGCTGGTCGACGCGCTGCAGGTGCTCTTCGATGGCGCTGAACTGGGTGAGGAGGAGATCGTGGTGCGGCCGGTCCGGTCGGCCCATGCCGGGTCCCGCCTGGTCGGAGCACCGTCATCGGCCCCGTTGCGGCTGCGTGTGGCAACCCGCGAGCAGTTCGGGAAGGGCCCGCGGGCCAAGGTCTACATGGATCAGGTGCGCCCGCACATCGCGGAGGACCTCGCCGCCGACATCGCCCAGTTGCTGGCCTCCGGTGCGCGGTTCGACGGACGGCCGCTGATCGCCGGGGATGTCGCCGTCCTGGTCAACACCCACGTGCAGGCCGCGCAGGTCCGCGAGGCGCTGGCCGCGCACCACGTCCCGTCGGTGACCGCCGGGGCCGGCAGCGTGTACGGCACCGCGGCCGGGGACGATTGGCTCACCCTGCTGGAGGCGTTGGAACAGCCGCACCGTGCGGGACGGGTCAGGGCGGCCGCGCTCACGCCGTTCCTCGGGTACACCGCCGAGGATCTGGATCGGGGCGGGGACGGGATCACCGACCAGCTCGGCACCCTGCTCCGGAACTGGGCCGACCTGCTGAAGTCCCGCGGCGTGGCGGCGCTGCTGGAACTCTCGTTCACCGAACAGGGGCTCCCGGGCCGGATGCTGGCCGAGGTCGACGGCGAACGGCGGCTCACCGACCTCCGGCACCTTGGTCAGGGCCTGCAGGCCGCCTCGGTCGAGGAAGGACTCGGCTTGGCCGCGTTGGTCGAGTGGCTGCGCCGGCGCCGGGACGAGTCGGCCATCGAGACCAGTGCCGAGCGGATCCGTAGGTTGGACAGCGATGCGGCCGCGGTACAGGTGCTCACCCTGCACGTCTCCAAGGGCCTGCAGTATCCGGTCGTCTACCTGCCGTTCGCGTCCGACCGGTGGGTCAACTCCGAACCCAAGGTGCTGCAACTGCACGACAACGACGGCCATCGAGTGCTCGACGTGGGCGGATTCACCTCGATGGGCCGGCCGGAGCGGGAGCGCCGCGCTGCCCGTGAGCAGGCCGGAGAGGCGTTGCGGCTGCTCTACGTCGGTCTCACCCGGGCCCAGTCACAGGTGGTCACCTGGTGGGTGCCCTCCAGCAACACCCCGGACTCCGGATTGCACCGGCTGCTGTTCGGGCGCACCCCTGGTTCGGGCGAGATCCCGGACACCGCAGTGCTTCCCAATGACGACGAGGTCCGCAGTCGGCTGGACCAGCTTCAGGCCAGAGGTGGCCCGGCGATCGAAGCCTCGGTACCGGCGCCGAATGTCGTCGTACCGGCGGCGGTCCGGTCCAGCGCGTCCTTCACCGTCGGACACTTCGACCGGACCCTGGACACGGCCTGGCGCCGGGCCTCCTACAGCGCCTTGTCCGCGGCCGGTGAGGCGGCTGGCGAAGGGGTCGGCAGCGAGCCGGAGACCGGCGAACGGGACGACGAGGTGATTGCCGAGACCGCCGTCACCGCAGTCGATCCGGCCGCCGATGCCGCCCTTCGGTCGGTGCCGTCGCCGATGGCCGATCTCCCGGCCGGCACCTCGTTCGGCACGCTGGTCCACGCCGTCCTGGAGCACACCGACCCGCAGGCGCCGGACCTGATGGCCGAGCTGACGGCGCGCAGCGCCGAACAGCTGGCCCGGCACTCCGGCCCGATGACGGCCGGGCAACTCGCCGCGGCGCTGCGGCCGGTGCTGTCGACACCGCTCGGCCCGATCGCCCAGGGTTTGACGCTGGCCGATCTGAGCGTCCGAGATCGATTGACGGAGTTGAACTTCGAACTGCCGTTGGCCGGCGGTGACCGTCCGGCGGCCGAGGTCCTGCTGGGCGATGTGGCGCCGCTGTTGCGGCGTCATCTGCCCCGCACCGACGCGATGCATGGCTACGCCGACCGGCTGGCCTCGCCAGAGATGTCCTGGCAACTGCTCCGCGGATACCTCACCGGCAGCCTGGACGCCGTGCTGCGGCTGCCGGGCCCGCGGTACGTCATCGCGGACTACAAGACGAACTGGCTCGGCGGTGACGACGGCGAGCCGTTGTCGGCCTGGCACTATCGGCCATCGGCCCTGCAGCAGGCGATGACCCACTCGGACTACCCGCTGCAGGCGTTGCTGTATTCGGTTGCGCTGCACCGGTTCCTGCGCTGGCGCCAACCGGGCTACGACCCGGAGGCGCATCTCGGCGGCGCGATCTATCTCTACGTCAGGGGCATGTCCGGCCCGGCCACCCCGATCGTCGACGGGCTGCCCTGCGGTGTCTTCGGCTGGCGGCCGCCCCCGGCGTTGGTGGTCGAGTTGTCCGCGTTGCTGGATCAAGGAGTGTCATGACCACCCCGGTGCTCGACGTCGATCCCTACGACGCCCGTTTCGCCTCCCGGGCCACCGGCCTGCTCGGCGTGTTCAACCGCGTCGACGTGTTGTCCGCGGCCGACGTGCACGTGGCGAACCGGCTCGGCGCGCTGGCCGACGAACCGGACGAGCAGGTCCGGTTGGCCGTCGCTCTGGCTGTCCGCGGGGTGCGGGGCGGCTCGGTGTGCATCGATCTGCGTGAGATGGCCCGTGTCGCACCCGATCTGCCCTGGCCGGAGGTCGGGTCGTGGACGGACCGGGTGAAGGCCAGCCCCCTGGTCGGCCCCGGCCGGCCTCTGCGGTGGGACCTGGATCTGCTCTATCTGGACCGCTACTGGCGGCAGGAGGATCAGGTCAGGGCCGATCTGACCGTCCGGGAGGCCCAGCTGCCACCCTCGGTCGACCCGGCGGTGTTGCAGGACAGCCTCGATCGGCACTTCCCCGAGCTGACCGACCAGCGGCTCGCGGCCGAGAGTGCCGTCCGTCGCTGGACCACGGTGCTCGGCGGCGGCCCCGGCACCGGCAAGACGACCACCGTGGCCAGGCTGCTGGCCGTCCTGCACGACCAGCACGGCCCTGGCCTGCGCATCGCGCTGGCCGCCCCGACCGGCAAGGCCGCGGCCCGGTTGCAGGAGGCGGTTCAGCAGGTGGTGGCCACCGAGTTCGGCGCGGCCGACCGGGAGCGCCTGGCCGGGGTCACCGCCTCCACGTTGCACCGGTTGCTGGGCAGCCGGCCCGGGGACGGCACCCGGTTCCGCCACGACCGGGAGAACCGGCTGCCGCACGACATCGTGGTGGTGGACGAGACCTCGATGTTGTCGTTGACGTTGATGGCCCGGCTGCTCGAGGCGGTCCGACCCGACGCCCGGCTGGTACTGGTCGGTGACCCGGATCAGCTGGCCTCGGTCGAGGCCGGGGCGGTGCTGGCCGACCTGGTCGCCGGCCTCACGGCCCGGCCGTTGCCGGCCGGCTCCGTGCGGCCGGTCGTCGTGCTCACCCACACCTGGCGGTTCGGCAGCGTGATCGGCCGGCTGGCCGGTGCCGTCCGCGCGGGGGACGCGGATGCGGCGGTGGCCGTGCTGGCCGCGGGCGAGGCCCCGCTTGATCTGGACACCTCGGAGGAACGGATCCGGGACGACGTGGTGAGAGCGGCGACGGCCATCCGCGCGGCGGCCAAGGACGGCGACGCCCGGGCGGCGCTGGCCCAGCTCGACCGGCACCGGGTGCTGTGCGCGCACCGGGCCGGCCCGTTCGGGGTGCAGGCCTGGAGCCGCAAGATCGAACGGTGGCTGGCCGACGTCCCGGGCGATCCGCGGGAGGGCGAGTGGTACATCGGGCGGCCATTGCTGGTGACGGCCAACGACTACGCGTTGGGTCTGTTCAACGGGGACACCGGCGTGGTCGTGCGGCAGGCCGACGGTTCGGCCCGGGCAGTGTTCGCCCGCGGTGCCGATCTGGTGGACTTCGCCCCGAGCCGGCTCGGCGATGTCGAGACCGTGCACGCGATGACGGTGCATCGCAGCCAGGGCAGCCAGTTCGAGCGGGTCACCGTGATCCTGCCACCCGCCGATTCGCCTCTGGCCACCCGGGAGATGATCTACACCGCGCTGACCAGGGCCAAGGAGCATGTGCGGCTCGTCGGTTCGGACGTCGAACTCCGGGCGGCCATCGCTCGTCCGGCCGCCCGGGCGAGCGGACTTCGGCTTCGGCTGGCCTCGGGCTGATCGGGAGTGCCTCTGGTCAAATCGGGCTTGCCTCCGGCCAGGGGTGTCGTCAGCGTGACTGGCGTTCCCGGATGGCTCGGCGCGTCCTCGTGACGCGCTCGGCCAGCCCGGAGGCGCCGTCGGCCGGGAGCGCCGCGACCGGGAACCAGCATCCACAGCAGATCGACCAGGCGACCTTCTTCGCTCTGGTGATGCCGGGTCACCCCTTCGGGGTTGGACCAGGTGATCGCCGCGGCCACACCTCGGCCGCCACCTGCACCGGCCACCGCAACCGGTACAGGGCGACCAGGCCAGGCGGGACCGGGACCCACTGGGCCGAACCGCGCGGAAACCACCCCAAAAAAAACGGCGCAGCAGAGACGACGCCGTGAGGCTGTGAAATCGTACGGTGCCCGGTCCGCGATCCCTGATCGGTCATCGATCCGCAACGAGCTGGCTCGGTTGGGCGGTGGCGTCAACCGGACACGAGCTGTCGGTGGTCGCGCAGGCGTCTTGATTCCGCTGCGAGTTGTCGTCCAGGTCCGATCACTCGGCGCGGTACGGGCAGCCACCCTCGGACACCCTGTGCTTCACGGCCCTGCTGACAGGCAGTCGCGCTTTAGCCTGGACGAGCTGCAAGCTTCGCCGGCACGCGGGTGACCTTGTCTTGTGCCATGCACCGGATGTTCACGGGGACTGGGCGATCACACAACAAGCGATATTTTGCCCCAAACGGGCCCCGTTCGGGCGAGCAACGGATTACAATCGGAACATGGATCAAGTCCGCCGTCATTCCGGCGTGCCCGAAGAAGACGTGGCGTCCGTCGCCGTCCCGACCGCACTCGAGCCTGACTTGCAGGCCACGGCCGTACGCCTGATCACCCGTGCTGAGGCAATGGGCCTGATTGCGACGGATGATCTGCTTACATTGTCGCGATCCTCCTTGACGGCGGCGCTGGACGCGTTCTTCAAAGCTGGCATCGGCCGCCTGCTGACCAAGCCAACCGAAGCTGACGAAGACCTCCGCAGTGCCTTGGACTTGATGAACATCGTCGTGGAGAACTCTCCGAATCCCGATACGGAATGGGAGTCGCTCCAACGGACGCTTCCACCCGAGGTTCTGACGAAACTGCTCGGCATCAGCGAGTCGTCGGTGCGTCGCTACGCGAACCACGGGCGCCCGACACCACAGGACGTGGCCGTCCGACTGCACTGGCTGGCGATGAGGGTGGCCGATTTGGCCGGTGCGTACAACAGGTTCGGCATCCTGCGATGGTTCGACCGGCCGCGGAGGGCACTGAACGGACAGTCTCCGTCGCAACGGCTCACCGGCACATGGTCGCCCGACGACCATCCGGTCATCGAGGTCGCTGACCTAGCCGCAAGTCTCACCGCGATGTCTGCCACGTGACCTGGTATCGACATGCAGACGCCCGATACCCGTTTCTCTGGGAGGACTCGTCGCAGCCGCCAGCCCGGTGGCACGGTGCAGGGGAAGGGCCGGCCAACTACTTCGCGGACACACCGGACGGCGCCTGGGCGGAGTTCCTGCGGCACGAGGAGATCACCGAACTCGAAGATCTAGCCGGTGTCAGCCGGGCAATCTGGGCGGTTGACGTGCCGCACCCCGAGCCTAAGCGGCCAACCCTGGCACTGAACGATCTGATCGGTGACGAGTCGTCCTACGATGCCTGTCGGCAGGAAGCTCGAACTATCCGACTGCTGGGCGAGGTCTGCCTGGTCGCCCCGTCTGCGGCGCTCAAACCACGCGCGGCGGCTGGCTGGACCGTGGACAAGGGCGAGTATCGGGCAGCTCCCCGGGACGGCGTGGTGCTGGTCATGTTCGGGCAGCCGTCACAAGCTGTCGAAGGTTGGCAGGCGGCCGTGGATGCCCGGCCACCCGTGCGCGTACTGATGTCCGTTCGACACCTGGCGGACTGATCACTGGGCCGTGCGTGTGGCTCAGTTTCCCGCGCAAGTAATCGGCGGCCAGAGCCAACGCCTGCCGCTCACCGACGGTCGGCTAGCCAGATCGGTTAATCGCCTTCGCTCGATACTGCCGGATCGCGCCGTCCACATCGACGTCGCCCAGCAACGACTCAGCACGGGTGCAGATCTCCTGGAGCGTTCGAGCTTTGTCGTCCAGCCAGTTTCGCTAGCCGAACCTACAGCGAGACGATCCTCCCTGTGGGGGCCACGACTTTGGAGACCGACTCCGCCTCGTTCAACGGCACGATCAGCGGCTCGTCGGTCACGCTCACCTTCTCGCACGGCTTCGGATCGACACTGTCCGGACAGCTCGACGGCAAAACCCTGCGGCTGTCCGTTCCGCAAGCGGACGGCACCATCCAGGTGGAGACGTACCAGCCCGGGAGGACGGATGAGTACAACAGTGCCGTGCAGGTCGTGCAGGCCAGTGCCGCGCAACTAGAGCAGCAGGCGGCATCGAATGCCTCGGTGGCGTCCGAAGAGTCCGCGGCCAGCGCGGCAGCGGCCGCCGCACAGCAGCAAGCCGCGAGCGACCAGCAAGCCGAACAGAGGGCACTTGCCTCCCTCGAACAGGACACGAACTTCGACCAGCAGCTCTCCAGCTTGTCGGCCGATGTCAAACAGACCCAGGTGGACCTGGACCACACCCGCTCTGACGCCAAGGCTGGCGGTGGCGACAATTGCGTCAACGCCAGCTCGGTCGTCTACAACGACGCCGCGAGCACTGTCTACAACGACGCCGCGAGCAGCCTCTCCAACGACGCGATCCAACTGTCGATTCAGTTCGCCACCGCCCAGACGGACATCGACAACGTGCAAAGCGCCGAGCAGCTCGGCGCCGATGGGGTGGCAGCCGACGCCTCGTCGGCCGGCTCGGTCGACGCCGCCAAGAGTGCGATCGCCGCGGCGAAAGCGACAGCGAACGCCGACATAGACAAGGTGAACGAAGCCGTCGCGGCGGCCTACAAGGTCGCCAACAGCATCGCGACCGGCCCATGCGCCGGCACCGGGCCGGGGGACCCGCCCGACCCGATGGCGCACATCTGAGGTCTGGTCGCAGGTGGCAACCGGCGGGGGAGTAGCGGTGTCCCTCCCTGGGCGGACAGACCGGCTCAGTGCGGACGTCCCGACCGAACACAGGCCCGGTCGGCGCAGAGCCTGATGGAATCGGCGGCGTCAGCGCGGCGGTCCGGTGTGTCCTGTGCGTGACCGCTCCCACCCCGGGCGAAGGCGCCGCGACGGACCGTGCGGCGCAGGGGAACGGACCGGGACACGTCCGGCGATGACAAGGCCGAGCTGGCCGGGCAACTTGATCACCCCGCCGCGCCATCACCGCGGTTCACCGTCGCTATAGCGCGGTCGGCTGGTCAAGGCCTCGGCCGGCGACGTGGCACAGGTAGAGCCCGCGAGCAGCCACGGGCATGCCTGGCCGAACCCTGCTGCGCCACACTCAGGGCGTGCGGGGCGCCAGTTCTGAGGCTCCGCACGCCAATGACCATAACTGCAATTATCGTCGGTCACTTGGACAGGTAGGGAAGTGAGCGGCCACCACGGGCCGGTCCGGCGACGGGGTGGGTGACAACGACGCACAGCCGCTGACGAATACCTGGCGACCATTGGAATCGCGCGGACCGCCGGGGCTGACGCGGCTCAGGTCAGTGCGTAGCCGATGCGCGCCGCGGCGCCGTCCAGGACGCCGGCCAGGCCCGGGTCGGTCAGGGGCAGCGACAGCAGAGGGTGTTCCGGGAACGAGTCGGCGGACGGGCGGAACAAGGCGGCGGCATCGGCCCCGGTCATCGAGGACGTGTAGAGCAGACCGTCAACGTCGATCGGGTGCAGGGCGATGGCGTGGGCCCACTGCCGGCACACCGGCCGGGGTCCGGTGTTGATGACGTGGGACGCTCCTTCGCGCAGGGGCCAGCTGCCCCGCAGGTCCAGCAGCCGCAACGCCCGGGTGGCCCTCCACACGGTCAGATACGGTCCGTTCGGCGCGGACGGCGCGATGATCCGGCCGTCCTGGAAGACCTCGGCCAGCGCGGTGTCGACGTCCGCTGCGACGTAGGAGGCGGCAAAGTCGGCGTGCATTCCCGGCGGTGGTGGATGCGGGTCGAAGCGGTTGGACGTCGGGCCGAAGTGGCGCAGCTCGTGCCAAGGCAGCGACAGGGCCCCGACGGTGCCGTGGATGCGAACCATGGCGTGGTGGGGCCAGTCACCCAGGTCGGCCTCGTCGATGTGCAGCGTGCCCGGCTGGCGGGGCAGCTTCACCATGCGTAGAGCTGGCCGATCAGCGCGACCACGGGTGCGGGCGGTTGCCCGGCCAGCAACCACTGACGGGGCGACACGGGCGCACCGTCGATGAACAACTCGTCCGTGGGCTGCGTCATCACCCGCTCGACGGTCGCCGCGGAGGTACCTGCGGGGATGGCGCCAATCACCTTCCGCAGGTGGGGGAGCGGGCCGGACTCGCCGAGTTGCCAGGTCGGAAGCAGCCAGGTTCGGCCGACCTTGACCCCGAACAGGGAGCCATCGGCGATGGCGCCGCGAACCCGTCCGGCAGTTCGTCCGAGCGCGGCAGCAGCCTCGGCGACCGCCAGGGCCTGCGAGTTCGCCTCCAGCAGGCGGGCCGCCTCCTCGACCACGGATCGGGCTGGCGTGCGGGTCAGGTCGGCGGCAGGCACGCCGACGGCGGCCAGGACCTCCTGGTCGTGGGTGGAGAGCGCTCGATGATCGGCGGCGGTCCGGGCCCTCATGGCCTGCTCGAGCTGGGTGGCGAAGTCATTCGGGTCGATGCCATGACCGAAGGTGTCAAGCACGCTGCCGATACTGGTCACAGGTCCTCCTTCTCTCTCCAACGTTCATCCATAGTATAGACGAACAACCGTATGGCTCATCCGGGGCTGGATCCAGTGCGTTTCGGCAAGTGTTGCGGCCCCACCTGTCGGCGCCAATCTTGGACCCACCGAGATCTGTCGGCGTGGCGGCGAGGGTTGGATGAGGTCCCCTCGGGATGCTGGTGTCGGGCTCGACCGCTTCAACCGAGTACATCCCTGGTCACACAACGACGCTTGCGGGCGGGTGGTACTCGATCAAGCACGGGTCTGAGGTGCAGCTCTTGGGTAACGACTACTGGAGCGTGCCCACGGACGTTGCCTTCGACATGCTCTCAGCGCCCGACGAGTTGACCGTTGGTCAGCTGGTAGATGACGTCGAGTCGGTCCGCGAGTTTGTCGAGCGGCCGATCGACGAACCGACTGCAATCTGGCATGAACTCGCGCATATCGTCGGGGTGCTCAGAGGGATCGAGGAGCCGGACCGTCGGTCAATCTGACTGCCCTATAGACCCACAGCACGTCGAATGCGGCGTGCAGGGCTACGCGGAAGCCGATCACTCGCCAATCTCGGCGTCGACAAGGATTCCACTCTCTTGATCACTGGAAATAATGCCCAAGTCCGATGTCCTCAAGTAGCCCGGGGTGTATGGGTGTCCATCCAAGGAGCTGCTGGGTCAGTGCGCTGGACGCTGGCATGTCCCCCGCCAGCAGCGCGCCAAGCGGCATACCGAACTCGGTGGCGGGGCGTGGCTCAGCAGGGATGCCGAGGTGTTTCCCGATCGCTTCGGCGATGTCCCGGACCCGCACACCTTCCTCGCCGACAGCATTCAGCACCGATCCGGCGGGCGCATCTTGCACGGCAAGACGGTACAGCGTCGCGATGTCGCTGATGTGTACCGCCGGCCAACGGTTCGTTCCATCGCCGACGTATGCAGAAACCCCGGTCGCGCGAGCTCGCGTGACGAGCTGGGGGATGAAGCCGTGTCGTTCCCCGTTGCCGTGCACGGTTCGGGGGACCATCACCAGACTGACGTGTGCGCCGGACTTCGCCGCGGCAAGGGCGTGACGCAGATTCGCGATCCTCGCTGCGATTGGACCGACCGGGACCAGCTCGTCCATCTCCGTGGCAGCGCGACCCGGCACAGAAATCGTCGCCCCGGTGACCACGATGCGTTTGTCAGTGCCAGCGGTGGCCGTCGTGAACGCCTCGATCGCCTTCGCGTCTGTCTCCGCGCCGCCGACCTGCCCGAGGTCGTGACGGTAGGCCATGTGGATGACTGCGTTCGTCCGCGCGGCGGCGGCTCGCAGCAAGTCGGAGTCGTCGAGGTCGCCGCGGAGCACCTCCGCGCCGAGCCTTTCAGCGGCGATCGCAGATGCGTCCGACCGGGCGAGGGCCAGAACAGTGTGTCCATGGGCGAGGAGCTCGGGAATGACTGCAGAGCCGATCCATCCTGAGCCGCCGGTGACGAAGATGTGCATGTTTTCTCCCTGTTCGCTGATGCAACTAAGTCGCATCAAGTTACCACGCGTTGCGACTCAGTCGCATGAGCTAGGGTGGCTCTATGGGCAGGTGGGCGCCGGATACGCGGGAGCGGCTCGAGGCTGCTGCCTTCGATCTCTTCGAGGAGCGCGGCTACGAGTCGACGACCGTCGCGCAGATCGCAGAACGGGCGGGACTAAATCGAGCTACCTTCTTCCGGCACTTCGCCGACAAGCGGGAGGTGATCCTGGCCGGCGAGGACATTCTGGAGGGCCTGTTCGTCGACGCGATTGCTGGAGCCAGTTCTTCATCGGACACGACAGCGTGCCTTCGGATCGCTCTCATTGCCGCCGACGTCGTCATGACGCCTTACCGGCGTGCTGTAGCGCTCCGGCGGATCGCTGTCGTCACAGGCAACGACGAACTTCAGGAACGGGGCCAGCTGAAACTCGCGCATCTTGCCGCGTCGATCGCGAGGGCCCTACAAGACCGGGGCAACGACGAACTAAGCTCGCGACTGGCAGCCCAGATGGCCATACTTGCCTTCAGAGTAGGTTTTGAACGTTGGCTTCGCGCGGGAGACCACGAGACATTCGCCCCACTGGCACTGGGGGCATTGGACGACCTACGCGAACGCATGCTGCTGCTCTAATCAGCGATGGCCGACGCCGAACTGGCTGCTGCGCTTACGATCTTGGGCGGTAGGGGTTCGTAGGAGCTGGCGTATGAATCTGTAAAAGAGGCTGATTTAGAACCTGCAGCAGACACGAATTGTTCTTAAGGTGTTGGCCGCGTTGCCCGTCGACCAGCGAGGGCCGTCGGACACGCCGTTCGGGCAGCCGTGCACCTTCGAGCGCTGGCCAGACGTGCCACTGCGCGCGCTCGCCGGCGCCGACGACCGGTTCTTCCCACTCGACCTGCAGCGCCGACTGGCCGCGCAGCGGCTCGGCGTCGATGTCGACGTCATACCCGGCGGCCACCTCGTGGCCCTTGGCCACGCCGTCGAACTCGCCGACCGGCTCACCATCTATGCCTCAGGCCTACCCTGAACGCCCCGGTAGACGATCGCTGATCAGGACTCAGCCCTCGGGCTACTACATCTACGACCGCTGTGCGACCTAGCAGCGGACGGCTAGTCGAGACAGAACTCGTTGCCCTCGACGTCTTGCATGACGAGGCATGCCTCGTTCTCCTCGTCCGCCCGGAGAAGGCGCACGCGCTGAGCGCCGAGCAGTATCATTCGAGCCGCTTCCGCCTCCAGCGCAGCGACTCGCTGGTCGCCCGTGAGTCCCACGCCGACCCGCACGTCGAGGTGCAGCCGGTTTTTCACCGTCTTGCCTTCGGGTACTCGCTGGAAGAACAGTCGTGGGCCGACGCCGTTCGGGTCCTGGCAGGCCGAGGTGGACCCTTGCTGCTCGGCGGGAAGCGAGGCGTTGAACGCATCCCACGAGTCGAACCCCGGCGGGATGGGAGGGTCGACGTACCCGAGGGCGGCCTTCCAGAATTCCGCGACGGCTTGTGGAACCGCACAGTCAAAGGTCACCTGCACCTGCTTCACGCCCGACATGGGCACCAGACTAGGACCAAGCCACGATCGGCGGCCTTGGTGGACGCGCTGCCACCGCTGGTCGGTTCTCGACCGCCCCAAGAAAACGAACCTTCACCGGCAATGGTTTCCTTCAGCTCTCATCCGAATGGTCCGTTTTCCCGTCACTATCCTGGCAGGCAAAGGTCGCTCAGCAGAGCTGATCAGGTGGCAAGCCGCCTGACCGGCAAGGCTTGTGCAACGAACATCGGGACCTCACCCGTCCAGGGAACATGACGGCCCAGTAACCCAGGCACCACGGCAATCTGGACCTGATGCAACGAACGGACCCTGACCGTGCAACAAAAGACACCGCTCGTGTCATTGAAGATCGACAGATGAACGGGCGAAGGGGGCGGGATGGAGTTCGACGAGTTCGTCGAGGCGCACCTGGCCGCGCTCGGCCGATATGCCGGTGTGCTGACCGGGGATCGCCATCTGGCCGAGGACGTACTTAGTGACGCCCTCATTGTCGCGTCGACCCGATGGGACCTGATCGGACAGATGGAATATCCACTGGCCTACGTCCGCCGGATCGTGGCCAGCACCTTCGTGGCCCACCGCCGCCGTTATCACCGGCGGCGGACCACTGCGCACGCCGATCCGGCGGGCTTGCTCGCCTCACCGGACGATCCACACGTACGGCTGGAGGACCGCGACGAACTCGATCGACTGCTGCGCGGGTTGACGCCGACCCAACGCGCAGCCGTGGTGATGCGCTTCTACCTCGACCTACCGGACACTGAGATCGCGCAGGCCCTGGGCTGCTCCCCCGGCACCGTCCGTTCCACGATTTCCCGCGCGCTCAGTGCGCTGCGGCCGACGCAACCTGCGGAAGGGGGCTGATCGGCGATGGACCCAGATCAGCTACGGGCCGGACTGATCGAGCAAGAACGGTTCTCACCGGACCTGGATACGGTGCGCGAACGTGTCCGGCGGGTAGCCCCGCGGGCCACAGCACATTCACGTCATCGCATCGTCCTGATTCGCCGGCTCGCGATCGCCGCATCCGTCGCGGTGGTCGCCATCCTGACCGGCGTCATAGCCGTGGTGCACTACCATTCGCAGCCGACCCGCCCCGCTTTACCGCCGCCCTCGGTCGTCGGCGGGATTCGTTGGGAGCTAACCTCGGCCGCGATCTCTGGCATGCCGAACTACGGTGGCGCGCCTCAGGACCCTGAATCGCTGTATTTGTATCCCGACGGAACCAGCGTGGCCACCGGATTCTGCCTTGCCCGACAAGGCAAGTGGCGTCAACGCGGAACCGAGGTGATCTTCAGCGACCAGTCCACCTTGGACCACAGCTGTCCCATCGGGATGAATTCCACCGCCCTCCGCCTGGCCCTCCTGCAGCTGGACGGCCCGATGAATTTCACCATCGCCGCGAATATCCTGCACCTGCGCAACAGCACCACCACCATGACGTTCAAAGCTGCCGGCGACGCCGCCAACAATCCAGGCCCTTCAACAGGAGCGTCAGCCGACCCCATCCCGGCCGCGCTGACCGGCTTTGCCTGGCAACTGTCATCTGCTGTTCAAGACGGGAAGAACATCGCGCTATCCCCCGACAAGCCCACGACGATGACTCTGTACGCCGACGGCACCAGCACCATGGCAGGCCCGGCCTGTTTCTACCGCACCGGCCGATGGCACCAAGTCACCGGCGGTATCAGGCTCACCGACCAGGTCAGCGTCGCAATGTTCTGCTATCGCATCACCGATCAACGCGAAGAAGCCGGCCCTGGCGTCCTGACCGGACTGGTCGGAGACCTGACCATGACGGTGACGCAACACACGCTGACCCTGCAGAACGCGCACACCGCTGCCAATTTCACCGACGCCGGCGTCACGACCGGCGGCCCCGCCTCCAGCGACACACCGAAATCCAGTCGTTGAGACCGGGGAGCGACCCTCGAGGTTGAGAGTAGCGGGGCAGACAGCAGTCGACCACCGCAATACTGCCTCCACCTGCTCCGTCCCTCGCTCATCACGGGGCCGTAAGCGGAACACTGACCGTTCAGCGATCGCTGACCGGTCGGCGATCGCTGGCGGGACGCGCGGACGCGCCGAGATCCGGCCGTCTGCGATACAGGCATTTCGCTCTTCATGGGGCAGGTCAGCGGCACGAACTTACGGATCATGACCGCGGTGATGCGAACCACTGCATTGAAACTGGCGGAGTGCGAGGTCAACATTGCGTGGGATGATCCACACACCTCGGGGACCAGGCGACGGCCTCCTGCGTCCCGGCAAGACGACGTTCCTGTCGTTAGCCTCAGTGTGTGAAGCGACTGTCCCGGCGACCCCACCAGATCGAGACCCTCAACTTCCACGCTGCGGTCGATGTCCCCGCACCCGGTGAGCAGCGACGGGTGTCCGACCCCGCTCGGGTCGAGGCGACGGTCGCCCAGTTCGAGGCGGGCCTCCGTGATTCCCTGGAATCGTCGCCACGCATTCGTGGATGGGTCAGCGACCAGCTGTTCGGTCTCGTCGCCGCCGACCTGGGAGGGTGCAAGCTGGTGAAGCAGGAAGACGCCGGCGTCCTGTTCTACAAGGGCGGGGTGAAGCTCCCGGACTGGCGGCTGACGCTTGTGTCGGACAAGAACATCCTGGTCGAGGTCAAGGCCGAAGACAACGACCACCCGCGGGTATCCACACTGCGCCTGGCCGAGGTCGCCCGGTTGAAGAGCTACGCCGACTTGAACGACTGTCCGCTGTACATCGCGGTCCACTGGGTCGCGATGAGCATGTGGACGTTGGTGCCGATCGACGACTACGTCCGGGTCGGCGACCATTTCGAGATCGACCTCAAGACCGCGTTCCAACGCAACCACATGTGCTCACTGCTCAACGACCGCATGCTCGGGTTGAAGCCCCCGCTGGAGTTCCGCCTGACGATGGAGGAGACACCGGACGAGGATGTTGTAACCGTGGGTGAACCTGAGCCTGAAGAGGATGGAACGAGGAAGCTGTCCTTGGTCACCACCGGTGTCCGCCTGTTCGCCGGCGGCGAGGAGATGGTCGACAAGAGCGAGACCGCGCTGGTCTGGTTCCTCCTCCAGCACTCGCGTTGGCCGTGCGAGGAAAGGATTGAGGACGTCGGCGACGGCCTGTGGGAGATGGTGTTCGCAATGGCGCCCGAGGAGAGCCACGCCGATCAGGGCTTCGACGTGCGGGGCACTGAGCGAGCTGTACACCCGCATGTTCTACTCCAGTACCACCTCGCTCGAGGACGAAACGACCAGGCTCAGCATCGACGTCGAACCCGGCACCCTTCCGCTACTTGTCCCGACCGACCTGAAGTCGGACCGGCTTCCGCTCTGGCACCTCCACATCAATCCGTCCGCTCGAGCTGGCCGATGAGCAGCAGGCGCTGTACACCTGCGGTTGAGGATGAGTAACACGCTGACGGGACGAAGCTCAGGTCGGCACAGCGGGAAACGGTTAGCGGTGAGCACAGGTAACGGTCTGACGATGGGAATCGGCGACGGAAATGGCGCCATGAGCGTACCGATGATCCTTGCTGCGGAGTTGGCCGCGGAGCGACCCGCCGGCTGGACCAACGACGAGCACTTCCCGGCGTCATTTAGCGGCCTTCGTCATTCAGACGTATAGCGAGGCGGGTGATCGCGTGCTGGACCCATTCGCTGGATCGGGTACCACCCTGGCCGTGGCCAGCGTCTGGGCCGGCAGGCGGTCGGTGTGGAACTGCTCGCCGATTGCGTGGCGACAGCGCGGGCACGAGTGGCTGATCCGTCGTGGGTCATCCACGGCAGTGCACTGCATCTGGACCAGCTGGCGCTGGGCACCTTCCAGCTGTGCTTGACCTCGCCTCCGTACATGAACGCAGTCGAGCACCCGCAGAATCCGCTCACTGGATACCAGACGCTGGACGGCGACTACCGGCGGTACGTCGATCAGATGGGTCAGGTGTTCGCATCCATGGCCGGCCACCTCACGACCAGCGGAGCGTTGGTCCTCAGCGTCGCCAACAATCAGACCGGCAAGACCCTGACGCCTCTGGCCGACGATCTGGTCGCAGAAGCCCAACGATTCTTCACCGTGCGCGAGGTGATCCCCTTGACTTGGGATCACCCACCGGCCTGGCTCTTCGAGGACCGCCTCGTGGTCTTTGACCCAATCGCAGGAACCTGAGGCCATTGCGAACCCACCGATAGGGGATCGGTGGGCGGCGCGACGACAGTTCCGACGACGGTGGACCCGTGGGCCGGGATGCCGACTTCGATCGTCGTTACGCCTGTAGATCCGGCCGTAGCGTCGGGTGGATCTGCAAGATGCCATCAGGGACGGCACGGGCCCACGCCGCCATCGCCGGCATCACACGCAAGATGAGCGCTTCAACCCGTGTTTGAGAATGCTCGTCGACAACCTCGCTGACGAGGCCGATGGTCCAATCGTCCCAGTTCTCAACCAGCTCATCCCGTACCGCAGCCAGCTGACCTTTTGACCATTGGCTCTGCACAATCAGCACTCGCCGGCCCAACACCGGGCGCCACATCGACTCCGCCATGCCGACATCGGTCGCTGCGACCACCATGACCGCCCTGTTCGAGTGCGGCCGATACACGATGGCGCTCACACAGTTCTCGTCCTCCCGCAAAGCCTGCGTGTCCACCTTGTACAGGTCCTCTGCCGAACCCCGCGGCCAGCCGCCGACGGGCTTCGGGCCTGGCGGTGTGACCCACCGCGGCCCGAACGTCCGACGTGCCGACGCCGGCGGCACGGGGGTCTGCTCCAGCACGTCGATCACGCCGTCCAACCAGATACCGGTGACGGTGGCCCAACCCGGAATCGATCCATCGTCCCGGAAGTCGGTGGCCACCGCCGACGGAACGTGGTGCAGCAGCCGAACAGCATCAACTGGGCGAGGCGCCGGTGGACCATCGCCCCTGAACATCAACGGCACCGCATGAACCACCACGAACCACACACCGTCATCGTCGGTGCGGATCTCACCCCACCCGGTCACGCAATCACCGACCTGCAACACCAACGGCATCAAGTCCATCAGCCGAGACTTCTACACCTCGTAGATGACCGCAAGGACCCCACCACCGCAGGCCAACCACTCGGCCAATGGGCTCCCGTCCCTGTACCTATGGCGCAGGCACAGGCGGGACGATCTCCGGCGCGGGTCAATATCCGGTCGAGGATCGGCTACTGGGACCGCGTCTATCGACCGGCCAAGCTGTCTTTGGTTCGGCGCAGGGTGTCCCAGAAGCTGAGATAGCTCCGATGCAGCCATCGGTCGACCCATGCTTGGTCAGGGTCCTTGGGTATCGACGGCGCATCTCGCAGTCGGCGTAGCTGATCCTCAGCATCGTCCACTGCCGTGATTACCTCGGCCTGCGGCACTTCGCCGCGCCTAATCGACCGCAGGTACTCACGGTCCGGTTGCGGGACTGGCAGGGTGATCCGTCCGGTTGTCAGAAGCTCGACGCCCTGGAGCCCGAGCCGCAAGGCGTGCATGGCGTACTTGGTGTCATAGCCATGGACAGCCACCAGTTCCGGTCGGTTGGTATGCGCTCCGACCTCGCCGGTCATTGCCGCCCGCTGCGACTGCAGGTAGCCCAAAAAGCGGTCAGCAGCTCGCCGGGAGACGAAGCGTTGCGCGTTGTCGACCAGTTCAGCACCGGCATCGTTCCGGAATACCACTTCGTCGTCGGGTACGAACAGCACAAGTAGAACGGTAGGGTTCCCGTTCAGTGCGAGCCTGGCCCACTTCCGCGCGGAGTAGATGACTACGTCTAGATCGCCGGCGCCAGACCGGTTGGCCAGACCTCCAGGCTTGTCCCAGACGGTGTGCCGTTGATACTGCTCGAAACGCACGGTCGGATCGTCGCCTTCGACGCCGCTGGGAACTCGGGCCAGCCCCGTGATGAACTCCGGCGGTTCCAGACAGATCCCCATCTCGTCACGGTCGTCCTGCCCGCTGATCGACGTCCCATGAACCCCCGAACCGACCTGAGTACGCAGGATCAGGCCCCGCTCGGCGATGCGCCTTGCTTCCTCCGAGGCATGCGGGTGCGCGAACCCCGCCGGCAGCCGTGACGCCGCCTCGTCACCAACAGTCAAGGGTCCGGGCATGTCATGACCCTATAAGGGGCGGACCGCGGACTCACAGTCCTTAACGGATCGATGACCGCGCAGCCATCCCCAACGAGCGCGTTCGTGATCTTGGCCGTCGGCCGCCTCGGGACGCGGCTCGGGTCGCCGTAGGACGTTCCGCCTCTAGGGCGCTAGCCGAACCGTGAATCAAGGGTCGTGAGCGGCCAACCTGCGGCTACGACAGACCCTGACCAGCCTTCACCCGGCATAATCGCGGCCTATGCCACGGTTCAAACCTCGGGTCCGGTATTCAACGGTGTTGTCGGCAGTATCGTGCGCGGACGCCGGTCGGCGACTGACCTCAGTCGACCGTGGCAACGTCACCCGCGCACACCGCGAACTGGTGACCCGCCTTGGGGCGGTGCCGGATCCAAGTTGGTCGACCCTTGCGCTCTGGGCGTGTCTGGACGAACTGCAATCCAGTGTCATCACCGAGGCCGCCGAGGTCCGAGTGGAGCAGGGTTGGGTCGACGGGCCGCACGCGTTCTGCATCATCTACACACCGCCATACGAGCCCGGCCACCGCGTCGGCCTGCGACATCACGCCAGCGATGACGTCGAGGCGTATGTCTACGGGCTCACCTCGGTGCTCTACCTCGAGCACATCAAGGTGGCACCGCACGAAGCGCCACTGCCACAGCAGATCCTGCACCCTGTTGCTTTCGGCGTGGCCGTCGCCGCGTTTGAAATCGGCGAGCCAGGACGCCCTACCCGTTACGCGAGGACGAAGACGGTGTCGGCTGGTGGGGCACCCTCGAGGCGGAGCTCCCTACCCCCGGCGCCGATCCGCTGCTCAATCGCAACGACGAAAGGTAGCGACAAGTCCGCCGAGGATGATTCTCGAGTGATCCCGTTCCGGTCGCCGATCGTCCACAGCGACATCAGCTTCCCGGCCTACGACCCGCATCCAGCGATCAAGGCCCCGGGCGCCGTGTAGCGAGTTCGCGCCCGGTCGGGTTTGGTCGCACGCATCGGTTCGCGGAGAACACGGGCCGGCCGGTCCATAACCAGCTCGTGAGGATCCACCCGAGAGCGAGTCGGGAGCGGGCCGAAATGATCTGCGCCGCCAGCTTTCGGGATGATGTGAGGCCATCGGTTCATCGATGGGCTGGGAACCGATCTGACAGGCACCCGCCCGGCCCGACAGTGACTGACCGCTACCGGCGTGGTCGGATCGTGCCGGAGTGGTGAACCGGCTGCGCTATCAGGTGAAGAACTGGGAGGCACCGGCCCGAAGGCACGGCGCAGGGTCAACACTCAAGCAAGCTGGGGCCACCTAGGTCGACCATTGACTTTCGCATGCCCGTTCTCAGAGGGTGGACGAAGTCCTCAGTGGTTCTTTCGGTTTGAAATCTATAGCTCGTTCGGCGCAAACCAGGAGAATCTATGTCGCAGCCACCCACACCGCAGCCGGGTTGGTCGATCCAAGGATCGCCACAGCCCGGGGAGGGATACCCGCGGGCGGGAACGGCCCGGCCTGCGCTTCCTGCGCAGTCGCCGAGACGGCGACGGGGCCCCGTCGTGATGGTCGGAGCCGGCGCGCTTGTGTTCGGTCTCTTGATCGGCATCATCATCGGGAAGTCCACAGCCTCCGGACCAGCGAACGACGCGTCGGGTCAAGCACCAGTACCGGGGACCGGGGGAGCCCTAGCCGCCAACACTTCCGTTGTGACGCATGCCAAGCCAGCAGCTGCGACCGCTCACGTTCTTGTACCGGGTCGTAGCGGTACTTCGTCCCAGACGGTGAAGCCGACCCCAACCCAGGGGACCCGAAACAACTCCGGAGCCAAGCTGACTGTGCTGGGGTCCGGCACGTTCACCGTCGGCCGGGACCTAACGCCAGGCCGATACGTGATCACCCCAAAGACAGGGGAAAGTGGGAACCTCTCGGCCACCACCACCGACAACCCCGTAGCGATCAACGCAATCCTGGGCAACGCTGACAGCCTCGGTGTGCCGACCTACACAGCGACAATGACGAAGGGGGAGGTGGTCAACATCTCGGGCATGTCGCAGGTGCGGTTCACCCCGGCCGTCACGAAACTACATACCTCGCTGAGCGCCGGCGACTGGGAGGTCAACCTGGACATCGCCGCCGGCCGCTACGTCGCGACGCCGGCGCACGGGGAGTCAGGGAACTTCACCGTCTACGACGCCGACGGTCTCCCTACGACCAACGAGATCCTGGGACAGGCCAACGGCCTCGGCGTTCCCAACGTGACCGTCTCCCTCAGCAGCGGCAACCGGATCGAGATCTCTGGGCTGACCGACGTCACATTCACCAAAAAGTAGAGCGGGACTGCCCAGGGTTCGGTTGACCGGCTCTTCAGGCTGCGGCTGCGGTCCGGTTGATTGTCTCAAACTCGATCGGGGTCAGCGTTCCCAGCCGTCGTTGCCGGCGCATGCAGTGGCAGGTCCGCTCGATCCAGGTCACGATGGCCAGGCGTAGTTCGGCCCGTGTGCGCCACCGTTGCCGATCCAGCACTTCTTCTGCAGCAACGCGAAAAAGCTTCCATGGCGGCATTGTCGGCGCATGCACCGACCCGGCCCATCGACCCAAGCAGGCCGTTGTTCCGCAGCGTCCGGACGAACTTCATGGACCGAAACTGGGCGGATTCAACCGGTCGTCGCAACACCCGACACGGAGGCAGATATGGGCAGGCCAGCGGGTTGGATGAAGTCTTTGACCGGGCGGTCGGCGATGAGGTCGCCGGGAGAAGACGTCCAGGACGACCGCGCAGTAGATCTTGCCCTCGCGGGTGGGGTGTTCGGTGATATCGGTGACCCACAGTTTATTCGGTTCGGTGCGGGCGAACTTGCGGTCCACCAGGTCGGCGGCGGTCGGGGTCTGATGCACCTGCTTCGGTCGCTTGTTCCCTGGGAGTCTTTTGATGCCAGCGGCTCTCATCAGGTACTCGACGGATCCGTGCCCGACTTTGATCTGCTGACCCAGGGTCAGTTCGGCGTGGATCCGGCGGGCTCCGTAGACGCCGCGGAACCTCGTGTGGATCTCCCGCGATCTGCTCGGTCAGCCACACGTGGCGGACGGACCGGGCAGACGGGGCCCGTCCTCGCCATTCTTGGAATCCGGACTCCGACACGTCCAGGACGCGGCAGCTGGCATGGACGGAGTGACCTTCGGAGGCCATCACGGAGATGGCCTCGAACCGCCTTTTGGGGGCACCGCCGCCTTCAGCAGCTCAGCGGCACGTTGGTGGATGGCCAACTCGGCCTCGAGCTCTTTGATCCGTCTCTTCGCGGCGATCAGCTCCGTGTTGTCGGTCGACGTGGTGCCCGGCTTCAACCCCGAGTCGATGAGATCCTGCTCCCGCCAGTTGTAGATGGTCTGATCACTCACGCCCAGGTCGAAGGCCACCTGCGCCACGGACTTGCCGGCCTTCACCAGATCGAGCACACGCCGCCGGAACTCGGGGGTGTATTTCATCGGATCTCCTTCGGGATCGAGATGACCTCAGTCTGCCAACTCGACTCCGGGAACCACGGGGCACATCAGGTTGGCGGTGGTCCCCTGGGTGGATGGTGAAGTCGATGCGTAGGCTGCTGCGGCACATCCCGAGCTGCTCACGGGTGCTGAGCAAGGGCCCCTTCCAGATGCAGTCGATCCCGTCGTCGCCGAAGGACTGAAAGCGCTGACCGCGATGGTCAACCACAGCAACAACCTCGTCGGTGCACTCGACAAGCGGGATGCCATCGCGGTACTGACCACCCTCTACCAAGGCGGGCCTGCTCTTGATTCCAAGCTATCTACACGTGGGCTCTTGCCAACGGCTGGCCGGGACGAGGTGCCTAACGGCTGCGCGAGATGGCCGAGAAGATCGGGAGTGGCCACCGGATGCGGACCAATACGAGCATCAATC
This sequence comes from Nakamurella panacisegetis, assembly GCF_900104535.1. Taxonomy (NCBI): domain Bacteria; kingdom Bacillati; phylum Actinomycetota; class Actinomycetes; order Nakamurellales; family Nakamurellaceae; genus Nakamurella; species Nakamurella panacisegetis. The sequence goes on along the minus strand of NZ_LT629710.1, from coordinate 1,607,463 downwards.
CGCTCCGCCCGGATGCCCTCGCTCGTTGGCGCGACAACGGATCGGTGCAGTAGAAGGCCCGTCCCGAAGCCGCGTGGTCGCGCGGGACGCGCCGGTGCGGGACCGGCCTGCGGGCATGCCGTTCGTGAACGGCTGTGGTCATTGAGATCGGTGTTGTGCCGCCCGTGGTCAGCGCCCGATGGCGCGGCTAGGTAGTTCCGTCACCGGACCGACTCCTATGAGACTCGTGAACAAAGCTGGCGACCGAGAGTGGGCCAGTTGGCCGGCGCAGGACGTTGCGGGCATCATCTGCGTCATGGCTGACCCGCCCGTGATGATTGTCGGTGTATCTCGCTCGCTACTTCAGCCAGCCGATCAGTGGGACTGGCCCTTACACGGCCTGCGCCATCCGCCCGCCGGGAAGACATCGGGTTGGTATTGCTGGACCGGCAATCTGTTGGCGACGGAAGATTTCTTCGTGCCTCTTCACCAGCGCCATCTCATCGCCCGCTGGCCCGCCGTTGAGCGATATCTGCTGAGCGATCAAGGCACTCGATTCCTTCTTACGCCCGACTACTCAGACGTGTGGGTCGACGATTCACTCCTAGATGTCTGACACCCCTGCGGCGCAAGGATCGGAACTGGCCTACGCATCAAGCCTGAGTGTGCGGCGCTCGCGGAAGCGGATCGATTATCGCCGGCCGACAACCACCGGACACTCCAGCCGTCCCGCAGGTCGAACGCCATCCGGTGGCCGCACCGCCGCCGGGCATATGCTACCGGCACGCACTCCGCTCGATACAGGCGCCGATGTATCGTCGTCGCGCAGCTGCGGTGACCCTCAAGCCGGCTCGTCCCGGTCGACGACACCGTCCCCCTTCCAGGGGCCGAGGGCCAGCGCCGCGAGCGAGGCGATCAGACCGTCGCTCGAGCAAGGGATGTGGTCCGCGCGCCGGAAGCGTCATTTCTCGGAGGAGATTCAGAGCGATCCTGACGTTAAGGGTCGCCTAACTAAAATGGGCCAGGAGATATACGACAAGGGTGAGTATCTAAGAACAGATGCTGCTACCGGCAACAACTTCTATCAGGATGAGTTCGGGCGCAATATCGGGACACTGCCTGGTGGCTCGACTGCGACGAGAGGCGGGATGTGGATCAACAACGCCGATGAGATCAAGACGATCTTCCCGAACGGTCGCGGAGGAGAGGAACCTGCACCATGATCCATATCGAGCACGTGACGAGCGAAGTGTCGGCAAAGGGCGAGGAGAACTGGTTTCCAGGCTGGCGGGCCGAGAGGTATCTCGCCATGATCGAGTCGCATCGGCGGCCCGAGGATTCAGATCTCCCGATACCTGTCTGGTTGGACGACGAGCCCCCGTCGCGTAGTTGGCCCAACGTCGCGCAGCGGTTCTTCCTAGGGTCAGTGGAAGTACAGACCAGCACCGGGTCCATCGTGGGTGGCCCTCAGGACTGGCCGCGACTAGGGTTTGCGTTCAATCTGCTGAGAGCAGCTAGAGAATCGATGGATGGGCTGAGCAAATTGTGGGATTTCGATTCGGACCGCCACTTCACCTTCGAACGAGCCAGCTCGGAGATCCTAATCCGTGCTACCTGGTCACCTCTAGTTCGAGTGGCCACCTCCGAGTTCCGCGCAGAGGTTCGTCGGTTCTTCGATGACTCGGTGCACTGGTTGCAGGCGCAGTATCCGGAGTGTGCGGAAGAAGAGACTTTTCGCGCGGCACTGGCGACGGCCCATGAGGGCGATTACGTTGCCTTGGTCGCCGCTGAGGAATGATGCCGGTTGCCCATCATGGAAGAGTTGAGACGTTGGGCCGGACGATCGTTTGCGAATCGCTGGGTCTTCTGAAAGAGGCGCAGCCCTCCGAGGTTGCGCGGTCATCACTGGCGCCTGGCGATGATTCGATAGATCGTGGATCGTCCTGCGCGGCCAGGTCGGCGTCGAAGTCGGCGGCCACACTGATTGCGCCGATTAGCAGCTGGTCGGCCCGATGCAGGTCGAAGGTGGCCGGCCCGACCTGGAGCGTGATGTTCTGCCCGGCGAGCCGAAAGAGCACCTGACCCAATTCGGCCAGACTCCGGGCCAGGCGTGAGAGTTTGGTGACCGCGAGGGTTCCGCCTTCGCCGGCGGCGACGATCGCCGCGTCGAGCGCGTCCGCCGGCAGGTTGAGACCGGTCCGCCCGATGTCGAAGAAGCATTCCTGCAAGCCGTGGCGGGCCAGCGCCTCTCGTTGGCTCTGGGTGTCGCGTGGGTCCGGGCGGACCCGGGCGTAGCCGATCGGCATACCCGACCGTACCGATTCGCCAGCAATTTGGGACGACTCTCCCCCTGAGACACGCACAAGCGTGCGCCTACCGCTCAGCCGGCCCACTACCGGATCGGCCCTCCGACCGTGTGCCGCCACGACGGGCGTCGGATCGTGGACAACACCATCAGATCGCGAACAGGCTGGGTACGGAACCGCCCGCCATTGGCTGGTCTTCATGGCCGACGGCGGGCATCGATCACGTCTGCTCGTTGCGTATGAGAATCGCGCTGAGGTGATGGCCGAGCGAACGGGCACCGCCCGCTATTTCGACCTCCAGCCGTCAGGTGTGCTCTCATACCGACAGCCGAGATACTCCCAAGGCCGGTCCACCCGCCCCCGGTAGGCCGGGCACTGATCTACCCCGCGTCCCCACGCTGATCTACCCGCGCCCGGTAGGCCGGGCCCTGTGGACAACCTGGACGATTTCCACGCATGATCAGCGCCAGCGACGCCATCATCGCGGTCGCCGGGTGAATGTGCACGCATCATCGGCGGCGGGAAGTCGACCGCGTCGCTCTCGTGATTGATCGTGGGCCGAGCCGATCGGGCGGCTCGGCCGGCATAGAGCAGGTCGAAATGGGTGCGGCACGAGCCGAAGTTGGTGCTCAACGTCTGACGGTCAAGGTCGAACGGATCCGGTGACGCCAGCTCGACCGCGGACAGGCCGCTCTCCTCCTGCAGTTCGCGGGTGGCGGCCTCGGCGAACGTGCGGTCGGAGGGTTCCAGGTGTCCACCGAACTGCACCCAGAAGCGGCCCCGGGCGTGGAATTGCAGCAGAACGTGATCCAGGTCGTGGTCGAAGACCAGGTAGCTGGCCGTCAGGTGGTCTGGCCCGGTTCCCTTGAACAGGAGTTCCTCGCCGGATCGCAACCGGGCAGCGAGAGCTGGGAACAGATCGGACCCAACCATCGGGGTGGGCAATGCGTCCAACATCGATGCGGTGGTGGTCGGATCCAAGGCCATCAGGCGCTCCTTCGAGGACAGGTCGGCCCGGACGGTCGCCCCGCGCCGAAGTGCCATAGTGAGGCACCAGCCCGCTCGATCCGAAACTCGTCATCCACACCAAGGGGGACCCCGCACCATGCGCCGTGTCGCGACCGGGCTCGCTCTGCTGATGCTGGCCTCGTGCACGGCCACCGGTACCGAGGTCGTCACCAGGACCACGACGGTGGCCGCGTCGTCGTCGGTCGCGCCCCCGTCGTCGGTCGCGCCCCCGTCGTCGACCGCACCCTCACCATCCACGGCGACTTCGCCGGCGAGCACCAGCCGGTCCTCGTCGGCGAGTGCGCCCCCTGCCACCTCGAGCGCGGCCTCGACGTCCAGGTCGGCGTCGGCGTCGCCCGTCACCCCGGCCAGCTGTGCCCAACGCACCCTGGCCGGACTCAGCCAGAAGCAGCGGATCGGGCAGTTGCTGATGGTCGGACTGCAGCCCGGAGACCTGATCTCGCAACTGCCGGATCAACCCGTCGGCGGCGTGTTCCTGGCCGGACACACCACCCGGGGCGCCGACGAGCTGTCCACGGGGATCGCCACCCTCCAGCGGTCCGTGACCAGGTCGGCCGGCGTGCCGGCCCAGGTCGCGGTCGACCAGGAGGGCGGCTACGTGCAGTCCCTCGCGGGGCCGGACTTCCCGGCCATCCCGACGGCCGTCGCCCAGGGCGAGGAGTCGTCGTCGGATCTAGCCGACGGCACCTCCGACTGGGCGAAGCGCCTGGTCGATGCGGGGATCACCCTCGACCTCGCGCCGGTCGCGGACGTCGTCCCGGCCGGTACGGCCGAGGAGAACCCACCGATCGGGGCCCAGGACCGCCAGTACGGCTCCTCTCCGAGCGCGGTCGCGGAGGCCGTGGTCACGGTGATTCGCTCGATGCTCGGGGTCAAGCTCGGCACCACCGTCAAACACTTCCCCGGGCTGGGCCGGGTCCGCGCCAACACCGACACCTCGGCGGATGCCGTTGACGCACAGACCTCCGCATCCGACCCGGCCCTCCAGCCGTTCCGGGCTGCCATCGCCGCCCACACCACGGCCGTGATGATCTCCTCGGCGACCTATCCGCAGTTGGATCCGGACCACATCGCCGCGTTCTCGGCCGCCATCGTCACCGATCTGCTCCGGCAGAAGCTGCACTTCGACGGGCTGGTGATCTCCGACGACCTCGGCGGTGCGGTCGCCGTGTCATCGTTCTCGCCCGGGCAGCGGGCGGTGGACTTCGTCCGGGCCGGAGGCGACATGGTGCTCACGGTGCAGGTCGCCGACATCGCCCCCATGACGGCCGCGCTGGCCTCGCTTGCCGCCCGGGACAAGACCTTCCGGGCCCGGGTCGACAACGCCGCGCTCCACGTCCTGGCCAGCAAACAGTCGGTCGGTCTGCTCAGCTGCGGCTGAGCACGGCTCGTGGCTCGCCTTGTATCAGCCGCCCGGCGTGCCCCTCCTCACGGCTACATCGATCGATGGACCTGAAGGCCGAGCCCCCTGGAGCACACCATGCCCGTCCGTATCCGGCTTTCCGTTTTGGGCACCGCAACCATGGCGGCCGTCCTCGTGCTCACCGCGTGCAGCTCACCGCTGCCGGTGGCCGCGCCCATGCCGGCCTCTTCCACCCAAGCGCTGTTCCCGGCCGATCCGTCGGGCGGCGACGCCGGCTCCGGCAGCGGTGGCGCGGGCCGCGTCACCGGCGGCGGGTTCGCCATGAACCCCGACTGCATGGGCGTGCTGAGTGCCTACTCGACCATCGCACTGGCCCTGTTGCCCAGCCTGTCCAGCGGACAGGGCACCTATGACGCCGGTCAGATCGCACAGGCCATCTCCGGTCTCGGCGGGAAGGTGCCGGACGCGCTCAAGGGCGACTTCGAGACGCTCGGTAGTGCGGCGAAGGCCGCGTCCGGCAAGTCGCTGACCGAGGCCGGGCAGATCCTCGGGACGCCGGCCGTCTCCGCGGCCAGTGACGACATCACGAAGTGGACCGACGCCAACTGCGGGTGAGGGCCGCGGGTAACAGCTACATGAACTCCTCGGCCCGCTGTGGGTTTCCCCGGCCGCAGATGGGAGCATGTCGGGCGTGCCCAATTCGAGCCTTGAGAGCATCGCCTACCCAGCCCCAGGAGCACGTCCGTCGCGGAGCATTCGGGAAACCGTGTCCCCGCACGTTGTGGTGTTGTTCGGCGCGACCGGAGATCTGGCTCGCCGCAAGCTGCTGCCCGGTCTGACGCACCTGTCCCTGTCGGCTTTGGCGCCCGATATCCAGGTGGTCGGCACCTCCCTGGAGGACATGGACGACGTCGCCTTCCGGGAGTTCGCCCGCCAGGCGGTGACGGAATTCAGCAGTCACAAGCTGACCGACGAGCAGTGGGGGGCCTTCTGCGACAAGCTGCACTACGTGCCGCAAGGCGCGGGCCCGGAGGCCCTGGCGGTGGCCGTGGCCAAGGCCGAGAGCGAACTGGGCCCGGAGGTCCTGCGGCTGCACTACCTGAGCGTCCCGCCGAAGGCGGCGCTGGCCGTCATCAACATGCTCAAGGACGCCGATCTGGTGCAGCGGTCCCGGGTCATCATGGAGAAGCCGTTCGGCACCGACCTGGACAGCGCGATCGCGCTGAACGACCAGGTGCACGAGACGTTCTTCGAGAGCCAGATCTTCCGGATCGACCATTTCCTGGGCAAGGAGCCGGCGCAGAACATCCTGGCCTTCCGGTTCGCGAACGGCCTGTTCGAACCGATCTGGAACCGCAACTTCATCGACCACATCCAGATCGACATCCCGGAGACCCTGGGACTGGACCGCCGCGCCGAGTTCTACGAATCGACCGGTGCCTACAAGGACATGGTGGTCACGCACCTGTTCCAGGTGATGGCGTTCGTCGCGATGGAGCCGCCGACCGCTCTGGAGCCCCGCGCCATCAGCGAGGAGAAGAACAAGGTCTTCCGTTCGCTGCTGCCCATCGAGCCGCAGCACGTGGTGCGTGGACAGTACGGCGGCTACCGCGACGAGGACGGGGTCGCGCCGGATTCGGACACCGAGACGTTCATCGCGCTCAAGTGCCGCATCGACAACTGGCGCTGGGCCGGCGTGCCGTTCTACCTGCGCACCGGCAAGCGGATGGCCGAGGGCCAGCGGATCATCTCCATCGCGTTCAAGGAAGCGCCGAAGTCGATGTTCCCGGCCGGCTCGGGCGTCGGCTCCCAGGGCCCGGACCACCTGACGTTCGACCTGGCCGACGCGTCGAAGGTGTCGTTGTCGTTCTACGGTAAGCGCCCAGGGCCGGGTATGCGCCTGGACAAGGTGTCGATGCAGTTCGCCACCCAGGAGACCGATCGCGCGGCCGATGTCCTGGAAGCCTACGAGCGGCTGATCCTGGACGCCATGCGCGGCGACCACACCCTGTTCACCACCGCCGACGGCATCGAGAGTCTGTGGGAGCGTTCGATTCCGCTGCTCGACGACCCGCCGGCGGTGAAGACCTACGCACCCGGCACCTGGGGTCCCAACGCGATCCACCAGCTGGTCGCCCCGCACGCCTGGCGCCTGCCGTTCGAGCGGGCGTGGCGCGAGCGGAGGTAGCAACTCTGCCCCGCGCCGCCCGCCCCGCCTGCGTCATCCAACCCCGCCTGCGTCGTCCACCCCCGCCTGCGTCGTCCACCCCCGCCTGCGTCGTCGACTGGAATGATATTCACCGAAAAGCGGCCCTGCGGCGCAAATATCATTCCAGTCAACGGGCTGGGGAGCGGGGGGCGGGGGCTGGGGGGCGGGGGGCGGTGCGGATGGGCGCGGGGATGGTCAGGGGCAAGGGGGCGCGGGCGTCCCGGACTGAGCCTTACGCGAAGTCCGGACTCGCTCGGTGCGGGTCGTCGGACCGGCCCTTCGGCTCCTCCCACGCCTCCTGACGCCCGAGCGCCGTCATGTCGAGAATGGCGTAGGCGCCGCCCATCTGCTCGGTCCCGCGACCAAAGGTCGAGTAGGTGTGAAAGATCTCGTCGCCGTCGCGGAGGAAGCAGCTGATCCCCGGCTGCTCACAGGGCTTCTCGTTGATCCAGCCGAGTCCGGCCGCTTCGAGTTCGGCGGCATCGCGGTAGTTGAACATCACCGGGGCGACGGCCGCGTCCAGCGTGACGTGAAAGTCGTAGTTGAAGTCGGAGCCGAACGACGAGTACCACGCGATGTCCCAGCCCTTCTGCGCCCGGTACTCGGCGAGCTTGGGGTACGGGGCGCGGGACACCGCGGCGAATGCGGTGTCACGGGCGGCCAGGTGGTCGAGCAGACCGTCGGACATCTCGTCGACGTCGGCCGTGCAGCTGGGGCAACCGGTGTCCCAGGCCGGGTCGAACATGAAGTGCTGCAACACCAGTTGCCGGCGCCCGGCGAACAGATCCAGCAGCCGGACCGGCCCGTCCGGCCCCTCGAGGACGTACTCCTTGTCGATCCGCACCATCGGCAGCCGCCGGCGCGCGGCGTTCACCTGATCGCGGGCACGGGTCAGCTCCTTCTCCCGCTCGAGCAACCCGCGTCGCGCGTCGAGCCAGTCCTGCCGGGAGACGATGTCGGGTAGTGCCATGGATGTTCTCCTTCCGGTCGTGGCCGCACGGCCACACCCTGAACGACGAACGAGCGGCTGCCGTTTCGACACGCCGACCGAACGGCCGGCGATCGGCCCCGGTCGGACGCGCTACCGCAGTCCGGCCATCAGGTCGGTCTCGGTGATGCCGGGACCCTGACCCTCCCGGATGAACCACTCGACGCCGAAGCTGTAGTCGAACGCCTCGTCCGGCATGGACAGGAAGAACGACTCCTCGCTGATCTGACTGGCGTGCGCGCGCATCGCGGCCCGCTTCACCTTCGTCCACGGGGTCACGTCAACCCGCACCGTGATCTCCGACTCCGGCTTGCCCATGTTGTCGAAGTCGGCCGGATCCGGCTGCTCGATCCCGGCCTCGGCGGCCTGGGCGGCGAAGGCCTTCATCCCGGCGATCATGTAGTCGCGGTTCATCGTGCCCTGGTACACCCGGGGGGTGCCGGCGATCTCGGCCGCCCTTCGGCCCACCCGGTGCACCCGGATGTGGTCGGGGTGGCCGTAGCCACCGTTGTCGTCATAGATGGTCAGGACGTCGGCGTTCTCCTCGCGCAGGATCGAGGCCAGCTTCTGCGCCGCCTCCTCGATGTCGGCCGTCCAGAAGGATCCGGGCAGGTCGTTGGTCGGCTCGCCCATCATCCCGGAGTCGACGTAGCCCAGGAACTCCAGCCGCTGCGCGCCGAGAATGTCGGCACACGCCTGGGTTTCGACGACCCGACGCTCCCAGAGCTGTTCGTCCGGGTCCAGAAACCCGTCCGGCACCTCGCCGTGCTCGCCCCGGGTCGCGACCACCAGCACCACCCGGTGCCCCTCGTCGGCCGCCTTCCGCATGACGCCGCCGCATCCGATCGATTCGTCGTCCGGATGGGCGTGAAAAGTCACCATGGTTGCCATAGGCACAGAAGGTACCTGCTCCGACCGACAGCACCGGCGCCACCGGCAGCGAGCGCCGTGCCGCCGGTCTGGCTACTCTCGGCGGGGATGACAATTCACGGCGCGTTGGACGAACTGCTCGACGTCATGGTGATCCCGGGCTACAGCTCGATCGGGCCGGCGTTGCGCAAGCACTGGTGGCCGGGCGATCCGAGACCGTTCACCGGCCACCCGGACATCGTGGTGACCGGTGGCGGGTCCGGCCTGGGCGAGGCGGCCGCGCTCGGGCTGGCCCGGCTCGGCGCCCGCGTCCACCTGGTCGGGCGCAAGGCCGCACGGCTGCAGGCCGCGGCCGACCGGATGGTCACCGCCGTCCCGGACGCGCAGGTGATCACGCACGAGGCCGACATCAGCGATCTGGACTCCGTCGCCTCGTTGGCCGCTGAGCTCGAGCGGAGCGTCCCATCGCTGCACGCCCTGATCCACTGCGCCGGGCTCATCCCGCCCGAGCGGACCCTCAGCGCCCAGGGCCACGAACTGACCTTCGCCACCCACGTGCTCGGCCCGTTCGCCCTGACCGTCCGGCTCCGGACGCTGCTGCGGGCCGACGGGGACGGCCGCGTCATCTGGGTGTCTTCCGGCGGCATGTACTCCTCGCCGCTGGTCAGCGACCTGGAATTCGCCTCGGGGGACTACAAGGGGGTCCGGGCCTACGCCCGGACCAAGCGCATGCAGGTGAGCATTGCCGCCATGTTGGGAGCCGCCTTCGATCGCGACGGCGATCCCGTCGTGCACAGCATGCATCCTGGCTGGGCCGACACACCCGGCGTCACCGACTCCATCCCGGGGTTCGCGAAACTGGTCCGTCCGATCCTGCGGACGGCCGAGCAGGGCGCCGACACCATCGTCTGGCTGTCCGCGGCCGGAGAGCCGGCCACCACCACCGGGCAGTTCTTCAGCGACCGTCGGGTCCGGCCGACCTACTACCTGCGCTGGAAGCACGATCGCCCGGCTGTGCGCCGGCGGCTGTGGCTGGCCTGCGAGGACGCGCTGGTCGCCTCCGGGTTCGGCGAGCCGATCATCTGACGCGTCACGGAGTGCCCGGCCGGTGCGGGTCGGGCTGGTTCAGGCGGTGGCCGGAGTCCCCCTTCCGTCCTGGACGGTGAACCTTCCGATCTTGAGGCCGCCGCCGGCCGGGTCGGCCTCGGGGCGCAGCGTCAGGGCAACGGCGCCGGATCCGGTGATCCGATGGTCGACGAGGTCCAACGAGATGGGCACACTCCCGGCCGGGAACAGCCGCTTGCCGTCGCCGACCACGACCGGGAAGACGAGGAAGCGGTACTCGTCGATCAGCGCCGCCTCGTGGAGGGTTCGGGCCAGGGCGCAACTGCCGTGCACCTGCAGTTCGCCGCCGGGCCGTTCCATCAGGGCCGCGACCGCCGCCACCGGGTCCGAGGAGATCACGCTGGTGTGTTCCCAAGCCGGGTCTCGGAGGGTGGTCGAGACGACGTGCTTGGGTCGGTGGTTGAGTCGGTCGCTCACCACGTCGCCCGGCTCGGTGACCTGCGACCAGTACGAATACATCATGTCGTAGGTGATGCGGCCCAGGAGGATCTCGTCGGCGTCGGCGAACCAGGCGCTCACGATCGCACCCATGTCGGCGTCCGCGAACGGCACCAGCCAACCACCGCGGTCGAAGCCGCCACTTCGGTCCTCGTCGGGACCGCCGGGGCCCTGCATGACGCCGTCGAGGCTGAGAAAGGTGGTGAGAACGAGTTCCATGCCGATCAACTCCCGTGGCCCGGGGCGGCCCCGTCGGCCACCTCCCGTCATCGCAACGATCGGGGGAGCCCGAACACGACAGTCGCCGGTGGAATTGGGGCCAGGTGGCCGGGCGCGCAAAAGTTAGGCCCAAGGGGACCCGCCGGCTCCAACCGCCCGTGGCTGTCGGTCGGCCGCCGTAGGCTTTCGTTCGTGCCGGACAGCGGGAACGGAGGGCGACCGTGATCGACGTGCTGTCGCTCAGCCGGATCGTCGGCGCCTTCACCCTGCAGAAGGGGCTGGAATACGCCCGCAACGGCGCGGTGCTCGACGTCGAGCTCACCGAGAATCCGGTGCGGATCTCCGGCCGGGTCCACGGGTCGGCGCCGGTTCCGTACCAGGTCGACGTGGCGGTCAGCCTCAACGGACCGACGGTTCTCGGGCTCACCGGCGTCTGCTCGTGCCCGGTGCGGATGAACTGCAAGCACGTGGTCGCGGTGGTGATCAACGGTCTGTCCAACCGCGGCCGCAACCCGGCGGCGGTGAAGCCGGCCTGGGAGCGGTCGTTGTCACCGCTGGTGCAGGCGAACGAGCAGGTGTCGCCGACCAGCCTGGTGCTGGGTCTGCAGTTCGAACTTCTGTCCGCGGTGGGCGATCCGGTGGCGTCCTCGGGGGCGCTGGAGGTGCCGCGGCCCGGCCGGCTCGGCA